>JAHELU010000049.1 GCA_024644005.1 Acidimicrobiales bacterium | reverse complement strand
ACGCCCTGACGCCCGATGCGCTGCAGGGTCGGGTCCTCAGCGCCTTCCGGGTCGTCGGCTGGGGCGCCATCCCGCTCGGGTCGCTCGCCGCCGGCTTGATCATCGACGCCGTCGGGGCGGTCGGAACCCTGGCGGTGCTGGCCGTGGTCATGGTCGGCGTGACCCTGGTGGCGGCCGTCGTGCCGAGCCTTCGGGTCGACCCGCTCGCCGATGCCGAGACGCCGATCTGACCCTGGCCGCCCCCGTCGCCAGAACCCGGGGGACGGCGCAGCCCGTCGGTCAGAGATCGGCCTCCTCGATGACGCAGTCGGCGATGATGCCCGTTATCTCCGGCGGCAACGGCCGCTCCGGCAGCTCCTGCAACGTCGCATCGGTGGTGGCGAACCGGCTGAAGGGGATCTTGACCTGGGTCTCGTCGAAGACGCACTGGCAGATGGCGCTCACCAGCCTCGTATCCTCGAGCGGCTGGGTGCAGGCGGCCAGGAAGCCGCTGCGGTTGTCGGCGGTGAAGCCGGTCGGCTCGTCCTCGGCGCAGGCCGAAAGGACCGAACCGGCTGCGACCACGACGATCAGGGCTGCCGCCCGACCGGGGTGGTGACGAAACCACCTCCGGCGATCCTGCCTGGCGTCGGTTGCCGAGTCCATCACCTCGACGATACCCGAGCGGTCATCGACCCGAGTGGCGGCCCTCAGCCGAGCCCGGCCAGCTCACGGGCCCGGGTGAACACCGCATCGAGCATGTCCTCGGTGAGCTTGCCCGTGAACGTGTTCTGCTGGCTGACGTGGTAGCTGCACAGGATGGTCCGACCGTCGCTGAGGGGAACCTCGACGCCATGGCCGAACTTGGGCCGGGGCCGAATACCGATGTGGGCGCAGAGCGCCTGGTAGGCGAAGCCACCGAGCGCAACGAGAACGGTTGGCTGGACCAGGGCCAGCTCCCTGGCCAGGAAGTGGCTGCAGTTGTCCCGCTCGACCGGGGTCGGCTTGTTGGCCGGGGGGGCGCACTTGACCGGTGCGGTGATGATCGCCCCCCGCAGCTCGAGACCGTCGTCGATCGAAACGCTCGTGGGCTGGCTGGCGAAGCCGGCCCGGTGGAGCGCCCGGTACAACCACTCGCCTGACCGGTCACCGGTGAACATGCGACCGGTCCGGTTGGCCCCGTGGGCGGCTGGCGCCAGACCGACGACAGCCACCGCAGCGCTTGGATCGCCGAAGGCCGGTACGCCACGACCCCAGTACGCCCAGTCGGCGTAGGCGGCCCGCTTCTCGGCCGCCACCCGCTCCCGCCACTCGACCAGGCGAGGGCAGGCTCGGCAGTGCGCCACCTCATCCGCCACCAGTTCGAGAGAGTCGGCCACCGGGCAGACCCTAGTGTCGGTCGGCCGGCCCCACCGTTCAGCGCTCGGTCACCGCAGCTCCCGGGAGGACCGGACCGCCCGATGACACCGGTTCAATCGAAGGGTCGATATGGTTTCGTTGTGGCCCGATCGTCCCGCAAGAAGCCGACCCTGGTCCTGCTGGTCCGTCACGGGAAGACGCCGACGACCGGCAAGGTCCTACCCGGTCGGGCCAAGGGGTTGCACCTCGGCGAGGAGGGTCAGGCCCAGGCCGAGCGGGCCGCGGAACGGATCGCCGCCCTCGGCAAGCGCCGGGTGAAGGCGGTCTACGCCTCGCCGATGGAACGAACCAGGGAGACGGCCGCCCCGATCGCCGCAGCCCTCGGCCACAAGGTCAAGATCGAGCGCGGCCTGCTGGAGGCCGACTTCGGCCAGTGGACCGGACGGAAGCTGACGGACCTCTACAAGCGGCCCGAGTGGGAGCAGGTGCAGAAGTACCCGAGCGGGTTCCGGTTCCCCGAAGGCGAATCGTTCGCCGAGATGCAACAGCGCATGGTCGGCGCGATCCAGAAGCTCGTTGCGGCCCACCCCGGACAGACCGTGGTTGCGGTATCCCACGCCGATCCGATCAAGGCCGTCGTGGCCAACGCACTCGGCACCCACCTCGACCTCTTCCAGCGGATCGTGGTCGGGCCGTGCTCGATCTCGGCCATCGTCTACGGATTCGGCGGCCCGACCGTTCTCGGTGTCAACTCCATGGGCGATGACCTCGGAGCCCTGGTGCCGAGCTGAGCCGTGGAGACTGTCAACCGCGGTCTCGAGCCGCCCCCCTCCAGGACCCGATCATGAGCGACTCGTTCGAATTCAGAGAGGTAACCCACTTCACCACCGGTGCCATAGGTGAACCCGGCCAGCGGGTGTTCTACCTCCAGGTCGGCGACGAGCACGCCGTCGTCACGGTCAGGCTGGAGAAGCAACAGGTCAAGGCCCTGGCCCAGTTCCTGAAGGGCGTGCTCGACGATCTGCCGTCCACCCCCGAGCCCGCATCGGCCGTCCCGCTCATCAGCCCGACCGTCGCCGAGTGGACGGTCGGTCAGATCGCGGTCGGGGTCGACGAGGCAGACGCCGAGGTGGTCCTCGTCATCGAGGAGCTGATCCCGGTCGACGAGGACGACGAGCTCGACGACGATCTGGGCCTGGAGGAGGACCTCCTCGGGTCGGACGAGCCGGAGGGGGCCAAGATCCGAGCCCACATCGGGGTCGGCCATGCTGCGAGCTTCATCGTCACCTCCGACGAGCTGATGACCCAGGGTCGTCCCCCGTGTCGACTGTGCGGTCAGCCGCTCGATCCGGAGGGACACGCCTGTCCCCGCCTGAACTGATGATCGGCCCCCGATGAGCTCTTCGGCGGCGGCGTCTCCTCGGCCCGGCTCTGCGTTCGACCTGCCGACAGACGAGCTCATCGATCTCCTCCAGACTGGCGAGATCGACATCGAGGGTCGCATGCCGTACAGCTCGAATGCCACGCTCATGGTCACCGTCCGCGACGACCGTCGATCCCACCGGGCCATCTACAAGCCGGGCAAGGGCGAGCGACCGCTGTGGGACTTCCCACCCGACCTGTACAAGCGGGAGGTGGCGATGTATCGGCTGGCCGCAGCGCTCGGGTGGCAGGTGGTCCCACCGACGACGCTGGCGATCGGGCCACTCGGCGAGGGCTCGGTCCAGGCGTTCGTCGACGCCGACTTCGAGCAGCACTACTTCACCCTGCACGAGGACGGCGTCGGCCGCCCCGATCTGGAGCGGCTCTGCGCCCTCGACATCATCGCCAACAACACCGACCGCAAGTCGGGCCATTGCCTGCTCGGGCGCGACGGCCGGATCTACGGCATCGATCACGGGCTGTCGTTCCACGCCCAGTTCAAGTTGCGCACGGTGATGTGGGACTACATCGGCGAGCGGCTGCCCGGCCACATCTCGGCGGCGATCGAGCAGTTCGTCGCCGCGGGCCCACCGGCCGACCTGTCCTGCCTGCTCGACCCGTTCGAGATGGACGCCGTGATGGCCAGGGCCGCAGCGCTGGTGGAGGCCGGGGTGTTCCCCGACGACGAGACCGGTGGCCGTCGCTGGCCATGGCCCCTGGTTTGACGGAGGCCGGGCCGGACTGGCCGCAACACGTCGTCGTCGTTAACGTCGGAGCGCAAACCGGCCCGTCTTGCGAGCAGAAGCGGAGTACACCATGACCGAGTGGGATCGAGTGCGGCTCGACGACCCGACCGACGGCGTGGCCAGGATCACGCTGACCAGGGCCGACCGGGCCAATGCCCAGGACTACCAGATGCTCTCGGAGCTGAACGAGGCGTTCGACGAGGCGGCCAGGAACACCGAGGCCAAGGTCATCGTCCTGGCTGCGGAGGGCAACCACTTCTCGGCCGGCCACGACCTGAACGACCGGACCGACATCAACGACCTGGCGACCATCGGCACCCAGTGCCACTTCGATGCCGACGGGGCCGAGGGCTACATGGCCAGAGAGGCCGAGATGTACGTCGGGCTGTGCTGGCGGTGGCGCAACATCCCGAAGCCGACCATCGCCCAGGTCCAGGGCAAGGTGATCGCCGGCGGCCTGATGCTGGTGTGGCCGATGGACATGGTGGTCTGTTCCGAAGACGCGACGTTCAGCGACCCGGTGGTGGCGTTCGGGGTCAACGGCCACGAGTACTTCACCCATCCCTTCGAGGTGGGGGCCAGACTGGCCAAGGACATGCTGTTCACCGGACGGGCCATCACCGCCGAGGAGGCCCTGCGGAGCGGCATGGTCAGCCGGGTCGTGCCGAGGGACGAGCTCGAGTCCGAGACGATGAAGCTGGCCACCCACATCGCCAGGCGGCCGATGTTCGGCCTGACGCTGGCCAAGCAGTCGGTCAACAACGCCCTCGACGCAATGGGCATGTACACCGCGATCCAGTCCGCGTTCGGCCTCCACCACGTCGGCCACAACCACAACATGCGGCTCTACGACAGCCTGGTCGATCCCGCCGGCATCCAGGTCATCCGCGACGAGGCGTGACGCCCGCCCTCAGACCACGGGCACCTCGACCCCGACCGACGAGGCGGTCAGCGACAGGTCGGACCAGGTCCCGTCCGCCAGGTCGACGCCGTTGGCCCGCTGCTCGGCGGCCCTGGCCCGCTCGATGTCACCGGGCACCTGCACGGGCTCGTCGGACCTGGCCGGGGCGGAGGACCTGACGTAGTCCGCGAACTCCGTGGCCTCGGCGGCGAAGTCCGTCACGGCGAAGTGATCCGGCGAGAGGTAGATCGACAGCATGCCGTTGCAGAACCGCTCCGACCCGCTGGTGCCGGAGCCGGTCAGCACACCCGCCAGGAGCTCGCAGGCCAGGGCCAGGGCCGAGCCCTTCTGCTCGCCCATGGCCCGGAGCGCCCCTGGGCCCCGCCGGGGGTCGGGGTTCTTGCCGGGAGGGACCTCCCCGTAGAGCACCGACGTGTCGCCGGTGATCACGCCGTCCGGTCCGATCAGGGCGTTGTCCGGCACGGGCTTGCCGCCGTTGAGCGCCACCTTGGCCTTGCCTTCCGCCACCACCGAGGTGGCGAAGTCGATCAGGATCGGCGGCCGGTCCTGCTGGGGGATGCCGATGGCGATCGGGTTCGTGCCGAAGCGGCGCTCCTTGCCGCCGTATGGGGCGACCAGCCCGGTGCCGGTCACGTTCACGAAGTGGATCGACACGTAGCCGGCGTCCACCGCCGCCTCCGCCCAGTCGGCGATCCGACCGAGGTGGCCGGAGTTCCGCAGCGCCACCACCGAGACGCCGTTCGCCGCCGCCTTCGCCACGCCGATCGCCACCGCCTGCTCGCCGACCGTCTGGCCGAAGCCGTAGTGCCCGTCGACGACGACCAGCGCATCGTTCTCGGAGACGATCTCCACCTCCTGGTCGGGATGGACGGCGCCCGCCCGCAACCACAGGACGTAGTTACGGACCCGGACGACGCCGTGACTGGGGTGGCCGGCCAGGTCGGCCGCCAACAGGTGCTCGGCGATACGGGTCGACTCCGCAGGACTGCAGCCGGCAGCGACGAAGATCGCTTCCACCAGGGTCCGTAGTTGCTCGAGCGGGACTCTCATGGCCACCAACTGTGGTGCAGCACGCCCGGTGGTTCCAGCCAGTGGGCGCGGCGAGCGGACCCCGCCGGAAACAACCGCACTTTGACGAAGCGTGGGTTACTGTTGGTCACATGGAGAACGAGGGCACAGCGGAAGCCGCCCCGGCGACGAGACGAGCTGCGGCGGACGCCACCGAACCGGCCCGTGCTCGCACAGCGGAACCGGCCGACGGGTTCGATGCCGTCAGGGCGACCTACCCCCCCATCCTCAACACAGCCCAGGTGGCCGAGCTGCTCGACCTGAACCCGCGGACCGTGCTGAACATGGCAGGCGACGGCCGGCTCCCGGCCAGTCGGCTCCCGGGCTCCCGCAAGTTCCACTTCCTCCTCGAGGACATCATCGCCACCCTGAAGGCCAATCGGGTCTGAGCGTCCGATTCGCGGCACAGTCGCCGTCACGCTGTTTTCGGCGGCCTGACGGTGTATCGTGTCCGTGGGGCGACGGCGCTGACGGTGTGGACGCGGAAGCGTTCATGTTCCAAACCCAGGAGAATCCCCCGCATGAGTGAGCTTGAAGATCTGCCGAGCTGGGCCGGGCGCAGTACCGACGAGCCGCCCCCCGAGGCAGCGAGCGTCCTCGGCGACAAAGCCGAGCCACCGCCCATCGAGCCCCCCGAGGAGGAACGGCGCCGCCGGCTGCCGGTCGCCCTGCTCGCCCTGCTCGGTATCGCCGCCCTGATCGCCCTCGGTGCGATCGGCTTCCTCCTGGCCGACTCCGACGGATCGTCGGAGACCGAGACGGCCGGGGAGGCCGATGACACCGAGGGCGATGGCGGCACGCTGGCCAGCGACGAGGTGACTGCGGACGATCCTGTGGCGACCGGTGACGACGCCACCACCGATTCAGCCACGGCCGACGACACGCTCGACGATGCCGACGACACCGGCGACGACGCAGCGGCGACCGATGGCGGAGACGGTGAGGATACCGACCCGGCGGCAGCCGACGGGGGTGCCACGACCGATGGCGACGCCACATCCGGTGACTCCACCTTGAACGACTCCGGTCGCCAGGCGGTGTACCGAGACGGGAAGGTCTACCTCAGCGGGACGGTGCCCAGCGAGGAGGTCGGCCAGATCATCGAGCAGAAGGCGGCCGCCGTCGTCGGCCCGGACAACGTGGTGAACGAGTACGAGATCGACCCGGCGGCGGTGATCGAGCCCGGCGAGAGCGCCCCGATCTTCGTCGAGGACGTCGTCCTGTTCGGATTCAACAGCATCGAGATCGCCCCGCCGTTCCTGCCGATCCTCGATCTCGGCGTCCTGCTGCTGAGCCAGAACCCCCAGGCCTCCGTCACGGTGATAACCAGGACCGACGCCGTCGGCAGCGAGGAGGTCAACCTCGAGGTCGCGACGAGGCGGGCCCAGTCCGTCGTCGACTACTGGCTCAGCAAGGGCGTCGACCGGGACCAGATCAAGACCGACCCCCGGGGCGAGGAACTGGCCTCGGACAGCGACGATGCGGAGACGGCGGCGCTGAACCGCCGGGCCGAGTTCGTCATCACCGGCCTGCTGGACTGAGTGCCGGCCCGGCCGAAGGGTCGGGGAACGACGTCAGCCCGGGCGTGTCACAGGCGCGGTATAGGTTGATTGCCGCCATGTCTGCAGATCCCCCTTCACGCGCCGCCACACCATCCTCCGACCGCTCGCCAACCATCGACCTGGAACAACCGGAACAACCGGAACAACCAGACCCACCAGGACCGTCCGAACCAGCAGAACCAGAGGCGCCGAGGTCCACCTCGCCGGTCGGCTGGCGGTCGGGTCTGAATCCCCAGCAGCTCAGGGCTGCGTCCCACCGCGGCTCACCGCTGCTGATCGTGGCCGGGGCGGGCACCGGCAAGACACGGACCCTGGTGGCGAGGGTGGCCGGCCTGGTCGACCAGGGCGTCGATCCGGACCGCATCCTCCTGCTCACCTTCACCAGACGGGCCGCGGCGGAGATGGTCGGCCGGGTCGCCGCCACCTGCCCCGGGCGCTCTGCCGACCGGATCTGGGGCGGTACGTTCCACTCGATCGCCAACCGGCTGCTGCGTCGCTACGGCGCCGCAGCCGGTCTTCCCGAGGGATTCACCGTCCTCGACCACGATGACAGCACCGACCTGTTCTCGCTCGTGAGGACCGAGGAGGGCTTCGGCCAGCGAGGCCGGCGCTTCCCGAGGGCCGAGACGATCGCCGCCATCTACTCCCGGATGGTCAACAGCCGAGCCAGGCTCGATGACGTCCTGACGGTCGACTTCCCGTGGTGCGCCGATCACGGCGACGACCTCCGGACCCTGTTCGGGGCCTACACCGAGCACAAGCGACGCAACCACGTGCTCGACTACGACGACCTGCTGCTGTTCTGGCGGGGCCTGACCGTCAGCCCGGTCGGCGAGGCGCTCCGGTGCCTCTTCGACCACGTCCTGATCGACGAGTACCAGGACAGCAACTCGATCCAGGCCGACATCGTCGGCGGCATGTGCGGACCGGATGCCGAGCTGTGCGCCGTCGGTGACGACGCCCAGGCCATCTACGGGTTCCGGGCCGCCACCGTCGCCAACATGTGGGCCTTCCCCACCACCCATCCCGGCACCGAGGTCATCGTCCTCGAGCAGAACTACCGCTCGACGATGCCGATCCTGGCCGTGGCCAACGGCGTGCTCGATCAGCAGACCGACGACCGGCAACCGGTCGACCGGCAACCGGTCGACGCCGAGGCCGGCGTGGCGGCGGGCGGCCCGGCATCGATCTACCGCAAGCAGCTCTGGTCGACCCGCCGCACCGGCCCGCAGCCCGGCCTGGTCTGCTGCGCCGACGAGGGCGAGCAGTCGCGGATCCTGGCGGAGCGCATCCTCGATGCCCGGGAGCGGGGCATCGATCTGCGTGACCAGGCGGTGCTGTTCCGGGCCGGCCACCACGCCGACGGGCTCGAGCTCGAGCTGGTCCGGCGGGACATTCCCTACGTGAAGTACGGCGGGCTGAAGTACCTGGAGACGGCCCACGTGAAGGACCTGCTGTCGATGCTCCGCGTGCTCGAGAACCCCGAGGACCAGCTGGCCTGGCATCGGGTGCTCCGCTCGATGGACGGGATCGGTCCGGCCACGGTCGCCAGGCTGGCCGAGGAGCTGCGGATCGCCAAGCCGGGCTCGAACGCGCTGGCGCGGTTCGTCGACGGGATCGGCCGGGTACCCACCGCCGCGGCCGAGCAGGCGGCCGAGCTGCGAGCTGCGCTCGCCGACTGCGTCGCAGAGGAGATCGGACCATCGGCCCAGATCGACCGGCTGAAGCGATTCTGCGATCTGGTCTTTCCCAGTCGATACGACAACAGCGAGGCCCGATTGGCCGATATCGACCAGCTCGCGATCGGGGCCAGAGGCTATTCGACCCGCAGCCGGTTCCTGACCGAGCTGACCCTCGACCCGCCGAGCAAGACCGGCGATGTCGCCGGCCCGCCCCACCTCGACGACGACTGGCTGACGCTCAGCACCATCCACTCTGCCAAGGGATGCGAGTGGGATGCGGTCTACCTGCTCCACGCGGCCGATGGCAACATCCCCTCCGAGATGGCGCTGGGCGACGCCAGGGGCCTGGCCGAGGAACTGCGGCTCCTGTACGTCGCGGTCACCCGGGCCCGCACGGAGCTCACGGTCAGCTTCCCCCTCCGATTCCACGTCAACCGGTTCGCCACCGACGATCGCCACGTCTACGCCCAGCTCAGCCGGTTCCTGGAGCCGCTTCGCCACCACTTCGCCGAGACCGTCAACCTGCCACCGGACGATGGCGACCCGGCGCTCATCGTCGGCAACGTCGGCGTGGCGGACGAGGTCGATGCCATGCTCGAGGCCCTGTGGAGCTGACGCCGCCGTGAGCCCGGTTCGCTAGCCTGGGCATCGTGCCGGTCAGGACGTTCGCGATTCCCGCCACCCTGAATGTCAAGAACACGGTGCGGGGGGCCAAGCACCCGGTCATGGTCGGGCCGACCGAGGCCTGGTGGAACACGAGGACCCCGGACGGACCGGGCTCGCTCAGCCTCGAGCGGAGCGGCCCGGAGTCGATGCGAGGCGAGGCCTGGGGGCCGGGCGCCGACTGGCTCCTCGACCAGGCCCCGAGGCTGCTCGGCGCCGATGACGACCTCACCGGTTTCGCGCCGTCGGGCACGATCGGCGACTACTGGCGCCGGGGACCGTTCCTGCTGTCGAGGACCGATCGCCCGTGGGACGCACTGATCGGCGGCGTCCTCGGTCAGAAGGTCCAGGTCAAGAACGCGGTGCGGTCGCGACGACTGCTGGCCAGGCGCTACGGCGATCGGGCCCCCGGCCCGGTGACGGGCTGGATCCTGCCGTCGGCCGAGCGCGTGGCGGAGATGGGCTATCACCAGTTCCACCCCCTCGGCGTCGAGCGCAAGCGAGCCGAGATCCTGATCAGGGTCGCCAGGGAGATGCCACGGCTGGGTGACCTGACGGACTGGACCCCCGCCGAAGCGGCCGCCCGGCTCCAGCGGATCAGGGGCATCGGCCCGTGGACCGCAGCCATGGTCACCGCGGTCGCCATGGGAGACGCCGACGCCGTGCCGGTCGGCGACTACCACATCCCCCACACGATCGCCTGGGCGCTGGCCGGTGAGCCACGGGCCACCGACGAGCGGATGTTGGAGCTGCTCGAGCCCTACGCCGGCCATCGCTGGCGGGTGATCCGCTTGGCCAAGGCCAACGGTGCAGCCCCCCGGTACGGACCGAAGCTCTCCCTGACCGGCGACGGCCTGCACCTCGGCCGCTGAGCGGTCTCGGGACCGCAACGGGCAGGTCGGGGCGTCGGCGTTGATCCGATCGACCCTTGCAAATCCATAAGGATATCTTTATATTTGCAACCAGCTATGAGTGGCAACGACGACCGGCCCGGCCGGACCGGTGATCTCGAGTCGGTACTCGCCGGCCTGCGTGCGGCCGGGGAGAACACACGGTTGCGGATCATCGCCGTGCTGGCCGAGGGCGAGCTCACGGTCTCGGAGCTGTGCCGCATCCTCGGCCAGACCCAGCCCCGGGTCAGCCGCCATCTCAAGCTGCTGTGCGACGCCGGCCTGCTCGACCGTCACTCGGAGGGGACCAGCGCCTTCTACGCTTCGAGCCGAACCGAGCCCGGCCGGTCGATCTTCGCCTCGGTGCTGGCGCTGATCGACCGTGACGACCGGACCACCACCGCCGACCGGCACCGGCTGGCCACCATCCGGGCCGAGCGGGCCAGTGCCGCCGACCAGTACTTCGAGCAGATCGCCAGCCAGTGGGACGGCATCCGCTCGCTGCACGTCGCCGATGCCGAGGTCGAGGCAGCGCTCCTCGGTGCGGCGGATCGCCACCGGTCAGGTGGCCGCCCGGTGTCCCGGCTCATCGACATCGGCACCGGCACCGGTCGGATCCTGGAGCTGTTCGCCGATCGGATCGACCACGGCCTCGGCATCGACCTGAGCGTCGGCATGCTCAACCTGGCCCGCTCCAACCTGCTGGCCGAGGGCCTCGACCACTGCTCGGTCCGCCATGGCAACATCTACGCCCTCGACGTGCCGGCCCGGTCGTTCGATCTCGCCATCCTCCATCACGTCCTGCACTTCCTCGACGATCCGGCGGCGGCCATTGCCGAGACCGCGACGACGCTCCAGCCCGACGGGCTGCTGATCATCGTGGACTTCGCGCCCCACCAGCTGGAGACGCTGCGGAGCGACCACGCCCACCGACGGCTCGGCTTCGCGGACCGGGAGGTGACCGCCTGGTGCGAGGAGGCCGGCCTCGACCACGTCGAGGTCAGCCACCTCGTCCCACCACAGGCCGGCGAGCCGGCCGGGCACACCGCTGACCACCCGGCGAGCGAGCTGCTCATCGTGAGCCTCTGGACGGCGCACCAGCGCTCCCGTCAACCCCTGACCACGATCGGCGAGACCGGGCACGACCCGGCCATGGCCGACCGATCTCCCAACTGAGTCCACCATGACGCCACTCCAACCCGATCAGCCCACCCCAGCCGCGAACGGCGGCGCCGACCGTCCACCGGATCCCCACGTCGGCGAGGCGGCAGATCGGTTGGCCCGCAGGCCGTGGCCGGCCACACCGCTCAAGGCCGATCTCGAGGTGTCCTTCGAGTTCTTCCCCACCGCATCGGCCGAGGCCGCCGACCGGCTGATCGGCTGTGCGAACGAGCTGGCCCCGCTCGGGCCCCGGTTCGTCTCGGTCACCTACGGAGCGGGGGGGAGCAGCCGGGACAGGACGATCGGCACGCTGAACCGTCTCCGGGACGAGACGCCGCTGCGGTTGGCCGGGCACCTGACCACCGTCGCAGCGTCGAAGTCGGAGACGCTCGAGGTGGTCGACGCCTACCTCGACCTCGGGATACGCCGCGTCGTGGCTCTCCGGGGCGATCAACCGGCCGGTGCCCCGCACCGGCCGCCGGACGGGTTCCGAAATGCGGCCGAGCTGGTGGCCGCCATCCGGGACCGGGTCGGTGATCGGGTCGACATCTCGGTCGCGGCCTATCCGGAGGTCCACCCCAAGGCCGTCTCGGCGGCGGACGATCTCGACCGGCTCAAGGAGAAGATCGACGCAGGCGCCGATCGGGCGATCACCCAGTTCTTCTACGACAACGATGCCTTCCTCCGGTTCCAGGATCGGTGCCGATCGGCCGGCATCTCGGTTCCGATCGTGGCCGGCATCATGCCGATCGGCTCGTTCACGAAGGTGTCGTCGTTCGCCGAGCGCTGCGGGGCCAGCATCCCGTCGTGGATGCCCGACCTCTTCACCGGCCTCGAGGACGCTCCCGAGATCCACCGGCTGGTCGCGGCCACCGTGGCCGCCGAGCAGTGCCGGGAGCTGGCCGAGCGGGGGGTCCGCCACTTCCACTTCTACACGATGAACCGGCCGGAGCTGACCGCGGCCACGTGCCGGATCCTCGGCGTCAGACCGGGTCGCTCCGCCGGGCAGGGCGCCGAGCAGGAGCAGATCAGCCGGGGGGCCTGAGCCCGCTCGGGCACCTCACCAGTGCCTGAGGTCGATGTCCCAGCGGTCGACGATCCGTCGCTCGGCCACCGGAGCTTCGGGACCCGCCGGCTGCTCGGCCGCCAGCACCCAGAACTGCCGGTGCTTGGCCACCGTCGGATCGACATGCGCCGGCAGGAGCTGGATCCGGTCCCCCACCGCCGGGATGTCACCGTCGTCCGGCCGGATCGTCGTGTGCTCGTCCGAGCAGAACAGCACCTCGCCCCGGGTCGACGTCGGATTGCCGTGGTCCATGCCGAGGGCCTTCAGGCCGGCGTCGATCACGAACCAGCCACGGGTGTTGACGGAGATGACGGTGGCCACCACCGACAGAGCGATCTCGAACGGGTAGCCCAGCGTGACGTACTGGGTGTCCATCAGGCAATAGGAGCCGGCCTGGATCTCGTTGGCCCAGGTGTTCACCGCATAGGTCCCCGTACCACCGGCCGAGACGATGTCGCCGCCGACCGCCTCGTGGGCGGCCAGCAGTCGACGCATCGACTTCTCCACCTTGGCCCGCTTCTCCTCGGGATTCAGCACCATCATCAGGTGACCCTCGTAGCCCATCACCCCCCGCACCTCGAGGCCCTTCGACCGGGCCAGGTCGGCCAGCCGGCCGGCATCGTCGACCTGGCACCCGCACCGGGGCAGGCCGACGTCGACGTCGATCAGGACCCGCTCCACCCCGCCGGCCGCAGCGGCGACCACGGTCTCCGTCGAGTCGACCGCCACGGTGATCGCGGCCCCGCGCTCGACGAGCCGGCCGAGCCGGGTGTAGTCGACCACTTCGTTGGCCAGGAGGAGATCGTGGTCGAGCCCTGCGCCGGCCATGCCCTCCAGCTCCCGGACGGTGGCACTGCAGAACGAGCGGTGACCGGCATCGGCCAACCGGGCCGCCAACGCCGTCGACTTGAAGGCCTTGACGTGGGGCCGCAGCGCCGGCCCCGGCCGAGCCTCGGCCATCGTGGCCACGTTGCGGTCGAACCGACCCAGGTCGACGGCGAGCGCCGGCGTCGTCAGGTCGGCGACGAGCTCCGGATCGCCACTCACGAGCGCCCGCTCACCGGCGACGACCGATCGATGGGCGATGACGACCGATCACGAGGTCAACTGGTCGAGACGCTGCGCGAGGAAGCGCCGCTCCGGCTCGCTGTCGGTCAACTGGAGCGCCCGTCGGTAGGCGTCGCCGGCGGCCGGGTCGTCGAGCCGGCGCAACAGGTCGGCCCTGGCCGAGTGGTAGTACCGGTACTCCGCGAGCTCGGCGGCCAGGTCCGGCGCATCCAGTAGTTCTAGCCCGGCGGCAGGTCCGCCTGCCAATGCCACCGCCACCGCCAGATTGAGGGTGGTCACCGGGGTCGGGCGCCGACGGCTCAGCTCGCGGTACAGCAACACGATCTGGGCCCAGTCGGTGTCGACCTCGGAGGCCGCTTCGGCGTGCAGCCCGTTGATCGCCGCCTCCAGCTGGTACGGCCCTGGGCTGGCCAGGGCCATGGCCCGCTCGAGGGCGGCGGACGCCTCGGCGATGAGGTGGCGGTCCCAGAGACTGCGATCCTGGTCGGCCAGCAACACGATGTCGCCAGCTGCGTCGGTCCTGGCCGGTCGCCTCGACTCGATGAACAGGAACAGGGCCAGCTGACCGTGGGTCTCGGCGTCGTCGTTCAGCAGGGTGGCCAGGAGCCGGGACAGCCGGATGGCCTCCGCGGTGAGGTCGTCCCGTACGTGGTCGTGGCCCCGGGAGGCGACGTAGCCTTCGTTGAAGATCAGGTACAGCACGTGGTGGACGACCCCGAGCCGGGACAGCAGCTCGGCATCGTCGGGGATCCGGAACGGGATGGCGGCGGTGGCGATCTTGCGCTTGGCCCGCACCAACCGCTGGGCCATCGTCGGTTCGGGTACGACGAAGCCCCTGGCGATCTCCGCCGTGGTCAGCCCGCCGACCGCCCGCAGCGTCAGGGCGATCTGGGCCTCGACCGACAGGGCCGGGTGACAGCACCCGAAGATGAGGGCCAGCTGCTCGTCCCGCAGCATGTTGGCCCCGTGGCCCGCTTCGGCCCCGTCGTTGATCGCCATCCTGGCCTGCAATCTGGCCAGCTGAGCGGCCTTCTCCTGGCCGAGCTTCTCCCGCCGGATGCGGTCGACGGCCCGGCGCCTGGCCACCGTGGTGATCCAGGCGCCGGGCCGGTCCGGAATCCCGTCGTCCAACCACCGCCGCAGGGCCACCTCTGCCGCATCCTGGGCGGCGTCCTCGGCCAGGCCGAGATCGCCCAGCTCACCGACGAGGGTCGCGACCAGCTTCGGCCACTCGTCGCGGACGAGCTGCTCGATGCGATGGTTGACCGGATCGACCATGGCCTCAGGCGTCGCCGTTCGTCGCAGCGGCTCTCAGCCGGCCTGGCTGAAGTCGGGGACGGGCCGGACCTCGATGGTTCCGGTGGCGGCGTGGGGGATCTTGGCCGCCCAGCTGATCGCCTCGTCGAGGGAGTCGCAGTCGAGGATGTAGAACCCTCCGAGCTGCTCCTTCGTCTCGGCGAACGGGCCGTCGGTCGTGATGATCTCGCCGTCCCGGAGCTGGACCGATGTGGCGGACGAGGTGTTGGCGAGCGGCTCACCGCCGAGGTTGACCCCGGCCGCAGTGCTCTCCTCACCGAACTTGACGTAGCCGGCCATCATCGGCTGGAACTCGGGGCTTGCCGGGTCGGGATTGGCCACGGCATCGTTCTCGTCCGAGTAGATCAAACAGGCGTACTTCACGTTGCTCCTCCTTCGTCGGCCGGGACCGGATGGTACCCGGTGGGGCCACGACTCGACGTGGCGACCGCTCGCTACCACGACGATCGGCTGACCCCGTTCTCGACACCTGCCCAGAATCTACTCCGATCCGGTCGGCCGCGGAGCGGTGGGGGCGTTGCGACGGCTCGACCGTGATAGAACGGACCGGTGCAGATCGGTGTGATCGGAGCCGGATTGGCCGGGCTTACGGCAGGGATCGAGCTGTCCCTGGCCGGCCACGAGGTGGTCGTCTTCGAGGCGGCGGATGGTCCGGGCGGGCGGGTCAGGACCGACCTGGTCGACGGGCACCGCCTCGACCGGGGCTTCCAGATCCTGCTCGACGCCTACCCCGAGACCCGCCGACTGCTCGACTACCGCGCGCTCGACCTTCGAGCCTTCTCCCCCGGGGCGCTCCTGCGATGGAACGACCGGTTCCACCGGGTCGGCGATCCGCTCCGGGAGCCGAGCAAGCTGCTGGACACCCTCAGGGCCCCCATCGGCTCACCGCTCGACAAGGTTCGGATCCTGGCGTTCCGCCGCGCGGTGGCGAAGGGCACCCTGGCCGAGCTGTGGCAGCGACCGGAAACGACCGCCCGCCAGCGGTTGGAGGACGCCGGCTTCAGCGAGACGATGATCGAGCGGTTCCTGACCCCGTTGTTCGCCGGCATCACACTCGATCCCGAGCTGGCCGGCTCGAGTCGGGTGGTGGAGTTCGTGTTCCGTATGCTCGGGGCCGGCGATGCGGTCGTGCCCGCCCTGGGGATGGGGGCGATCTCGGATCAGCTGGCGGCCCGGCTGCCGTCCGGCGCCCTCCGGCTGGACAGCCCGGTCCGAGCGGTCACCGCCCGCCGCGTGGTGCTGGAGGACGGTGAGACGGTCGAGCTCGACTCGGTGGTCGTGGCGACGGACCTGAGCGAGGCGGCCCGGCTGACGGGCATCGAGAGCCGACCGTGGAAGGGCGTGACCAGTGTGTGGCTCCGGGCCGACAGCCCACCGATCGACGAACCGGTGCTCGTGCTGAACGGTGGCGGGACGAGTCCGATCAACACCCTGGCGGTCATGAGCCAGGTGAGTCCGGACTATGCACCGGCTGGCTCGTCGACCATCGTCGTCTCGACACCGTCGACCGAGCCCGGTGTCGTCGACCAGATGCGAACCCAGCTCGGGCAGTGGTTCGGTGAGTCGACGTTCGGGTGGGACCTGCTCCGCATCGACAGGATCGAGCGGGCCCAGCCGGTGCAGCCCGTCGGCCGGGCCCGCAGCGGCGCGCTGCAGACCGATGACGGCATCTGGATCTGCGGCGACCACACCAGGGATGCATCGATCAACGGGGCGATCGGCTCCGGACGTGCGGCGGCACAGGCACTCTCGACGGCTCGGGACACCTAGGGCGACAGGACCGGTCCGACGATGCCGGAACTGCCCGAGGTCGAGACGGTCCGCCGCCAGCTGGCGCCCCGGCTCGTCGGCGCCACCGTCGTCGAGGCCGGTTCCCATCCGTCGCACAAGTTCACCCCGGCCACCGAGACGATCGGCCACCGGATCGTCACCGACGGGCGGCGGGGCAAGTTCCTGCTCTTCGGGCTGGACGACGGCAGGGAACTGGTCATCCATCTGGGCATGACCGGCCGGCTGCGGCTCAGATCCACCACCGGTGGGCCCTGCGACCGCGCACCCGATGGGCGGGACGAGCGGGATCCCGATCTGGCCTACCTCCGGGCCTGGTGGGCGCTCGACAGCGGGGAGACGCTGCAGTTCATCGACGTCCGCCGCTTCGGCCGGATCCGGGTCGTGCCGGCCAGCGACTACTCGTCGATCCCGACCCTCGCTGCGGCAGGGCCCGAGCCGTTCGATCCCACGTTCGACGGCCACCAGTTCTGGGCCAGGCTCGCCACGAGCCGCCGGAAGCTGAAGACCCAGCTGCTGTCCCAACGACCGGTGGCCGGCATCGGCAACATCTACGCGGACGAGGCGCTGTGGTTGGCGCAGATCAACCCGAAGGTCACCCGGATCTCGCCCCAGCGGGCGGAGCGGCTGCTGGACGCGATCCGGACGGTCCTGCGCGGCGGGATCGACCATGGTGGAACCACGTTGCGGGACTATCGGGACGTTGAGGGTCGGGCCGGCGACAACCAGGGTCGGCTGGCCGCATACGGTCGGGCTGGACTGCCCTGCCTGCGCTGCGACACGCCACTCCGGTCGGCGGTCATCGACGCCAGAACGACCAGCTGGTGCCCGGCCTGCCAGCGTCGCTGACCGGCCCTATTTGTCGATGGTAGCCACAGCCGTGTCGGGCAAAGGAAAGAAATGGGCCGGGCTCGGCCGATTGCGTCGTGGTTTCCGATCGCTCCAGCGGCCAGGAGGCTGCCGGATTGGCCCTTGAATGAGCGGGCAAACGCAATAGGAGGGGACGGAGACCACCGTCGGTCGCTCGGGAACTTGCCGTCACCGCCAATAATCCGGGAAGATCTACTCAGCCAGTTGAGGCGCTATGACTAGTATTGAATTAAAATGGATTACTCCGAAAAGATCGTCATTGTGACGGTCTTCCTACCGTAGGATTCGTGGAGTGAGCGAAGAGCAGGTGACCCTCCGGCAACGGGAGGCTTGGCGCACGTATCTCTCGGCAAACGTCCAGTTGACGGAGCGTCTCGACCACGAGCTGCAGCAACGATCGAACCTCTCGTTGACCGACTACGAAATCCTATCGGTGCTCTCGGTGGCGTCCCGCCGTCGGTTGAGAATGAGCGACCTCGCCCGCCAGGTCCTGGTGTCCAGGAGCCGGCTGACCTACCGAATCGATCGGTTGGCCGAGGTGAACTTCGTGGCTCGCGAGGAGTGTGAGGACGATCGGCGCGGCCTCTGGGCCATCCTGACCGACCCGGGCATGGACGCCCTGGTGGGGGCCCGCGCCGGCCACCACGACGACATCCGGAACTGGTTCCTCGATCTGATGACGGACGACGAGCTCGACACCGTTGCCGCCGTGATGGCCAGGGTCGTGGACAAGCTCGACTCGAACCGTCCAGGAACCTAGCCGTACCCATACCGGGTCGGTGAGCCTGACGGCGCACCTCCTCATACCGGGTCGGTGAGCCTGACGGCGCACCTCCTCATACCGGGTCGGTGAGCCTGACGGCCCACCTCCTCATACCAGGTCGGTGAGCCTGACGGCGCACCTCCTCATACCGGGTCGGTGAGCCTGACGGCGCACCTCCTCATACCGGGTCGGTGAGCCTGACGGCGCACCTCCTACACTGCCGAGCGATGGAGCCGGAGCCGCTGATCACGATCGGGGAGACCCGGGCCGTGCTCGACCGACTACGGGCAGGAGGACGGTCGGTCGGGTTCGTACCGACGATGGGCTACCTCCACGACGGCCACGGGTCGCTGATGCGGGCGGCCGGTGCAGCGAACGACGTCGTCGTCGCAAGCATCTTCGTCAACCCGCTCCAGTTCGCGGCGGACGAGGACCTCGACAGCTACCCCCGCGATCTCGGCCATGACCGGGCGCTGGCCGCAGCGAACGGCGTCGACTACCTGTTCGCCCCCTCGGTCGACGAGATGTACCCGAATGGAGCCGTCCTGACCTCGGTCTCGGTGGCCGACCTGTCCGAGCGGTGGGACGGCGCGTCGCGACCGACCCACTTCGCCGGGGTGGCCACCGTGGTGGCGAAGCTGTTCAACATCGTCGGACCGTGCCGGGCCTACTTCGGGGAGAAGGACTTCCAGCAGCTGACCGTCATCCGGCGGATGGTCGCCGACCTGTCGGCGCCGGTCGAGGTCGTCGGCTGCCCCATCGTCCGCGAACCCGACGGCCTGGCCATGTCCAGCCGCAACGCCTACCTGTCGCCCGACGACCGAGCTGCGGCCGTGGTGCTCCGGCAGGCCCTCGACGCCGGCCTCGCCAGCGTCGCTGGTGGCGAGACCGATCCCGATCGGGTCGTGGCGGCGATGACCGCCGTCGTCGACGAGGAGCCGAGGGCCCGCCTCGACTACGCTGCCGCCGTCGATCCGGCGACGTTGGAGGTCCCGTGCTCGCTCGGGCCGGTCACCCGGTTGCTGATCGCCGCCCAGCTCGGCCAGACCCGGCTGATCGACAACTGTGAGGCCGTCGCCCCGATCGAGGACCGGCCTGACCGATGACGGCGGCGCACGGAGTCCTACAGTGGAGCTCGGCGCCGGCGGCGGCCCTCCGATCGAGGTCGCTCAACGGTCGAACGAAGGTGCCGAGGGAGCTGGCATGAGCGCACGTCGATCCGTACCGGGCATTCGTGGGGCGAAGCGCCGCAACGGCGCGGAGCCGCTGGTGATGGTGACCGCCTACGACGCGCCGTCGGCCCGAGTGGCCACGGCGGCCGACGTGGACCTGATCCTGGTCGGTGATTCGTTGGCCATGGTCGTGCTCGGCTACGACGACACACTGCAGGTCACGATCGAGGACATGGCCTATCACACCGCGGCCGTGGCACGGGGAGAGCCGACCGCCGTGATCGTCGGCGACCTGCCCTGGCTGAGCTTCCACGTGTCGGTCACCGAGACCGTCGTGAACGCGGCCAAGCTGATCCGGGCCGGTGCGAGCAGCGTGAAGTTGGAGGGTGGAGCGAAACGTGTCCCGATGATCGAGGCGATCGTCGCGGCCGAGATCCCGGTCATGGCGCACGTCGGGCTGACCCCGCAATCGGCCAAGGTCATGGGTGGGTTCAAGATCCAGGGCCGGGAGCCCGCCGCCGTCCGCCAACTCGTCGACGAGGCAAGGCAGCTCGAGGCCGCAGGCTGTTTCGCGGTGGTCGTCGAGGGGGTCCCGGACGTGGTGGGGCGACTGGTGACCGAGGCGCTGGACATCCCGACCATCGGCATCGGAGCCGGACCGGACACCGACGGGCAGGTACTGGTGTACCACGACATCATCGGCCTCGAGAACCGGTTCGAGCCGAGGTTCGTCCGGCGCTACGACAACGCCTTCGAGCGGCAGGTCGCCGCCCTGACCAGCTACGCCGCCGATGTCCGCACCGGTGCCTTTCCGTCCGATGCCGAGACCTACACGGCCTCCGACGACCTGACCGAGGCGCTCGGCCTGTACGGGAGCACCACCGACGGGCCGATCGGCGCCACCTGACCGACCGCAGGCCATGGTCTGGCCACCCCGACCGCTGAGGACTCCGGAACCGATCCATGCCGACACTCGTGCTCCGAGCACCGCACACGTTCGAACGGGCCTTCCAGGCCATCCGTGACGAGCTCGACGTCCCCCGGCACTTCCCGGCCGACGTGGTCGAGGCCGCCGACGTGGCCGGTCCGGCCCCGGCCGAGCGGACCGACGCCCGTGGTCTGGACTTCGTGGCCGTCGATCCCCCGGGGGCCACGGATCTGGATCAGGCCTTCACCGCAACGCGACGGGGCGACGGCTACCGGGTCAGCTATGCCATCGCCGATGTCGGCGCCTTCGTCGAGCCGGGGGGTGTGATCGACTCGGAGGCCAGGAGACGGGGTACCACGCTCTACAGCCCCGACACCCGGACCCCGCTCCACCCACCGGTGATCAGCGAGAACCGGGCCAGCCTGCTGGCGGGCACCGAGAAGCCGGCGCTGTTGTGGACGATCGATCTCGACGACGCCGGTGAGGCGATCGCCTGGCGGCTGGGGCGGGCCACCGTCGCGGTGACCGAGGCGATCTCCTACGCCGAGGCCCAGCGGCGGATCGACGCCGGGACCGATGCCCGGCTCCTGCTCCTGGCCGAGATCGGCACGCTGCGACAGCGCCGGGAGGCCGAGCGGGGCGGGGTCAGCCTGAACCTGCCGGCCCAGGAGGTGGTCGAGCACAGCGACAGCTACACCCTCGAGTTCGACGAGTCGCTGCCGGTCGAGGGATGGAACGCCCAGATCTCGTTGCTGACGGGCATCGTGGCCGGACGGACGATGGTCGACGCCGGCGTCGGCATCCTCCGCACCCTCCCGCCGCCGTTCGACGACGACCTCGATCGGCTCCGGCAGACCGCCCGGTTCCTCGGGCTCGACTGGCCGAGCGACGTGTCCTATCCCGATTTCGTCCGCAACCTGGCCCCCACCACCGCCCGCCGGAACGCCTTCCTCCTCCAGGCCGCCCGCAGCTTCCGGGGAGCCGGCTACGCCGGCTTCGACGGGGAGGTCCCGGCGTATCCCGAGCACGGCGCCATCGCCTCGGTCTATGCCCACGTCACGGCCCCGCTGCGCCGACTCGTCGACCGCTTCGGCAACGAGATCCTGCTGGCGCTGTTCGCCGATCGGCAACCGCCGGCCTGGGCCGTCGAGGCCCTCGACGAGCTCCCGTCGCTTATGGGCCAGGCCAGGCAGCGGGAGTCGGCGTTGGAGCGGGCGATGCTGGACATGGCGGAGGCGCTGGTGCTGGAGCACAGCGTCGGCGAGGTGTTCGACGGGTTCGTGGTCGGTCTCGACACGAACCGGGACCGGGCGGTGATCCAGATCGCCGACCCGGCCATCGTCGGCTCGCTACCGGCCGCCGGTCGCCGACTGGCCGAGCAGCTGAGGCTGCGGGTCGACGAGGTCGACGTGGCGGAGCGACGGGTCAGCTTCGACGTCCTCGGCTGACCGGACGACCGCCCTGCTCAGTGGGTGTGCGCGGGAACCGCTGCTCCCTCGGATGGCTGGACGATCACGATGCCGTCCCCCTGGAACGCCAGCTGCACCGCCTCCCCCGATCCTCGACCGATCAGGGCCTGGGCCTTGACCGTCCGGTTGATCGTGGTGGTCAGTGACGAGCTCCAGGCCACGGCGGCGTCGGTGTCGGCGAATGTCGGCTGATTGGTCCGCAACACCACCGGATCGCCGTCGGTCGTGATCGCCACCCAGCCGTGGCCCTCCAGCCGGGTGTTGAACAGCCCGCCGGCCATCATGGCCCCACCCTTTATCCGCTCGATGTCCCACGCCAGCGACGGCTCGAACGCCAGCACGTTGCGCCCGTTCACGGTGAGACCCGACCCCTCGAGGTGGATGATGTGGACCTGGAAACCGCTGTCGGCCAGGAACAGCTCACCCTTACCCGAGCAGCGCATCAGCGGCACGCCCTCACCGGTGACCGCCTTCTTCAGGAACTTGGCCGCGCCCGAGCCCTCGTACTCGAAGCCGATCTGGCCCTGGAAGGCCACCATCGCCCCCTGCTTGGCCAGCACGTCGTCACCGAGCAGCACCTTCAGGAGCCGGCTGTTCTGCCGGACCACCCGGGCGCTCGACTGGACCTCGGCGAAGCGCTCGTCGCTCAACAGCTCGGTCGAGATGCCCCCGATCCCGGCCATGGACGCGACGCCCGCCGGGGCGGGCGCAGCCGCCGGCCCCGGTGGAGGTGGAGCTGGAGGTGGAGCTGGCGGTGGCGGCGGCGGTGAGCCTCCGGACGACACCGGGCGGGTCGTCTCCGTCCATGCCGACCCATCCCAGTATCGCTCGAGACCAGGATCGCCTGCAGGATCCGGATACCAACCGTCAGGGGAAGACATGGCCACACAGTAGCGGTCGGCTAGCCGACCATCTTCGAACCGGCCCGGATCTCCCACCAGGGTCGGAGCCGGTAGGTTGAACCCGATGACCGCCAGCGCCACCACCGAGCCCGCCGACGCGACGATGCAGGCCACCTCGCCGGAGGACGCCGAGCGGCGGGCGATCGAGCCGGCCGACCTGTGCCGGCTGAGAGCCGTTGGCGACGTCGCCATCCACCCGGACGGTCACACCGTCGTCTACGCCATCGCGTGGCCCGACGCCGACAGCGACAGCAACCGGTCGTTGCTCTACTCGATCGGGATCGACGGGACCGGCAACCGCCAGCTGAGTCACGGTCAGCGCGACACGGTGCCGAAGTTCTCCCCGGACGGAACCCGGCTGGCGTTCCTCCGAGCCGAGCCGGACCGACCGACGAGCGTCATGATCCTGGCCTGGCCGGTCGGCGAACTGACGGAGGTGGCCCGGTTCGTCGACGGTGCGACCACCCTCTGCTGGGCGGGCGACGATCGGCTGATCGTGACCGCGCCACGCCGGCCGGCTGGCCAGGAGGGGGTCGAGGACGAGGAGTTGGCCCGGCGTCCCCGGATCGTGACCGCACTGGACTACCGGTACAACGGCCGGGGCTACATCCACGATCGGCCCCGTCAGATCTCTGCCGTGTCCGGGCTGTCTGGCGACGCCACCATCGAGCAGATCGGTCGACCCGGCGTCGATCATGGCGCCGTCGCGGTGTCACCCGACGGGAGGCTGGTGGCGGCCGTGGCCGGCACCGACGACGATCGGGATCTCACGGGCTTCAATCACATCTGGCTGTACGCGATCGACGGGTCGGGCGAGCCGGCCCGGCTGACCGGGGTCGGCGGCAACTGGACCCACCTGGTCTGGCATCGGGACGGCCCACTGGTGGCGACCGGCACCACCGAGGCGGCCAGGACCGGCTTCCACCGGCCCCACCTGATCGGGTTGCCAGACCAGGGCAGGACGCCGAGCGTCGAACCGCTCGGCCACCACGACTACAACGTGGTGCCGGACCGGATGAGCGGGAACGCGGTGGTGGCGGTCGACGGCGCCGTGCTGTACCCGGGGGTCCGCCGGGGTCGTATCGCCATCGACCGCTACGGCCTCGACGGAACCCACGGGGTGGTGTACGAGCAGGACGATCAGGTCCTGGCATTCGACGCCTCTGCGGACGGCTCCACTGTGGTGGCCGCTGTCACCACCCCCGATCGGCCGGCCGAGCTGTGGCGGCTCGACGGGGTCCCGGATCGGCTGGTGGGTCTGAACGACGAGCTGCTGGCCCGACTCGACCTCGGCCGGACCGAGCGGGTCGCCGTGACCTCGGCCGACGGCACCGAGGTCGAGGCCTTCGTGGTACGGCCGCCGGCCACGGCCCCGGGGGGAGACGGGTTGCAGCCGGGCCTGGTGTACGTGCACGGCGGGCCGATGTTCCAGTACGGGCTGGGGTTCTTCGACGAGTTCCAGATGGCGGCGGCCTGCGGCTATGTGGTGATCGGCGGCAATCCCCGAGGGTCGGACGGCTACGGCGAGGCGTGGGCCACGGCGATCGTGGGCGACCTCGGCAACAGGGACTGGGCCGACGTGTCGGCGATCGCCGATCACCTGGCGGCCCTGCCGGAGGTCGACCCCGACCGAGTCGGCATCGGCGGCGGCAGCTATGGCGGGTTCATGACCGCCTGGGCCCTCAGCCACGACCAGCGGTTCGGGGCCGGTCTCGTCGAGCGGGCGGTCACGTCGTGGCACACGATGTACGGCACGAGCGACATCGGCACCTGGTTCTCGGCGAAGACGATCGGGGCCACCATCGAGGCCGACCCGGCCGAGGTGACCAGGCAGTCACCGCTCCACTATGCCGCCGCCGTCACCACACCGACGCTGATCGTGCACGCCGAGCAGGACTGGCGGTGCCCGATCGAGCAGGCCGAGCAGTTGTTCGCCGCCATCCGCCGCTCCGGCGGCGATGCGATCCTGGTGCGGTTCCCCGGTGAGAACCACGAACTGACCAGGAGCGGTAGCCCGTCGCACCGAGTCGAGCGGTTCGAGATCGTGCACGAGTTCTTCGCCCACCATCTCGGCGGGGCCGACTTCGGCTCCACCCATCTCCCACCGGCCAACGATGAATGGCCGTGAGCGGCCGGCGGGTCAGGTCCGGGGCTCGTCGGCCACGACGAGGCTGAACTGCCTGGCCTCGATGTCGGTGATCGAGAGGCTGACGTCGAACACCTTCTGCGTCTGGGGATCGAGCAGGGCGCACACCATCACCTGGTCCTGACCGAACACCACCGACGAGTCGCCGCAGTCGATGGCGTCGCTGTCGAGGTTGGAGC
>JAHELU010000213.1 GCA_024644005.1 Acidimicrobiales bacterium | reverse complement strand
AGCAGGGAGAGACGATCTGGCACACGGTCGGCGCCGACGATCCGCTCCCGGCGGTGGGCGACCCCCTCGACGGCCTGGTCGACTGGGATCGCCGCCATTCCCTCATGCGAACCCATACGGCCATGCACATCCTGTGCGGGGTCATCTGGAACGAGTACGGAACAGCGGTCACCGGCGGGAACATGGAGCCCCTGAGCGGTCGCATGGACTTCGAGTTCGATCCCCTTCCCGAGGGCTTCGCGACCAGGATCGAGGAGCTGGTCAACGCCGAGATCGCCAACGATCGTCCGATCGAGATCTCGTTCCTGGAGCGAACGGCCGCACTGGCCGACCCCGACCTCATCCGGACCAAGGTCAATCTCATCCCGGAGTCGGTGCGCGAGATCCGGGTGGTGGACATCGTCGGTCTGGACAAGCAGGCCGACGGCGGCACCCACGTCCGCTCGACCGGCGAGGTCGGGACCTTCACCGTGGTGAAGACCGAGTCGAAGGGCAAGGGCAACAAGCGGATCCGGGTCGCTGTCTCCGACGCGTGACGGATGGCCGAGGGCCTGGACGATGGGCTGATGCCATCCAGGTGGTCCCGGGCGGCTAGAACGGTGACATGGCTCGTTACGTCGTCCACGTCCGCTCCCCGAAGTCGCAGGTCGAGGCCTTCGACTACATGGCCGATCTGACCAACTTCGCCCGCTGGGACCCCGGTGTCAGCGAGGCGACGCAGGTGGAGGGAGAGGGGCCGGGTCCCGACGCGGCGTTCGACGTCACGGTGAGCGCCGGTCCTCGCCCGCTGACCCTTCGCTACGAGACCACCTCCTACGACGCGCCCCAGCGGGTCGTCGTCGAGGCCAAGAGCAGCCTGCTGACGTCCCTCGACGCGATAACCGTCAAGGCGGACGGTGACGGCTCGATCGTCACCTACGATGCCGAGCTGACCATGAACGGCCTGCTCGGCCTCGTCGATCCGCTGCTCGGACTGGTGTTCGACCGGATCGGCGACAAGGCGGCCGACGGCCTGGTCCAGGCACTGCACGGCGAGAAGGTCGACACCGCCGGCGCCTAGACCCTCGGCGATGACCCGAGGACGGTTGGCCACGCTCGTCGTGGTCGCGGTCGAGGCGCTGCTGGCCAGCCGCTGACCGCCATCGGCTGCGCACGAACCGGGCCATCGACAATCATGGTGACACATGTCACCGCGACCATGGCGGACGGGTGGCCGTCAACCACTGCGGACGAGTGACCACCCAGCTCGCCGGCACCGCCGCCAGTGCTACCGCCGGCACTTGCTCGGCTGAGCCGGGCCGGGACCCGTCCTACGCTGCTCCCGGCCCGCTAAACCTCGAGGGCCGGGAGCGGCACGCCTCTCCCCCAGGCGACACGGCTCAAGTCCCGGACCGCCCCCGCCGATACACGGGTTTCGGTCGCCTACCGGGGAGCGTCATGCGGGTACTGGTTCGAACAGCTCTGGCAGCGATCGTGATGGCCTCGCTGCTGGCCGTCGGCGGCCCGTCGGCCGGGGCGGGATCCGGCGGTTCGTGTGACATCAGCGGCCCCAACGCCCACTACGCCTCCCGGGTGGCCCTGTCCACCGGCCACGCCAGGGTCTGGCGGCTCTACCAGGCGTTCTTCCTCCGCCAGCCGGACGAGCAGGGATTCGAGTACTGGCTCGGGGCCCGCCGCAGCGGCGCCACCCTCGCCGACATTGCCTACCAGTTCGCCAGCGGCACCGAGTTCCAGAACCGCTACGGCAGCCTGTCGCACGGCGAGTTCGTCGACCTCGCCTACGACAACATCCTCTGCCGAGCACCGGACGCCGAGGGTCGGGCCTACTGGACGGGCCTGCTGGCATCCGGGGCGCTCACCCGTTGGGACCTGATGATCAACTTCGCCGAGCTCCGCGAGTACCTGGGGCGGACCTCGACCTGCCACAGCATCTATCCCGCCGAGTCGGCTGCGGTGCCCGGCTGCCAGGGTCCGCTGACCCCGCTCTCCTCGGCCACCCTCGCCGCCGACGGCTATCGCGAGGTGACCCGGTCGGTCAGCCGGCCCGGCGGATCGGTCGGCTCGTTCCGGGCGGTCGAGGTCGAGTTCGACCGAGGCCTGTTCGAGACCGGCTCGTCACGCTGCTCGGTGGCGTCGATCAACGGCAACTGGCTGGTCGGCTCGCAGAAGGACGGCCCGAACCCGGCGGTGCTCGGGGTCGGGGTGGTCGACGGCATCCCGGTCAAGGGCTCAGCCGACCGCTCCGATCGGGGGGTCTTCGGCCTCCGGTTCGACGCCACCCCGACCGACGTGGTCGAGGTCTGGCCCGGGGACACCCTGAGCGACGACGACACCCGGCTGAACAGCGTCGTGTTCCACGAGGGCGCAGCGGTACTGGAGTCGTGGTACGCGGCCGCCGAGACCTCGCCCTATCTCGCCGAGCTGGCTCCGGAGGAGATCGTCGAGGCCGACGAATGGGTCTGGGCTGCGGCCGGGATCCCCCTCATCGTCGACGGGCAGACCGACCAGGATTTCTCGTCCGACTACGCGAACGACCCCTACACCTACCAGACGGTGCGTCACTCGTTCGTGGCCTTCGACCAGGACACGGGGATGCTGCTGTTCGGGGGGACCCAGTCGCTAGACGTCAGGGACCTCGTCGACTGGGCGGCCGGCAACGGCTACGAGGACCTGGTCAAGTTCGACGGCGGCGGATCGGCCGAGTACAACGTCGCCGGTCAGGCGGTGGTGGCCGGGACCTCTCGGGACATACCGGTCTGGCTCGGCATCGGCTGCTGACCGGGGCCGGTCGACTCACAGCTCCGGCAGGATCTCCAGCCCGCTCAGCAGGAGCACACCCATCGCCAGGCTGGCGACGCCGACGAGGACCGCCACGGTCGCATAGATGACGAAGTTCCGCTCCGCCCCCAGCAGCCCGTAGCCGGCCAGGGCGGCCAGGGCGGAGTTGGCGAACAGCAGGCCGACCACCCAGGCCGCCAGCAGGGCCGTCCCGGCCCACGCCCCGACCACCGACGTGGAGGCGACGAACACCGCGATCTGGGTGGGGCTCTCGAACCCGATGCCGTGGAGGAGCCCGATTCCCGCCGCCGTCCCGTTGCCGGTGCTGCTGGCCGACTCGCTCAGGACGACGTCATGGCTGTGGCTGTGGCTGTGGATGCGGCGGTGGCTGCGACGCTCGCCGGTGGTGCCCTGGCCGTTTCCGTAGCGGGACGTGCCCGGGCCGTGGCTGTGGGTCGCGGCGGAGCGGATGGCCGCGTAGCGGGCGCCGAGCGCTCGATGCGGGCGAGCGGCGCCGGCCAGCTGCGACTGCGCCTCGGGCAGCGGTACCGTCGGATCGCCGGCCACGTCGGCTGGCAGGTGATCGTGGTCGTGGGCATGGGGCAGATCGTGCTCCGGGCTGTCCGCCGATCCCTCGACGTGGGGGTGGGGATGGTCGTGGCGAATGGTCACGCGACGGCTCGTCGCGGCCCGGCGAACCCGGCGCAGCCCGGCGAACGTGCCGCCCAGGACCAGGATCCAGCGACTGCGGAGCCGGAACTCGCGGCCCTTGCGGGCCAGCTCGACGAGCACCCATGCCCCGAGAGCGATGAGGGTCACCGCGACGATCCGACCCATCCACACATCGGCCCCCGGCGGTAGGGAGGCCCCGAACAGGATGGCCACGAGCCCGAGCACCATGACCACCAGGGCATGGCCGATCGAGTAGAGGAACGACAGCCAGAAGCCGCGGCGCCGGGTCTCGGCGGTGCTGCTGAGATCGGCGATGGCGGCGAT
Source organism: Acidimicrobiales bacterium (assembly GCA_024644005.1). Classification (GTDB taxonomy): domain Bacteria; phylum Actinomycetota; class Acidimicrobiia; order Acidimicrobiales; family SZUA-35; genus JAHELU01. The sequence continues at coordinate 2,654 of JAHELU010000213.1, read as the reverse complement.
GTGGTCCCAGTCGATGCCGTGCCGGAGGCCGAGCCCGAAGGCGGTCAGGAACAATCCCGTGGTCACCGACCCCGGCCCTCCGTCCGCTGCTCGAATCCGTGCTCGACCCTGCACTCGGCCACTGCGGCCAGTACAGCACAAACCGGTGACGGTGGCCCCACGCCCTGGCGCCGGGTGCGCTCACAGGTCGACGTCGACGGACTCCAGGCCGGACCCAGCAACTAGATTGCGGGGTATGCGACTCGGGCTCACCATACGCACCCTCGACGGTGTCAGCCGGCAACTGACGGTGATCGACGGCCACTTCCGGCTCCCGGGCGAGACCGTCGACCGTGAGCTCGACACCGGGCGGTGGTGGGCCGTTCCCGGGCTGGCTGACTGCCACGCCCATCTGGGCGGTGGCTACGCCGATCCCCACGACGATCCGAGCGCCACGCTGGAGCGGACCAAGACGAATGCCTGGGCCCAGCTCGAGGGCGGCGTGTTCCTGGTGGCGGACAAGGGGGCGGGCGACGACATCACCCTGCGGGTCCTCGACGAGCCGCCGACCGAGCGGCCGGAGCTGCACATGGCCGGCAAGATCCTCACCAACCCCGGCGGCTACTACCCGGGGTTCGCCCGTGAGGTGGCGGAGGACGAGCTGCTGGACGCCGTCCGATCGGCGACCGGGGGCGGGGCGACATGGGTCAAGCTGATCGGTGACTGGCCCCGCAAGGGCCGGGGAGCGGTAACCAACTTCTCCGAGTCCGCCATGCACCAGGCGGTGGCCGTGGCCCACGAGGCCGGCTGCCGGGTGGCCATCCATGCCGCCGCCCCGGAGACGAGCACCCTGGCCGTGGCCGCCGGCATCGACAGCATCGAGCACGGGCTGTTCCTCACCGCCGACGATCTGGCCACCCTCGGCCGGAGGGGTGGGGCATGGGTCCCGACCGTGACCGCCATGGAGGCCATCAGGGACATGCTGGGGGCCGAGTCCTCCGGCGGCAAGCTGTTCGCCGACGGCCTGGACAATGTCCGGGAGCTGCTGGCCGGCGCGCCGGCGCTCGGGGTCTCGGTGCTGGCCGGCACCGACATCGAGGTGCCTCACGGTGCCGTGGCACACGAGGCGATCAACCTCGGCCGCTACGGCCTGGCGGCCCCCGATGTCGTCGACGCCGTCACCGCCGCGGCCTACCACTACCTCGGCTCGGATCACCGGTTCGAGGCCGGCGGTCACGCCGACGTGCTGTTCTTCGACACCGACCCCCGGGACGACCTGACCGCACTGCAGCGACCAGTGCTGGGCCTCCGCCACGGCGAGGTGGTGGTGGGCTCGATCTGAGCTCGATCTGAGCTGGCCGACGGTCGTCAGCTGTCGAGGACGTCGATCCGCTCCCGAGGGGCCCGGCCGAGGGCCAGCTCCGGCGGCCGGATGTCGGAGGTCTCCCCCACTCGCTCGGGATCGGAGTAGTAGCCGAGGGCGTAGTTGCCCATCGTGTAGCCCAGCAGCTCCTGCAGCTCCGGCTCCAGGCCCTTGGCGACCTCGGGCGGGCAGGAGAGGTACTGGTTCTCCTCGGTCCGCAACCAGCCGAGGGTGTAGGTGATGTTCAGGCCGATCCGGTCCCGGTCGGATCGGTTCTCACCGCCCCCGTGGATCACCGAGCCGGAGTAGAGCAGTACCGAGCCGGCCCGCATCACCGCCTGGGTCTTCTCGTGATCCTCGGCCCGCCGTTCGTCATCCCAGCCGGGACTGCCGGGAACGATCCTGGTGGCCCCGTTCTCCTCGGTGAAGTCGGTCAGGGCCCAGATGGTGTTGAACTGCGGCTCGATCTCGCGGGGGATGTAGCCGCCCCACGCCAATCGGTCCCGGTGCAGCGGTTGGGTGCCCTGCCCCGGCTTGATCGTGATGACCTGGGTGAGGTGGAGCTGGATCCGGTTGGTGTACGGCGCCAGGAACCGCTTCGCCAGGTCGAGCACGACCGGGTCCATCACCACCCGGCGGGTGGCCGGCGAGCGGGCGACCAGCGCCCCGGTCCGGCACGTGTCGAAGCCGACGAAGCGGTCGCGACCGCCTGGCGTGGCGGCGATCCACGGCGCCAGCTCGTCGTTGACCTCCCGTAGCAGATCGGCGCCGAGCGCATCGACGACGATGGCCCCACCATCGGATCTCACCGCATCGACCACCTCGGCCGGGTCGGCGTCTCGGTCGAACGATCGCAGCTCGGTCATGGGGAAACGGTAGTGGGTGGTGGCGGCCCGCTCCATCTGGGACGGGCCGCCACGGCACGAGCTGGTGGTGGGCCCGGATCGTGAACTCCCGATCCGACACCGGCCTTCCCCCGCAGGACCACGGGCCGCCAATTGCCCGATCGCTGACAGTCGGGGACGTTGCGGCATCGGTGGGCCCGTTCCCCCTTCGTCACATCGAACCGAACACCTACACACAGGGAGCACGTCATGACGGCACCAACAACACTCTCACTACCGACGATCAGGAATCACGACCCGAGAGCCCGGTCGCCCCAGCGCTATGTCGGCCCGCTGCTCGCAGCGGTCGGCTTCGGCATCGTGATGGTCACGGCCATCGCCAACTGGGTGAGCATCGACAGCGTCGGATCGGATCCGGCCGCCGTGGCAGAGACGACCCTCTGGGCCGGCGGTTTCGGGGTCCTCGG
>JAHELU010000048.1 GCA_024644005.1 Acidimicrobiales bacterium | reverse complement strand
CTCCTCCTGCTGTTCGTCACCTCGATCTTCGTGTACTTCGGCTGGACGGCCTATCTCTGGGTCGGCTCGATCGTGGCCCTCGGCAGCGCCGTGCTAGCTGGCCGGGAGCACACCCCGCTGCAGCTCGGTGGCCACCGCCACCCGGGCCGCATAGTCGACTGAGCGCACCATCCCGGCCACGTCGACCAGCGGGGTGCGGCGAATCGATCGTTCGGAGAGCGCCCTGGCCGGCTCCCCTTCGAAGTCGATGAAGACCACGTCGTGACCGGTCCACAGGACCTGACCGAGGTGCAGGTCGCCGTGGATGTCGATACGGCGGGTGTCGTACTTGTGCTGACGGAGCGGCTCGATCCGCTCCAGCACGGCCTTGCCGTCGAGCTCGTCACCGCGGCCGAGCCGGGCGAGGAGCCGCTCGGTCTGTCGCAGCTCCGATCGGATGGCCTGGTGGAGGCCCCGCTGATGCAGCAGGGTGAAGCTCTCGTGCTTCTCGGCGCCGGCGGCCAGCGCCCGATGGAGCTCGGCGGTCCGCTCACCCAACAGGTCGGCCATCTCGAGCGACGGGGCGAACACGTCGGCGTCCGGAACCTCGGCATCCTCGACGACGAGGTCGAGCAGCCGGGCCAGCTCGTCCTGGGTCCACTGCCACACGTCGCCGTCGTTCGGCACCACCTCGTGGACCACCATCCCGATCGCCAGGCCGTCATCGGATCCGACGTCGATGGCCAGCTCACCGAGTGCGGCGGGAACGTGGGTGAAGCCGTTGGCCAGGAGCAGCCGTGGCAGCTCGACGTCGCGGTTGGGGCCGGCCGCCAGCCGGCGGAGCAGCTTGGCGATCACGCGATCGCCGACGATGGCCGAGGAGTTGGACTGCTCGACGCCGAGCACCCGAACGCCCGAGGCGCCCTCCTCCCTGGCCCGCTCGACCGCGTCGGCGACCGTGTCGTCGACCGGTCGCCCGAACGTCGGGAAGCGGCCCGTCGTCCGCTGCTCCTCCGAAGCCACGAGGGCCACCAGCTCGAGCACGCACGAGTCGTCGACCATCGCATCGACCAGTATCGGCCCGGTCGAGCCCGGCTCGCCGCCGGCGTCGGACGGCAGCTCGCCGACGACCGACTCCGGCTTGAGCCGGCGGATGGAGGCGGCCTGATCACCCTCGACGACGGCGAGGGGCACGAGGTGCTGCTGATCGTCGCCGTGCTCGAACGAGGAGCGGAGGACGACGAGGGCGAGCGGCCGCTCCGAGTCGACCAGCAACACGTCGTCGAGGTGCAGGCGCGTGATCGTCTGGTCCTTGGCGCTGTACCACCGCTGGCCGGGGAGCCATTTCCGCAGCGCACGATTGGCCTGCGTGCTGCGAACGACGTCCGGCCAGGTCCCTGACAGCACCGGCAGCGAAACGGGCTCGGCCGCCGTCGGCGCCTCGAGCTCGAGCCAGAAGAAGCCGTACGGTGCCAGCGTCAGGTAGTACGGGAACTCGCCGATCGGCGCGAAGCGGGTCCGGCCGAACACCTCGAGCGGGACGTGGTTGATGTAGGCCGAGAGGTCGAGCTCGACCGCCTGGGCCAGCCGGGACAGGTTGGCGACCACGAGGATCGGGCTCCGATCGTCCAGCTCCCGGACGAAGGCCAGGATCCTCGGGTTCTCCGGCTCCAGGAAATCGAGCGACCCCCGACTGAGCTCGGGGAGCCGCCGGCGGAGCCCGATCAGCTGGCGCATCCAGCTCAGCAGGGAGCTCGACTGGGCCTGCTGGGCTTCGACGTTGACGTTCTCGTAGTGGGCGCCGGGCTCGATGATCACCGGCAGGTAGAGGCGATGGGGGTTGGCGGTCGAGAAGCCGGCGTTGCGATCGGGGCTCCACTGCATCGGCGTCCTGACGCCGTCGCGGTCACCCAGGTAGATGTTGTCACCCATCCCGATCTCGTCGCCGTAGTAGATCACCGGCGCCCCCGGCAGGGAGAACAGCAGGGCGTTCAGCAACTCGATCTTGCGTCGATCGGCCTGGAGCAGCGGACCGAGCCGGCGGCGGATGCCGAGGTTGACCCGCATCCGGGGGTCCTCGGCGTAGGCCCGGATCATGTAGTCCCGCTCCTCGTCCGTCACCATCTCGAGCGTCAGCTCGTCGTGGTTGCGCAGGAACGTCGCCCACTGGGCCCCCTCCGGCAGCTCGGGGGTCTGCTCCAGGATGTCGACGATCGGGGTCCTCGTCTCCCGCCGCACCGCCATGAACATGCGGGGCATGAGCGGGAAGTGGAAGTTCATGTGGCACTCGTCGCCGTCGCCGAAGTAGGCGGCGGCGTCCTCGGGCCACTGGTTGGCTTCGGCCAGCAGCATCCGGTCGTCGTAGCGGTCGTCGAGGTGGCTCCGGAGCCGGCGCAGGAAGTCGTGGGTCTCCGGCAGGTTCTCGCAGTTCGTGCCCTCCCGCTCGTACAGGTAGGGGACGGCATCGAGGCGGAGCCCGTCGACGCCCATGTCGAGCCAGTACTCGAAGATCTCGAAGATGGCCTCCTCGACCGCCGGGTTGTCGAAGTTGAGGTCGGGCTGGTGATGGTAGAACCGGTGCCAGAAGTAGGCCTTGGCCACCGGGTCCCACGTCCAGTTCGAGGGCTCGAAGTCGCTGAAGATGATGCGGGCGTCTGGGTACTTCGTGTCGTCGTCGCTCCACACGTAGAAGTCCCGCTCGACCGATCCCGGGGCGGCCTTCCTGGCCCGCTGGAACCACGGGTGCTGGTCCGACGTGTGGTTGATCACCAACTCGGTGATGACCCGCAGATCCCGGTCGTGGGCCTCTTCGAGGAACTTCCGGAAGGTCCGCAGGTCGCCGTACGACGGGTTGATCCTCCGGTAGTCGGCGATGTCGTAGCCGTCGTCCCGCAGTGGCGACGGGTAGAACGGGAGCAGCCACAGTGCGGTCACCCCGAGGTCGGCCAGGTAGTCGAGCTTGCCGATCAGGCCCCTGAAGTCGCCGATCCCGTCGCCGTTCGCGTCGGCGAAGGCCCGGACGTGGAGCTCGTAGATGACGGCATCGCGATACCAGTCGGCAGCCCCATCGGTGGAGGTGTCCGATGTCGTGGTCATGTCAAGCCCCGTCCTCGCTCGACCGGCGGGGTGAACGGGTGCTCGGCGGCGGGCCCGCTCACCGTGAACACGTGGGCCGGGAGCCCCCGCGGTGACAGGTGCACGAAGTTCCGGGCGCCGTGCCACGTGTACCGGCCACCGCCGAGATGGTCGGTCAGCTCGTACTCGGCGTCGTACCGGAGGCCGAGCTGGGCCCAGTCGACGTCGATCTCCCCCGCCGCGTCGCGCCCTGGATCGGCGGCGACCACGACGAGCACCGGGTCCCCGATGCCGGCCGGATCGGTCTTCGACCATGCCAGCATGGCTGGGTGGTCGCAGCGGTGGAACCGGAGCGTCCGGTCCTGCTGCAGCGCCGGGAGCGACGACCGGATCTCGTTCAACAGCGTCAGCAGCGGCGCGAGGCTGTCCTCCCGGTCCAGGTCCCACGCCCGGATCTGGTACTTCTCGGAGTCGAGGTACTCCTCGGAGCCTTCCCCCACCGCCCGACCCTCCTGGAGCTCGTAGGCGGGGCCGTAGACCCCCCAGTTGGCGGCGAGCATCGAGGCCAGCACGGCCCGGACGATGAACGCCGGCCGACCACCGTGCTGGAGCTGGGCATGGAGGATGTCCGGCGTGTTCGGCCAGGGGTTCGGTCGCATGTAGTCGGCCGTGCGGGTCGCCAGCTGGGAGAAGTACTGCCGGAGCTCGGCCGGGTCGGTCCGCCAGGTGAAATAGGTGTAGGACTGGTGGAAGCCGAGCTTGCCGAGCCGTTCCATGACCCGGGGCCTGGTGAAGGCCTCGGCCAGGAAGATCACGTCGGGATCGGTCCTGCGGAACGAGGCCATCAGCCACTCCCAGAACGCGAACGACTTGGTGTGGGGATTGTCGACCCGGAAGACCCGCACCCCAACGTCGGCCCAGAACCGGACCACGTCGTGGAGGGCCAGCCACAGGTTCGCCCAGTCCTCCGACTCGAAGTCGATCGGGTAGATGTCCTGGTACTTCTTCGGCGGGTTCTCGGCGTACTGGATCGAGCCGTCGGCCCGGTGCCGGAACCACTCCGGGTGCTCCACCACCCAGGGATGGTCCGGTGAGCACTGGAAGGCGAGATCGAGTGCGAGATCCATGCCACGGCCGGCGCAGGCGGTGGCCAGATCGCGGACGTCGTCGACGGTACCGAGGTCGGGGTGGACGGCGGTGTGGCCGCCGGTCGGATCGCCGATGGCCCACGGACTACCGACGTCGGTCGGCTCGGGAACGAGGCTGTTGTTCCGTCCCTTGCGGTGGGAGGTCCCGATCGGATGGACCGGCGGGAGGTAGACCACGTCGAAGCCCATGCCGGCTATCCGGTCCAGTTGGGCCTCGACGTCGCGCAGCGTGCCGTGGCTGTCCGGCTCGCCGGCCGAGCGGGGGAACAGCTCGTACCAGGCGCTGAAGCGGGCCCGGCGCCGGTCGACGAACACGACGAGGGGTCGGTCGAGTCCGACCGCCGGTGACCGGGGATGGGTCCGCCAGGACAGTCGGACCAGGTCGGGATCGGCGAAGGGCCGCGGGTCGTTCCGGCTGCAGGCGTCGAGGAGCCCATCGATCGTCTCGGCATCGCCGGGGCCGGCGCCCGCTCGCATCCTGCGGAGGAGGTCGGCCACCGTGTCCAGCTCGACCCGGACGTCGAGTCCCGCCTCCGTCTTCTTGACGATTCCGTCCCGCTGGGTGTCGAAGTGGTCGACCCACGCCACGATGTCGACGTGCCACGGTCCGAGCCGGTCCGGTGTGACCGTGGCCCGGTGGCGGTCGTTGCCGAGATGGGTCATGGGGGCCTCGGCCCACTCGTCATCGTCCTCGTGCCGGAATCGGACGGCCGCCGCCACATGGTCGTGCCCGTCGGTGAAGACGTCGGCCAGGACCTCGATCGGCTCGTCGATGCTGCCCTTTGCCGGGTAGCGACCGTCGTCGATCAGCGGCGCAAGCGGCTCGACGACCGCCCGGGACGGTCGGGTCGATGGGAGAGGAAGCGGGGTGCCCGGTCCGGTCACCTCGGCCGGTGAGCCGTCGGCCGACCCCGCAACCCGGGTGTCGTCCTCGGTGAGCGCTCGTTCGGTGATGTCGGGGCCTTTCCGTTGGATGGTGCTTCCTTCCGGTCGGCAAGCGTGTCGGCAAACGTGAGGTCATCGTGGCGGCGGCCCGGCCGGCCGCGGCCGTCACTGGTCGGCGGGGCGACGCTGTCGCAGCACCACGACGCTGTGGGACTGCCGCTCGATCTTCCTGGACGCCGCGACGGAGCGGGTCCTGGCCCCGGTGGCGGTGTCGATCTCGACCTTCCAGCTCGCCCCCCATCGGCGCGGGGGGAGCTTCCAGGAGACGTCCTCGTGGCTGGCGTTGAACAGCAGCAGGAAGGAGTCGTCGCTGACCCTGCGGCCGTACCGGTCCGGCCTGGCGATGGCCTGCCCGTTCAGGAACACGCCGACGGCCAGGGTCGGCTCGGTGTTCCAGTCGTCCTCGGTCATCTCGACCCCGTCCGGCCGGAACCACGCGATGTCCTCGATCCCCCGTATCGGCCGACCCTGGAACCACTTCCTGCGACGGAACACCGGATGGTCCCGGTGGAACTGCAGCACCTTCTGGCAGAACTGGAGGAACTCCTCGTCGACCTTGTCCCAGTCGTACCAGGAGATCTCGTTGTCCTGGCAGTAGGCGTTGTTGTTGCCGCCCTGGCTGCGGCCGAGCTCGTCGCCGGCGAGCAGCATCGGCACGCCCTGGGACAGCAGCAGGGTCACGATCATGTTGCGTCGCTGCCGGGCCCGCAGCTCGAGCACCGCCGGATCGTCCGTCGGGCCCTCGACGCCACAGTTCCAGGAGCGGTTGTGCGACTCGCCGTCGTGATTGCCCTCACCGTTGGCCTCGTTGTGCTTGTCGTTGTAGCTGACGAGGTCGGCGAGCGTGAAGCCGTCGTGGCAGGTCACGAAGTTGACCGACGCGGTGGGCCGGCGGGAGTCGCTCTGGTACAGGTCGGCGCTGCCGGTGAACCGCAGACCGAACTCGCCGAGGGTTGCCGGTTGGGAGCGCCAGAAGTCGCGCATCGTGTCCCGGAAGCCGTCGTTCCACTCCGACCACTGGGGCGGGAAGTTGCCGACCTGGTAGCCGCCCTCCCCGATGTCCCACGGCTCGGCGATCAGCTTCACCTTCGACACGACGGGGTCCTGCTGGATCAGGTCGAAGAAGGCCGAGAGCCGGTCGACCTCGAGCAGCTCTCGGGCCAAGGTGGCGGCGAGATCGAACCGGAAGCCGTCGACGTGCATCTCCTCCACCCAGTAGCGGAGCGAGTCCATGATCAGCTGCAGCACGTGGGGGTGCCGCATGTTCATGCTGTTGCCGGTCCCGGTGAAGTCGAAGTAGTACCGGGGGTCCTCGTCGACCAGGCGGTAGTAGGCGTGGTTGTCGATGCCCCGCATCGACAGGGTCGGTCCGAGGTGATTGCCCTCCGCGGTGTGGTTGTAGACCACGTCGAGGATGACCTCGATCCCCGCTTCGTGCAGGCTCTTGACCATCGTCTTGAACTCCTGCACGGCGGTCGCATGGCCGGCGGACGCGTACTCGTTGTAGGGCGCCAGGAACGCCATCGTGTTGTAGCCCCAGTAGTTGCGCAGGCCCCGCTCCACGAGGTGATGATCCTGGAGGAACTGGTGGACCGGCATCAGCTCGACGGCGGTGACGCCCAGGCTGCGGAAGTGGTCGATCAGGGCGGGATGGGAGACGCCCTCGAACGTGCCCCTGAGGTGGGGGGCGACATCGGGATGGCGCATGGTGAGACCCTTGACGTGGGTCTCGTAGATGACCGACTCGTGGAGCGGGATGTTCGGTGGCCGGTCGGTTCCCCAGTCGAAGAAGGGGTCGTGGACCACCCCGGTCGGCATGTGGGGTGCGCTGTCGGTGGTGTTCTTGCGGTCGTGATCGTCGAAGTCGTACCCGAAGCAGGCCGGATCCCAGTCGGTGACGCCGGCGATCGCCTTGGCGTAGGGATCGAGCAGGAGCTTGTGCTCGTTGCACCAGTGGCCGGCGGCGGGCTCCCACGGTCCATGGACCCGGTAGCCGTAGCGCTGCCCCGGCCGGACATCGGGCAGGTACACGTGCCAGCAGTAGCCGTCGACCTCGTCGAGCTCGATCCTGGTCTCCGTGCCATCGTCGTAGAGCAGGCACAGCTCGACGCCGTCGGCGACGCTGCTGAAGATGGAGAAGTTCGTGCCGGAGCCGTCATAGGTGGCGCCGAGCGGGTACGGCTCGCCGAGCCAGCGACGGACGGCCGGGCGCGCCGCCGCAGGGTCACCGGGGCGGATCAGATGGGTGGCGTCCTGGCTCGCTCCGCCTCGAGTATGTGGGGGCACTGCGTCGATGTTCCCCACTGTATTGATCGACAAACACCTTCGCTAGCGCAGCCCCCGGCGGCGGCAGGTGACCGGATCGGCCGAGCGCTCAGGCCCGGAGCAGTGGTCGGGTCAGGCAGGTCGGACCACCCTCGCAGGGAATGCAGAGCTCGTCGGCAGCGAACGTGGTGACCTCGCACCCGGCCGACCGCAGCACAGCGACGGTGGCCGGGAACCCGTCGACTGCGATCAGCTGCCGTGGCCCGGTGGCGAGCACGTTGAGGCTCAGCCCGAGGCTCGCCTCGAACTCGTCCGGCGGAGCCGGCAGCAACTCGTAGCCCAGGTCCGACAACAGCTGCCACAGGGCACTCGGCACGAGGGGACCGTGGACGAGCGCCAGGTCGGCATCCAGCGGGCTGATGACCGACAGCAGGTGGAGGCACGCGTCCGGCCCGCGGTGGTAGGGGAGGTCGAACACGACCAGCTCGATGCCCAGCGGTCGGAGGATGTCGCCGAGTTGGTCGATACCGGGCTGGTCGGTCCGGAAGCCCCGGCCGACGGCCAGCGTGGAGGGATCCAACCAGAAGCAGTCCCCGCCCTCGACCGTGCCGGGCGGCTCGATGGCGCCCAGGATGGGGATGCCCTGCTCGACGTAGAACCGTCGATGCAGCTCCGCCTCGCCGACCCGCAGGGGCTTGCCGGGGCGGAGGATGATCGCCCCGGGGCGAACCACGAACGAGGGGTCGTAGGTGAAGACCGAGTCGGCCAGGTCGTCGTCATCCTCGGCCAGCCAGACGATCTCGGCTCCGGCGCCGGCCACCAGATCGGCGAACGTCCGGTACTGGGCCAGGAGCGCAACCGGATCGATCCGCTTCACGTAGTGCCAGCGGCGGTGGTCGGCGGACAGCAGTGCCCCTGGCGCCCGCATCGCCACCCGTCGCAGCGGACCGGCCATCGAGTCGACCCCGAAGCGGACCTCGGCCCCGGACGGGTCGGCCCCCGGCTCGCTCTCACCCCCGACCGTCGGATGGCGAACAGACACGTGGATGCTCCCCTCGGTGGTCCGGCCGTCCAGGGTAGTGGTCGGTCCACTCCCTCGGGTGAGGCCCGGTGCCGGCGAAGAGCGTCCGATCGGCCCACCGACGGCGCCACGGGACACTAGATTCGGCCTCGAGACCAGAAACGGCTCGATTCTCGGGGGGAAGCCACGTGACCAGGTTCGACACCACCGTCAACGGGACGGCGCACGTCGCCGAGGTCGACGGCCACGAGTCGGCCGTCGAGGTGATCCGGGACCAGTTCGGGCTGACCGGGACCAAGCTGGTGTGTGGCGGCGGCGTCTGCGGCGCCTGCACGATCCTGATCGGCGGAGAGCCGACGGCGAGCTGCCTCCTGCCCGCCACCAGCCTGCGGGGCACCGAGGTCACCACCGTCGAAGGTCTCGGTGGCAGCGGTGACAGCGGCGCTCCCAGCGCGGCGAGGCTGCATCCGATGCAGCGGGCCTTCCTGGCCGAGGACGCCCTCCAGTGCGGCTACTGCACGCCCGGCTTCGTCATGGGGGCGGCGGCGTTCCACGATCGGTGGCGGCAGGAGCACGGGACCGCAGAGCCCGATCGACACACGATCGCCGAGGCCCTGGCCGGCCACCTCTGCCGGTGCGGGGCCTACGAGGGGATCTACCGGGCCGTCGCCGCCGCCTGCCGGGGCGATCACGACCACGATGGCGACGAGCCGGACCGGGTCGCCGCCCGGGTCGACGGGCCGGACAAGGTCACCGGCCGGGCGATCTACACCACGGACGTCACGCTGCCCGACATGCTCCACGGGGCGCTGCGCCGGTCTGCGATCGCCGCGGCCCTGGTCGGTCGGATCGACAGGTCCACAGCGGCGGTGGCGGTCGACCTCCTCGGCGACGACCGGCGGGTCCGCTGGGCCGGCCAGCCGATCGCTGCGGTGGCCGCCGAGACCCCGAGCGAGGCCAGACGTGTGGCGGCCGAGCTCGACATCGAGATCACGCCACTGCCGTTCGTCATCGACCCGGAGGAGGCGAAGAAGGCCGGCGCCCCGCTGGTCCACGAAGATCGGCGGGCCAGGCGAAACGCCCCGAGCGCAGCCGAGGGCCCGGTGCTCCCCGCCACCTGGGACGGCAACCGCCGGAACTCGGGGACCGTTCCCTTCCGCGGCATGGCTGCCAAGCGGCGGGTCCGTCGAGCCCGGGAGACGGGCACCGGCACGCTCGTGGAGCTGGAGCTCAGCACCGCACCGCAGCTCCACTCCTGTTTCGAGCCCCACGCCTGCGTCGCCGACTGGAGCGATCCGGCCCGGCTCCGGCTCTGGGTCAGCACCCAGGCGGTCGATCACACCGCCCACTCGGTGGCCGAGCACTTCGGCATCGACGAGGCGGATGTCGAGGTGGTCGCCGACAACGTCGGCGGCGGGTTCGGGTCGAAGGTGTCGCTCGGTACCGAGATCATCGCAGCGACCGAGCTCAGCCGGCTCAGCCGCCGCCCGGTCAAGCTGGTCCTGGACCGGCACGAGGAGCTGACCGGCACCGGCAACCGACCGGGCAGCAGGATGGCGATCTCGATGCTGGCCGATGACGACGGTCGGGAGCTGCAGGCGCTCCTGGTCGACGTCGAGAGCCATGCCGGGGTGGGGATCGGCAACGTCGTCGGGGCGCTCGCCATGCTGGTCTATGAGCGATCGCCCCGGTTGGCCCACGACTACGACATCCTGACGAACGGACCACCGGGGTCGCCGTTCCGGGGGCCCGGTGGGCCGATCACAGCATGGGCGCTGGAACAGGCGATCGACGAGATGGCCCACCGTTTGGGCCAGGATCCGATCGCCCTTCGCCAGCGGTGGGACGGCAACGAGCGACGGGGGGCGCTCTACCGGTGGGCCGCCGAGCTCCCCGTGTGGCGGGCACGGCCCGTCGCCGGCGCGCAGACGGGTCGGTTCCGGCGGGGCGTGGGGGTTGCCGCCGCCAACTGGTTCTACTTCGTCGACCCCGATTCCGAGGTGGTGGTCTCGGTCGAGGACGGGCGCCTCGTCGCATCGACCGCGAGCCAGGACATGGGAACCGGCAGCCGGACCGTCGTCGCCAGGGCGGTAGCCGAGGTCTTCGACGTGCAACCGACCGAGGTCGAGGTCCGGCTCGGCCGTTCGAATGCAACCACGATCCACGGGCCGACCTCGGCGGGCAGCCGCACCACCGTCTCGCTGTGGTCGGCGACCACGGACGCCGCCACAGAGCTGCGGCGGGAGATCGGCGGCTCGGTGTCCGCAGCGGCCAACGGCACGTCGGCGACCGCCCGGCGGGGCGGCGATCGGGGGATCCGGGCCGTGCCCATCACCGTGGCGGGGATCCAGATCGGCCGGGGCTTCTCCGGCGCCGTGCATGTGAGCGAGGTGGAGGTTGACACCAGAACCGGAAGAACGCGGGTCCTGCGGGTGCACGGCGGCATCGCGGTGGGACGGATCCACGCCCCCGAGCTGGCCAGGAGTCAGTGCGAGGGCTCGATCATCCAGGGCATCGGTCTGGCGCTCTACGAGAACCAGGTCCTCGATCCCCACACCGGGCTCACCCTCACCGCCAACCTCGAGGACTACCGTATCCCTCAGCTCGGCGACACACCGGAGATCGAGATCCACTTCGAAGAGGCGGGCTGGGATCACGTGCCGGGTGGGGGCGTCGGCCTCGGCGAGGTGGCCACGATCAGCCCCGCCGCCTCGATCGGCAACGCGATCCACAACGCCACCGGCTGGAGGGCGACGGCGCTGCCGGTCAGACCGGACCGCATGATCGAGGCGCTGTCGGAACGACCATCGGTGCCGTCGGCTCCGTCACGGGGGGCGGGGCGATGAGCGGCATCACGTTCCTCACCTCCGCCGACCTCCCGCCGGGCGTCGAGGGCGTCGTGCGGGCCGGCGGAACCGATCTCCAGGAGCGGCTGCGAACCGCCAACGCCACACCGCACATCCTCGACCTGACCGGGATCGACGGCTACACCTCGGTCGATCGGGACGACGACGGCACACGGATCGGGGCGGGCACCACCATCGCCACGGTGGCCCGGGAGCTGTCCGACGACTATCCGGCGCTGGCGGCCACCGCCGGTGCGCTGGCAACACCCCAGATCCGGGCGGTCGCCACGATCGGCGGCAACCTGGCCCAGCGGACGCGCTGCTGGTACTTCCGCCATCCCCACACGGCGTGCCTGAAGAGCGGTGGCGACAGTTGCCCCGCCCGTGGCGGTCGGCATCTGTACGGGGTCGTGTTCGACACCTCGGCCTGCGTCCACCCCCATCCGTCCTCGATCGCCATGGCCCTGCTGATCCACGACGCCGAGGTGGCGCTCGCCGGCGGGCAGTCACGGTCGGTGGCCGAGGTCCTCGGCGACGGCGTCGATCCGACCCGGGACAACCAGCTGGGGGACGGCGAGCTCCTGACCGCCGTGCTGTTGCCGGCGCCATGGCCGGACGAGCGTGCGGCGTACCACCGGTCGATCAGCCGGTTCGAGGCCGAGTGGCCGTTGGTCGAGGCGGTGTGCCGGGTCCGTCTCGACGACGGCGGCCGCGTCGCCGATTGTGGCATCGGGCTCGGTGGCGTCGCCACCGTTCCCCTGCGGATGCGGGCGGCCGAGGATCTCCTCCGCGGGTCGACACTGGACGACGACACGATCGCGTCGGCCAGCGCTGCCTGCACCCAGAGGGCCGAGCCACTGCCCGAAACCGGCTACAAGGTGCCGCTGATCGAGGCCACGGTCCGCGAGGTGCTGGAGCGGGTGGCAGCCGACCAGGCCTGACCGCTGGACCGGCGGTAGGATCGAGGTGCTGTCCATCGGGTTCGACCCGTCCGAGCCAGCAAGGAGTCTCTCATGTCCCACACCGATCTCCCTCCGGCCCCGAACTGGCGAGGCGTCAACCACCTCGCACTGGTCACCGACGACATGGATGCCACCACCCGGTTCTACGCCGGCGTTCTCGGCATGCAGCTCGTCACCACGCTGAAGGCCGGCCCGATGCGCCACTACTTCTTCGAGATCGCCCCCGGCAACACGGTGGCGTTCTTCGAGATCCCGGACGCCGTCATGTTCGAGAAGGTCGCCGGCGGTCCCCTGCCCCATCCGGTCCAGATGGACCACCTGTCGTTCAATGTGGCCGACGAGGATGCGTTGGAGCAGCTGCGGGCCCGCCTGCTGGCGGCGGGCAGCGAGGTGACCGAGATCGTCGACCACGGCCAGATGAAGTCGGTGTACTTCACCGACAACAACGGCATCGCCCTCGAGGCGTCGTACTGGGTGATCGATGGCACCGGCCGGACCATGGATCCCGACGACGGCCGGCTGTTCGAGGACCCGGATCCGGTTCCCGCCATCGCCGAGCTGGCCGAGGGCGACCTCACGTCGCTGCCGACGACCAACCTGGTGTGAGAGGTGCGCCGTTGGGCGCACCGACCCGATATGGAGCGTCGAGATCTCGGCTTGCAGAGCCGAGATCCAAGCGTGGCGAAGTACGGGCTCGCACTACCCGCCGAAGGCCTGGTCAGCGGGGGTTCAGCCGGTCAGACGGGGGTCAGGGGGCCCGCTCCACACTGAGCGCACCCCCAACCGGAAGGACACCCCCATGAACAGCACCACGAGAGCGCTGGCTGCGGCGGCCCTGGTGGCCGGCATAGGCATCGGCGGCTACGGCATCGCGGCCGCCGCCACCGGACCGGCCGCCCCGGCCCAGGACCAGGTGGACGACGACGATCGGAACGAAGCGAACGACTCGGACACGCCCCTGACCGGTTCGGATCTCGAGCGGGCCGTCGCCGCCGCGCTCGACCACACCGGCGGCGGCGAGGTGACCGAGACCGAGGTAGGCGATGACGGCGCCGCCTTCGGGGTCGAGATCCGCCTGGCCGACGGGAGCCAGGTCGAGGTGAACCTCGACGCCGACTTCAACGTGATCGGCTCCGAAGCAGACGACGACTGACCCAGGCCGTCGCGCAAACTCGAGGGGACATTCGGCCCTAACAGGATCGGACACACGGCGGGAGGCTGAGGGTGACATCCGACCGGAGGCCGCGCCCGTGGAAGACGCTGGGGCTCGACCCCACGATGAGCCCAGACAGAACATGATCGGTCCCCGGCCGGCCGAACCTCATCTCGACGCCGAGCTCGAACGTGACGTCTCCCTGACGATGCTGGTGCTCTACGGGCTGGGGACCACGATCGGTGCCGGCATCTACGCGCTGGCCGGCGAGGTCGCCGGCGAGGCCGGCATGCGGGCCCCGCTGTCGTTCCTCGTCTCTGCGCTCCTGGCCGGGGTCACCGCCATCGGTTTCGCCGAGCTGGCCGGTCGCCTCCCGAAGGCGGCCGGCGAGGCGGTGTTCGTCGATCACGCATTCGGCCGCCGGTTCCTGACCGGCACGGTCGGTGCCGCCGTGCTCACCGCCGGGGTCGTCGCAGCGGCGGCCATCAGCAATGCCTTCGGCGGGTACGTGGCCGAGCTGATCGACGGTCCCCGGTGGCTGCTCGTGATCGCGCTCGTCATGACGCTCGGCGGTGTCGCCGTCAGCGGGGTGAAGGAGTCGGTCGTGGCGGCCGGGTTGTTCACGGTCGTCGAGATCATCGGGTTGGGTCTGGTGGTGTGGGCGGGGCGCAACAGCCTCGGCGATCTCGGGGCCCGGGCCGGTGACCTGATCGGACCGCCGACGAGCTTCGCCGGTTGGAGCGGGGTGCTCGGTGGCGCCTTCCTGGCCTTCTTCGCGTTCCTCGGCTTCGAGGACATGGATGCGGTGGCCGAGGAGACGGAGAACGCACCGGTCACGCTGCCCCGGGCGATCCTGATCACGTTGTCGGTGACCACCGTCCTGTACATGATCGTTGCCGCGGTCGCGGTGCTCCAGGTCGAGCCGGTGGCGCTGGCGGAGTCCGACGCTCCGCTGGCCCTGATCTACGACCGAGCCGGGGGCAACCCGGACGTGCTCGCCTTCATCGCCGCCCTCGCCATGGTGAACGGTGCCCTGGTGCAGCTGATCATGATCCCCCGGGTCGTCTACGGGCTGTCCAGGCTCGACCTGATGCCGGGCTGGGCCGGGGCGGTCTCGCCCCGCACCCATACCCCGGTCCGAGCCACCGTCGCCGGTGCGGCACTGGTCATGACCCTGGCCGTGGCGGTGGAGCTGGAGTGGCTGGCCAGGCTCACATCGGCCGTCACGATGGCCATCTTCATCACCATCAATGCCGCCCTCATCGCCATCAAGCGGCAGGACGGACCCACCACCACGTTCCAGGTGCCGGGCTGGATGCCGGTGATCGGCATCACGGCCGCCTCCACGATGTTCGTCATCGAGGTGGCCAGGCTGATCGCCTGACCGAGCGTGGCCGGGGGGGATGACCGTCGGTCGAACCGGGCGTGACCCGAGTGGGGGGACGGCAGCAGGCCCACGACCTAGACTTCCGCCCATGCCCGACGACGATCTCAGGTCCTCGCAGCGCGACGACCAGTACGAGTCGTTGGTGGATATCCAGCCGATGGGATCCCGGCCGCCGATCTGCGGGGTCCACGGGCTCGGGGTCAACATGAAGTTCTACCGGCCACTGGCCGACCGGCTGGGGCTCGATCAACCCGTCTTCGGCCTGTGGCGGCTGCCCGACAGGCGTCGGACATCGGTCGACAACGATCCCGCTTCCGCCATCGCCAGGGCCTACGCCGACGAGGTCGAGCATCGGCACCCCACCGGACCGATCACGCCGGCCGGCGTGTCGGTGGCCAGCGTGGTGGCGTTCGAGCTGGCCCATCAGCTGACCGACCGCGGTCGCGAGGTGGCCCTCCTGGTCCTGTTCGATTCGGTCGGTCCGGACAAGAGCGCAATCGGTCCGTCGCTGAGCGAGCGGATGCGGGTCCACCGTCAGCGCCTGGTCCGCGACCCTGTCGACTACCTCGAGGCACTGGCGCGAAAGACCAGAGCGCGAGTGAAGCGCCGAGCCGAGATCGCCGAGCTGGGCGTGCGACGAGCTCTCGTGCTGCCGCTGCAAGACCAGCTCGTTCGGCGGTCGATCATCGAGGGAGACGTCGCCCGGCGACGAGCGTACCAGTACCGCCCGTACTCCGGTCGTGTCCTCGTGTTCAAGGCGGGAAGGGACCCATACGCGCAGGCCCGGGCCGACGCGAAGATGGGGTGGGGTCGCATCATCACCGGCCAACTCGACGTCGTCGTCGTTCCCGGCAGTCACCTCTCCATGCTGGCCGAGCCCCAGGTCCGGGAGCTGGCCGATCATCTGCAGGCCGCCCAGGCCGATGCCCTCCAGCAGTCGGGCCATGCCGACCGGTAGGACCGAGACGACATGACAGGACCGATCGCCTTCCTGAGAACATCTGTCGTCGGACGGATCGGCCACTACGCCTGGTCGTGGTTGGGCCCGGCCCGCAAACGGCTCTTCCTGTCACCGTTCCTGGCCGGTTCGTTGACGATCGCCGAGACTGCGATGCTGCTGCTGGCGGCCCGCCTGCTGCTCGGATTCGTCGAGCAGCAGGATCGGTTGGAGGTCGGACGGTTCGGCATCGACAGCATCGGCTTCTACGAAGGGTGCCTGCTCGGACTGGGGTTGGCGCTCGTGACCGGGCTGCTGCGCTACGTCGACAGCCGGTTCACTGCCGGTCTGGCCTCGATCTCCATCCGCAGCGCCCGCAACTCGTTGCTGGAGAGCGCCTTCAACACCCCATGGCAGAAGCAGCGGTCGCGCCGGCTCGGCGAGCTGCAGCGCCTGCTGGCCACGAACGGTATCGCCGCTGCGGTACCGGTGATGGTCATCGCCACCGTGCTCAACGCCGGCTCGGCGGTGGTGGTGTACCTGATCATCATCCTCATGACGTCGCCCCAGCTGCTGTTGGTCGTCGTCGCCCTGGTTCTGGCGCTGGTCGGCGCCTTCGCGCCGCTGCGTCGCACATTGAAGCGAAAGGCCACGGAGCACACTCAGGCCATCGCCGCTCTCCAGCTCGACTCGACCTCGTACTCGGCCCTGCAGCGAGAGATCGAGCTCTACGCCGTGCAGAACGAGTCGCTCGACGTGCTCCGGCGGTCGAACAGGCATCTGGCGTCGGTGTTCCGCCAGCAGAGGTTCCTCCAACGGTTCGTGCCGCCGCTCTACCAGCTGGCCCTGATGACCAGCGTCATCGTGGCCGTGGCCTTCGCCCGCTTCGCCGATCTGACCGTGGCGGGCGTCGGCATCGCAGCACTGCTGTTGCTGCGTTCGCTCAGCTACGTGCAGCAACTGAACGGCAACGTCCAGACTGCGATCGAAGCGCTCCCGTTGCTCGACGAGATCGAGGCGTACGTCGACGACAGCCGCGAGGCGATGAAGAGTCACGGGAACCGGCCACTCGACCGGGTGTCCACCATCGAGCTGCGGGACGTCTCCTACTCCTACGGTGACGAGCCGGTGATAACCGGCGTGAACCTCCGGCTGGCGGCCGGCGATCGTGTCGGCGTCGTCGGAACGTCCGGTGGTGGGAAGTCGACGTTGGCCAACCTGCTGGTCCGCCTGACCGACGCCACCACCGGCCAGATCCTGGTCAACGGCGAGCCGATAACCGACTTCAGCCGGAAGAGCTGGGCCGACGCGGTGGCCCTCGTCGGCCAGGAGCCGCTGCTGCTTCGGGGAACCATCGCCGAGAACGTGCGGCTGTATCGAGACGCCGACGATGACGACGTCGAGCGGGCGCTGCTGGCGGCGAACCTGCTGGAGGAGATACGGGCGTTCCCCGCCGGGATGCAGACCGCAGTCGGCGAGGGGTGGAGCTCCCTGTCCGGCGGGCAGCGGCAACGACTCGGTATCGCCAGGGCGCTGCTGACCGGGCCGTCGCTGCTGGTGCTCGACGAACCGAGCTCGGCGCTCGACGCGAACACCGAGCGCGAGATCGAGGCCGCACTGGCCAATCTCGATCCCGACACGATCGTGGTCGTGATCTCCCATCGTCCGCTGCTCCTGGAGCGCTGCACCCGGGTGCTTGGGGTGGCGGGGGGCCGGGTCACCGAGGACGCGAGCCGGCCGTCGCCGGCCGCAGCTGGTTGATGGGATTCGATGTGGAGGGGTCACGTCACGGCGCTGATGCCGGTGTCGACAGCGGTTTCGACCCCGACATCGACATCGCGATCGGCTATGCAGCCGATCCGGCTGCGTCCATGTCGCTCCACGCCTCGGCCTACACCGACCCGCAGTGGTTCGACGTCGAGCGGGAGGCGGTCTTCTCCCGAACCTGGCAGTGGTTGTGTCACGCCGAGAAGCTGCGGCAGCCGGGCAGCTACATCGCCGCGGAGGTGGCCGGTCAGCCGATCGTTGCGGTCAAGGATCACCAAGGCCAGCTCCGGGCGTTCTACAACGTCTGCCAGCACCGGGCCCACCACCTCCTCGAAGGCGAAGGCGTGACCCGAGCGATGGTCTGTCCGTACCACGGCTGGACCTACGATCTCTCCGGCCAGCTCGTGGCCGCCCGCAAGACCCGGCACCTGGTCGACTTCTCGGTCGACGACGTCTGCCTCGACGAGGTCAAGATCGAGGTGTTCGCCGGCTTCGTCTACGTGCACCTCGACACCACCGCGCCGTCACTGGCCGAGCAGTCCGGCGACCTCGGCGCAGAGATCGCCCGCTGGGCGCCCGACGTCGAGGAGCTCACCTTCGCCCACCGCCTGACCTACGACATCGCCTCGAACTGGAAGAACGTCATCGACAACTTCCTCGAGTGCTACCACTGCCACACCGCCCACAAGGACTTCGTGTCGCTGGTCGACATGGACAGCTATCGGGTGACCACGCACGGGATCTACTCGAGCCACATGGCGAGAGCCGGCACGTCGGCCAACAGCGCCTACGACGTGTCCGGAGCCACGGTGACCGATCACGCCGTCTGGTGGCTCTGGCCCAACACCTGCATGATGCGCTACCCGGGTCGGGGCAACTTCATCGTGCTGCAGGTCGTTCCGGTGGGACCCGGTCGCACGCTCGAGACCTACGACTTCTTCCTGGAGACGGCCGCACCGAACGACGCCGAGCTCGAAGCGATCCGCTATCTGGACGAGGTGCTCCAGGTCGAGGACATCGGCCTCGTCGAGAGCGTCCAACGGGGGATGGCCACGCCGGCGTTCGCCCAAGGCCGCATCGTTCACGACCCGGCAGGTTCCGGGCTCTCGGAACACGCCCTCCATCACTTCCACGGACTGGTGCTCGACGCCTACCGCCGCAGCACGACCCGGCTCGGCCGATGACCGCAACGCTCGACGGCAGGGTCGCCCTCGTCGCCGGTGGCTGCGGCGGCGCAGGGCGGGCGGTGTGCAAGCGGTTCCTGGCGGAGGGAGCCCACGTCTACGCCGCCGACCTGACGGCCGCGGGCAGCCTCGACGAGGACAGCACCATTGGCACGTTCCTGCGACTCGATGTCAGCTCTGAAGTAGAGGTGCAGGCGGCGATGGCGGCGATCGAAGCCAGCCACGGCCGCCTCGACATCCTGGTGAATGCGGCCGGGATCGAGCTCGAGCTGACCATCGAGGAGACGAGTCTCGACGACTGGAATCGGATCATGGCGATCAACGTGACCGGCACGTTCCTGACGTGCAAGCACGCGCTCCCGCTCATGCGCCGGTCGGCCCATGCGTCGATCATCAACTTCGGCTCCTACGATGGCTACATCGCCGACCCCAACCTCGCCGCCTACTGCGCCACGAAGGGCGCCGTCCACGCGCTCACCAGGGCGATGGCCTGCGATCACGGCCCCGACGGCATCAGGGTGAACGCCATCTGTCCCGGCTACGTGGACACGCCGATGCTCGAGCGGTTCTATCCGCCTGGCGTCGACCCGGCCGCCGCTCGGGCCGAGGCCGAGGCGGTCCACCCGCTGCGGACGATCGGCACCCCGACCGACGTGGCCAACCTCGTCACCTGGCTGGCCTCCGACGAAGCCCGCTACGCCACCGGGCAGCTGTGGGTGCTCGACGGCGGGATCTCCGCCCAGGTCCAGCAGATGAGATTCCGACCGGAGGATGCGCAATGACCGGCGAAGACGAGTCCCGACCAGACCTGGATGCCGCCTATGCGGTCGAGAGCCCGGACGACAATCGCAAGCTCTACGCCAGGTGGGCCGACACCTACGAGTCGGACTTCATCGCCGGCAGCGACTACGTGTACCACCACCAGGTTGCAGCGATCTTCGTCGACGGCTTCGCCGACCTGGGCTCACCCGTGCTCGACGTCGGCTGCGGCACCGGGATCGTCGGTGAGCAGCTGCGGGCGCTCGGCGTCGAGATCATCGACGGCATCGACATCTCGCCCGAGATGTTGGCCGTGGCCAGAGCCAAGGTCGGCGGCAGTGATCCAGTTCAGGTTCCGGTCTATCGGAACCTCATCGAAGCCGATCTGACCGGCCAGATCGGCATCGACAGCAACCGCTATGCCGGCGTCGTCAGCGCCGGGACGTTCACCCACGGCCACCTCGGACCCGACGCGCTGGGCGAGCTCCTGCGAGTCGGCCGGCCCGGCGCTCGCTACGCCATCGGCATCAACGCCGCGCACTTCGAGGAGCACGGCTTCGCCGAGCGGTTCGACCGCTACGAGGCCGATGGCACGATCGGCCACTACCGGATCGTCGACACCATCATCTACGGCGGGGCCGACGAGGACGACCTCGATCAGGTGGCCCGGGTGGCCGTCTTCGATCTGACCGGGGGCTGACGCGGAGCTTCCCGCCCTCCCCGGCCGGCTGCTCAGCCCTTGGTCGAACCCATCGTCAGTCCGGCGATGAAGTGCCTCTGCAGGGCGAAGTAGACGATCATCACCGGGATGATGACGAAGATCGAGGCGGCCGCCACCACGTTGGTGTCGGTCACGAACTCGCCGCCGAGATTGGCCAGGGCCGAGGTGATGGGGCGGTCGTCGCCCCGCTGCTCGAAGATGACGGCCCAGAAGAAGTCGTTGTAGATCCAGGCGAACTCCAGGGTGGCCAGCGCAGCCAGCGCCGGCCGGGTCAGGGGCATGACCACCTTGGAGTAGATGGTCCAGAGACTGGCCCCGTCGACCATGGCCGCCTCGTTCAGCTCCTTGGGCAGCAGCTTCATGTAGTTGGACAGCACAAAGGTGCAGAAGCCCATCTGGAACCCGACGTGCAACAGGATGATGGCCCAGTTCGATCCGTTGAGGTTGCCCGAGTTGGACATGAACTCCGGCAGTGGGATCCGACGGAAGGCCTGGAACAGCGGGGCCACCATGATCTGGGGCGGTAGGAGGTTGCCGGCGGTGAACAGCACCAGGAAGAAGATGTTGAATCGCCATGAGTACCGGCTGGCCACGAAGGCGACCATCGAGGCCAGCAGCAGGGTGAGGATCAGCGACGGCACCAGGATGAGGGCGGTGTTCCAGTACTTGTCGAGGAAGTCGCCCTGATCGAGGGCAGCCTCGTAGTTGTCCAAGCTCACCGAGCTCGGCAGCGACAGGAAGCCGTCTGCCTGGGTCTCGCTGAACGGCCGGAACGAGGCGTACAGGGACACGACCAGCGGGACCAGCCAGAGCGCCCCGAGGGCGATGAGGAAGGCGTGCAGGGCGTAGCGGGCCGGCTTGGTCTTCTTGCGGGTGCCGAGCGGTCGACCGACGTCGGCGGTCACCTGCGGGGCCTCGGCCACGATGTCGCGGGCGGTCACCTGGCCATCGCCCACCTGGTCGCCGCTGGTCCCTGTGGTGCTCATACCGAGCCCTCCTGGTTGCGATAGTGGTTGGTGACGTACCAGAGCACGAAGCCGATGCACAGCAGGAACAGCACCGTGGCGTAGGCCGAACCCCGGCCGACGTTGTCGGCCCCCTCCCCGATGAGGTTGTCGGTGGTCAGGATCGACAGCAGCTCGGTGTTCCTCGGTGTGTTCAGCACGTAGACGATGTCGAACGCCCGCAGCGCCTCGATGACGGTGATGACGACGACGATCACGTTGATCGGCTTCAGTGTCGGGAACAGGACGTGGCGGAAGGTCTGCCACTCGTTGCAGCCGTCGAGCGAGGCCGATTCCTTCAACGAGGCGTCGACGCTCTTGAGGCCGGCCAGGTAGAGCACCATGACGTAGCCGGTGTGACGCCAGGCCATGGCGACCAGGATGGCCACGAAGTTCTTGGACAGGCCGTAGCCACCGAACTCGATGAGGAACTCCTGGTTGCCCAGCCAGGCGACCGGTTCGCCACCACCGAAGGCCCACGTGGCCAGACCGAACTCCTGGTCGTACATGATGTTCTGCCAGATGAACCCCACCACCGCCAGTGACAAGACCACCGGGGTGTAGAACACGCTCTGGTAGATCCGGCTGCCCCGGATGTTCTTGTCGAGCAGGTAGGCCAGGAACATGCCGAGCAGGGTCGGACCCAGGAACAGGAACAGCAATAACCAGACGTTGTTGAGGACGGCCTGGAAGAAATCGCGTTGGAACGCCCCGAAGATGATCTCGTCGTAGTTCTCCAGGCCGGACCACGACAGGTCGCCGATCCGGATGCCGTTCCATCTGGTCAGCGACAGCACGATCGACAGCAGTGTGGGGATCCAGACGATGAGGACGTGGATCGTCGTCGGGATGATCAGCATGGCGAGGAACACCCGGCGGTCGACGCCCACGAACTGGGGTCGTCTCCTGCCGCCGTTCTCGCCGTCGTCTCGATCGAGGTCGTCGCCGGCGGTTGCCGGATCGGCCACGGCCTCGGCCGGCGCCGGATTGGCTGCGGTCACCGTTCCCCCTTCGTCGTTACGGGGGGGTTCCACCGCCGTAGCGATGGAACCCCCCGTTCCTATGTTGTCTCGTACGTGTTCGGTCTTGCTACTCGCTGAGCAGGGCGTCGGCCTTGCTCTGCAGGTCGTCGAGGATGGCGTCGATGCCCGACGGATCGTTGAGGAAGTCGGCGAATGCCTGTCCGGCCTCGTTGGCGAACGCCGGCAGGGTGTCACGATCCAGGAACTGGGTGACATTCGTCGCATTCTGCACCAGGTCGGCCGACTTGGCCTGCAGGGCGTTGTAGGCGCTGGTATCGACTCCCTCGGCCGGGGCCTGCACACCGGGCGCAATGGACAGGAAGGTGTTCTGGGCATCGGCCGTGCCCATGTAGGCCACCACCTCCTTGGCCGCCGCCTCGTTGTCCGGCTCCGCCACAACCACCCACCCGTCGATGGGGGCCTCGACCGTGTCGGTGCCGTGCTCGTCGTTGAGGACCGGGAACGGGAAGAAGTCGAGATCCTCCAGCTCCTCGTTGGGGAAGAGATCACCGACGAAGTTGCCGATGGTCATCATTGCCACCTCGCCGTCGACCAGGGCCTGACCGGCGTCCTGCCACTCACGACCGTTCGGATTCTCCTGATGGAACGGCAGCAGCTCGGTCCAGCGGGCGAAGACATCCTTGGTCCGGTCATCGGTCCAGCTCTCCCGCCCGGCCATCAGATCGACGTGGTACTGGTAGCCGTTGAGACGGAAGTTGAGCTGATCGAAGGTGCCCATGGCCGGCCACCGGCCGTCGTTGCCCAGGGCGAACGGGGTGATGCCCTGACCCTGCAGTTCCTCACACAGTGCCAGCAGGTCCTCGTAGGTCTCGGGCGGGGTGGCCCCCACAGAGTCCCACACGCTCTTCCGGTAGTGCACACCCCAGGAGTAGAAGGTCCACGGCACCAGGTACTGCTTGCCGTCGTAGGTCGAGGCCTGCTTGAACCCTTCGGAGAGGATGCCGTCGAGCTGGTTGGTCCAGACATCGCT
Organism: Acidimicrobiales bacterium; assembly: GCA_024644005.1. Classification (GTDB taxonomy): domain Bacteria; phylum Actinomycetota; class Acidimicrobiia; order Acidimicrobiales; family SZUA-35; genus JAHELU01. Next base: position 2,077 of record JAHELU010000048.1, on the reverse strand, counting down.
GATGTCCATGAGCAGACCGGCCGAGGCCAGCGGTACCAGCCGGTAGGCGGCGAACCAGGGCGCCACATCGTCTGGCGGATCCTGCATGTAGGCGACGATCTGCTCCTGGTAGGTGTTGTGGTCCACCTCGTTCAATTCGATGGTGACGTTCTCGTTGGGAAAGGCGTCGAGCACGGCCTTCAGCGCCTCATTGGGCTTGGCGTCGGAGTAGTTGGATCCCACTCGCAAGGTGCCTGATGCGGTACCGGGCTCACCGGCGCCCTCGCCACCGGAGCCGGCCTCGGTATCGTCGTCGCCGCAGGACGCCAGGAAGGCGGCCATCGCCAGGGCTGAGGTGCTGCCGGCGATGAACCTCCGCCGGGTGAGCGGGAAACCGACCTGGCTCGGGCTTGGCGAGCGCTGAATATGACCTGACATGTGTTCTCCCCTGTCTGTTTCTGGTGATGTGCGGACCGGGGAGACCCTGTGCAATGGAGCCCCCCGCTCTTCACCTGTTGGGTCCGCAGCATACTGAATCGATCCCACGCCGTCATTTGCAGTCAGGCGCGTCGGCGGTGCTGATCCTCCCCGAAGTCTGGTCGGCAATCGGGTCGAGGCCGCCCGCTGCCCTCCGAGCCCGACCGGCAACGATCGACGGTCGACGCGGTGCTACTGGCGCTCCCCGGCATCGCCGACCACGGCCGGGACGGGATGCGACTCGACCTGGACACCGCTCGGCAGTCCTGACGGGCAGGTCCCGTCGACGGCGACCCCGGTGGCCAGCAGGTCGGCCGGTCCGCCGAGCCTGCGCAGGGCGAGCAGCAGCGGCAGGGCCAGGGCTGTCAGCGCGCCACCGACGACATAGCCGGCACCGAACGACCGCCGGTCGGAGATCGCACCGAGCCCGACCTGGCCGCCGACGCCACCGACCGATGCGATCATCGCGTCGAAGCTCACCACCGTGGCCCGGTGCTCCGAGGCGGTCACGAAGTGGAGGTAGGCCTGGCGAACCGGGGCGATCACCCCCATGGCCGCCGACACCAGCAGCAGGCACCCGACCGCCACGGCGAAGCTCGACGTGAGGCCGATCGACACGCCGGCCACCGTGCCGACCGCCGAGCCCCAGATCAGCATGGTGCTGCGCCGGGTGCATCGCTTGGCCAGCTCGGTCACGAGCTGGTTGCCGACGATGGTGGCCAACGAGACACCGGAGGTGACCAGTCCGACCACCCAGATCGCATCGCGGTCGAGCAGCTCCAGGAAGTAGGGCTGCGAGGCGTAGAACGCCCATCCGAAGAAGATCGCCCTCGCACCGGCGCTCAACATCAAGAGCCGCAGCCCGGGGTGGCTCCAGCCGTGGTCGATGCCGACGGCAGCGATGCGGCGCATCTGGGCCGGGATCTCCGCCACCGACAACGCCACCGGCGTCATGTTCTACTTCGCAACTCCTTACCATTCATAAGAGCGAGGCAGCAATGAGAACTTCAACGGCCTGCTACGACAATACCTCCCGAAACGAGCCAGTCTTGCACCGATCACACAAGATGACTGCGACCGCATCGCAAACAAGCTCAATACACGACCGCGCAAAAGGCTCCGATACCGCACCCCGAAGGAATGTTTCCTTGGGAGCTAACGAATGGTGCACTTCAAACTTGAAGTCACACCGCCCGTTACGCTCTTGAACTTTCGCAAACAGGGCCCGCGACAGCGTATAGAAGGACTACCCGAAAATAGGTGTCATGAAGCTACGCTCGTAGCTCGTGAAACACTTCGTTCGTTCAACGATCTCTGTCGCCTCTTTGCACCGCTCCTGTTTGCCGGCTTCCGAGCGGTAGAAATCATAGGCTGCCCAATCTGGAAAACTGAACACGGCAACGGCTATGTCCTTCGGCCCTTCAGACCCCATGCCCGAGAAGCTGAATCCCCTGCGGTGACTCGCCGACTTATCGTCGTCCATCGGAAGGAAATAGCCATGGTGCTTGCCTCCCAATCGGTTGATGAGGTCAATCCAGATTCTCGCGTACTCCCTGAACGCGTCGATTTCTTCAAGATTGACGACGTATCGTACATAACAGGTGATCAAGGTACGTCCCCC
>JAHELU010000047.1 GCA_024644005.1 Acidimicrobiales bacterium | reverse complement strand
ACGGCCAAGAAGGCTGCCAAGAAGTCGACGGCGAAGAAGTCGGCGGCGAAGAAGGCTGCCAAGAAGTCGACGGCGAAGAAGGCTGCGAAGAAGTCGACGGCGAAGAAGGCTGCGAAGAAGTCGACGGCCAAGAAGGCTGCGAAGAAGTCGACGGCCAAGAAGTCGACGGCGAAGAAGGCTGCGAAGAAGTCGACGACCAAGAAGGCTGCGAAGAAGTCGACGGCGAAGAAGGCTACGAAGAAGTCGACGGCCAAGAAGTCGACGGCGAAGAAGGCTGCGAAGAAGTCGGCCACGTAGTCACCGCCAAGAAGGCCGCGGGCGGCCGGTAGCGCTCGTCGGCGGCCCGGTCAACTACCCTGAAGCTCGGCGGCTCGAGCGAGGCTCGGACGTCGCCTGGAGGCCGCGATCAAACGTCGACTCGATGCTGAGATGGTTCGACGCAACCTCGTTCCGAGCAGGGAGGCGGCGCGTCGAGAGGTGGAGGCCGGTCGGGTGCTGGTCGACGGCTCCTTCGCCGACAAGCCTGCTCGAATGGTCGACGCAGGCCAGAGCCTGACGCTGACGGGGCCCCGAGCCCGCTACGTCGGGCGAGGGGGCACCAAGCTCGAGGGAGCGCTGGACGCGTTCTCCATCGACCCCACCGGCCTGCGCTGCCTGGATGCCGGGTCGTCTACCGGGGGGTTCACCGACTGCCTGCTCCAGCGTGGCGCCCGCTCGGTGCTGGCCGTCGACGTCGGCACCAACCAGCTGCACGAGCGGCTCAGAGCCGATCCTCGGGTCGAGGTGCGGGAACGGACCGACATCCGCTCGCTGACCCCCGACGACGTCGACCACCCCTTCGACCTGATCGTCGGCGACCTCTCCTTCATCTCGCTGCGGCTGGTACTGCCGTCGCTGGTGCCGCTCGCGACGATCGACGGCTCGCTGGTCCTGCTCGTCAAGCCCCAGTTCGAGGCCGGCAGGACCGAGGCATCGAAGGGCCGCGGCATCATCACCGACCCGGCGATCTGGCGCCGGGTGCTCGGTGAGGTGGTGGACGCAGCCACCGGCCTGGGCGCCGGGCTGGCCGGTCTGCGACCATCGCCGATCACCGGCTCGGCCGGGAATGTGGAGTTTGTCGCCTGGCTCCGGCGGGGTCGCCCTAGCATGCGGGGGAGTGAACGGGCTATCGAGGCCGCAGTCGGAGAGGCCGTGGCGAGGACCACATGACTAGACGACTGGGGCTGGTCATGCACCGCCACCGACCAGAGGTCCGTGAGCTCGCCCGCCAGGCCATCGCCTGGTGTGGCGATGCCGTCCTCCCGGTGCTGCCTCCCCACGACGCAGAGCTGCTCGACCGGCCAGAGCTCGCTGTCCCAGAGACCGCGTTCGGGCCCGGGTTGGACGCCTGCCTCAGCCTCGGGGGCGACGGCACGATGCTGCGGGCATCGCAGCTGGTGTCGGCCGACGACGTGCCGATCCTCGGCGTCAATGCCGGACGGCTGGGCTACCTCACCGAGGTCGATGCGGAGCACATGGTCCAGGCGCTCGATCGCTGGCAGGCCGGAGAGCTCTGGATCGAGGAGCGGATGATGATCGAGGTCGCCTCCGACGGTCCCGAGGGGCGGATCCTGCAGGGCTACGCCCTAAACGAGGCGGTCGTCTACCGATCGGAGAACGGTCGGACGTTGGAGGTCCTGACGTCGATCGGGGGCGAGCCGTTCACCGACTTCCTGGCCGACGGCGTCATCGTGGCGACGCCGACCGGCAGCACGGCCTATTCGCTGTCAGCGGGCGGTCCTATAGTCGAGCCTGACTTTCACGCACTGTTGCTGACGCCGGTCGCCGCCCACGGGGTGTTCAATCGCTCGATGGTTCTCGCGCCCACGACAGAGATCCGCCTGACCGTACAGGGATACCGTGGCGCCGTGCTGGCCCTTGACGGCCGGAGTGTGCTGGACCTCGCCCCCGGCCAGTCGGTCGTGTGCAAGGGCTCGGATCGAACCGCCAAGCTCCTGGTCCACGGCGACAGGGACTTCCACACGGTTCTCAAGGAGAAGTTCGGACTGGTAGAGAAGGAATGCTCGTAGAGCTGGCGGTCGCGAATCTCGGGGTCATCGACCGATTGACCCTCGCCATCCCCCCCGGCATGATCGCCCTCACCGGCGAGACCGGGGCCGGCAAGACGCTGCTGGTGGATGCCATCAGCCTCCTGGTCGGCGGTCGGGCCGATCCTGGCCTGGTCCGGGCCGGGGCCACCGAGGCCACGGTCGACGGCCGGTTCGAGCTCGAGGGCGAGGAGTACGTGCTGACCAGGGTCGTACCCGCCGAGGGCCGGTCGAGGGCCTACATCAACGGTCGCCCCTCCACTGCCTCGGCCCTGTCCGACATCGGCGCCAGACTGGTCGATCTGCACGGCCAGCACACCCATCAGTCTCTCCTGGGCGTCGAGGCCCAGCGGGCGGCGCTCGACGTGTACGGCAAGGTCGACCTCGGCGAGCTCCGTCACGCTGCGAGCGTGCTGGCCGAGGTCGACACCGCCCTCGACGACATGGGCGGCGACGAGCGAGCGAGAGCCCGGGAGCTCGACCTCGTCCGCTATCAGGTGAACGAGCTCACCGAGGCCGAGCTCGACGATCCCGCCGAGGAGGACCAGCTGGCGGCCAGAGAGGAGCTCCTGGCCAATGCTGTGGCCCACCAGGAGTCGTCGATCGCAGCCCTCGAGGTCCTCGTCCAGGACGATGGCGCCCGTGATCGGCTCGCCGCAACGCTCACCATGCTCGACGGTCGACCGCCATTCGCCGAGGTCGCGGTCCGGCTCCGCAGCGTCGTTGCCGAGGTCGACGACCTCGGCGACGCCATCCGATCCATCGGCGACGGCATCGAAGACGATCCCGAGGAGCTCGACCACGTCCAGGCACGGCGACGCCTGCTGCGAGAGCTCTGCCGCAAGTACGGTGACGACGTCGCAGCGGTGATGGCCGAGCGTGACGCCCTCCGATTGCGGTTGAAGGAGCTCGAGGACCACGATGTGCTGGCGGCCGAGCTCGACGGCCGACGGGTCGAGGCCCTCGAGGCGCTGGCGGCGGCCAGGGAGCGGGTCAGGGCCGAGCGCTCGAGAGCCGCCCCGGCGCTGGCCGCAGCCATCGAGGCCCACCTGCCGGAGCTGGCGATGCCGAAGGCCAGGGTCGGGATCGAGGTCGGCGGAGACGACGGCGGCGAGGTGTCGTTCATGCTGGCGGCCAACCCCGGCTCACCGCTCCAGCCGCTGGCCAAGGTGGCCTCAGGTGGCGAGCTGGCACGGGCCATGCTGGCCCTCCGCAGCGTGCTGTCGGAGGCACCGCCGGTCCTGGTCTTCGACGAGATCGACGCCGGCATCGGCGGGCAGGCCGGGTTCGCGGTCGGTCGATCCCTCAGCGACCTCGGCGACCGCCATCAGGTCCTCGTGGTGACCCACCTGCCCCAGGTGGCGGCCTTCGCCGACGCCCACCTCGCGGTGGAGAAGCGGCAGAGCGACGAGGACACCGTGTCCGAGATCCGCCTGCTCGACGACGATGAGCAGTTGACCGAGCTGGCCAGGATGCTGTCCGGCCAACCGGACTCGGCCACTGCACGCCAGCACGCCAAGGAGCTCGTCGCCGAGGCGGCGAGCGCCCGTCAGGCCCGATCCTGATCCCCCGGCCGGTCCGAGCCGGTGAAGGTCACAGCCGGCCCGAGCCGGTGAAGGTCACAGCCGGCCCGCGCCGGTGAAGGGTCACAGGCGGCGGTCAGGCTGCAAGCGTCTCGGCCAGGTCGGCCACGAGCTCGTCTGTCCCCGCCTCCAGGGTCGGCTTCCGCTCGGCCAGGACCCGCCCGACCAGGTGGACCTCATCGTCACCGAACGCCAACCGGGGCCGGCGAGCCAGGATCCGGCGCAGTCGTTCCGCCACCGCATCCGCCTCGCCGTAGTCCTCGGGCAGCGACCACGACGACAGCGTGTCGAGATGGTCTCGCCAGGCCGGCCGCTGGTGCTCCTCGACCGCCACGACCAGCCCGAGGCGGGGTTCGCCGGCCGACCGCAGCGCCCGCTGGGTCGAGGTTCGCAGCGCCGGTCGACCGGCCAACAGGTGCCCGTCGAGCAGCAGCTCGATCCCGACGTGGCCGCACGCCCTCGCCGCTCCCCGCGACAGTCCCCGGGCCTCCAGTTGCTCGGCCACTGCGGTGCTGTTCGAGCGGAACCACGGATGACGGTGGAAGGCATCGTCGGTCCGATGGTGCAGTTCGATCCCGGCCCGGACCCCCTCGTCGCAGGGCCGGCCGGTCAGCCGGAACCGGCCCATGGCTGCGAAGTCCGGTAGGGCCGAGCCGACCAGGTACGGCACGGCGCCGCCGTCGGGATCGGGCACACCCGACTCGACCGCCCCCGGGGTCCTCCCGGGACCGGCGCCGTCCAGATGGACCAGCGCCAGATGGATGTGGCCGACGAAGTTCACGATCCGGTTCGGCTCCTCACTCGGTGAGCGCGCTGTAGACCAGGGCCTTGAGCTCCTGGCGGATCGGGTAGGCCGACGACGGCATCAGCTGGGTGAGGCCGATGACCGTCAGCTCCTCGGCCGGATCCACCCAGAACAGCGTCGATGCGGCCCCGCCCCAGGCGAACTCACCCGGCGAGGAGATCACCTGCGTTGCCGCCGGGTCGAGCACCACCGAGAAGCCGAGGCCGAAGCCGATGCCATCGTAACGAGTCTCGCTGAACACCGGCTGGCCCATGGCCGCCAGGTCCTGTCCCCCCGGCAGGTGGTTCGAGGTTGCGTACTCGAGGGTCTTGCGACCGAGCACACGGGCGCCGTCGAGCTCGCCTCCTCGGAGCAGCATCTGGGTGAATCGGTGGTAGTCACCGATCGTCGACACCAGGCCACCACCGCCAGACAGGAAGTTCGGTGGGTTCCGGTAGGGGCTCGACGGGTCGGCTCTGTCGATGACCACCATGTGCTCTCCCTCCACGTCCGGCGGCAGGGGGAACGGTGACAGCGCCGGTACCGCGTAGTTGGCCGCCAGCCGGTGGGCCCGCTCGTCGTCGACCCAGAACCCGGTGTCGACCATGCCGAGGGGGTCGAAGATCCGCTCCGAGAGGAACTGGTCGAAAGGCACGCCGCCGATGATCTCGACCAGCCGCCCCAGGACGTCGGTCGCGACGCTGTAGGACCACTGCGTGCCCGGAGAGAACAGCAGTGGGATCTCGGCCAGGAGCTCGACGTAGGACTCCAGCTTGTGGTTGCCGTCGATGCCCTTGCGCCGGTAGAGCGAGTCGACGGGGTGCCGGGCCATGAAGCTGTAGGTGAGCCCCGACGTGTGGGTGAGCAGGTCGTGGACCGTCATGTCACGATCGGGGTAGCCGGTGGTGTAGTTGGCGGCGGTCCCGTTCTCGAACACCCGGAGGTCGGCCCACGACGGGATGAACGTGCCGACCGGTTCGTCGAGCTTGAACCGGCCCTCCTCGTAGAGCGTCAGGAGCGCCACGGAGGTGATGGGCTTCGTCATCGAGTAGATCCGCACGAGCGTGTCCTCGGCCATCGCCACGTCGCCCATGGCGTCCCCGTCGTCGCCGCCGTTCGTCTCGTCCTCTGCCCGCCTGGCCCGACCCTGGAACGACAGGTGGGCGATCTCGCCCCCTCGGCTGACCAGGAGGGAGAAGCAGGGGAACCGACCGGGGTCGATGTAGCGCTCCGCGACGAAGCGGTCGATCCGCTCGAGGCGAGCCGGGTCGAGGCCGAGATCGGACGGGTCTGACAGCTGCAGGTGCTGGCTCATGGCCCCAATCTTGGCAGAACCCCGGTCGACCCCCAACACGTGGGCCGTCGCCGACGGTGCTCGACGTCCTGGGCCGCCGGTGCGATGCTGGAGCGGTGACAGCGGGGCTGGTGCGGTGACGGACGTGCGGGTGGTGAGCGCCGAGCAGGTGGCCGCCCTGCTCGATCCTGGCGAGCTGCGAGCCGCCCTGGTCGAGGCGATGATCGGGCTGTCGACGGGGCGAGCCGACGTGCCGCCCCGGGTGGCCACCGAGGCCGAGCGGGGCCTGCTGCTCGCCATGCCCGGCTACCTCGAGGGCGTCGGGCTGGCCACGAAGCTGATATCGCTGTTCCCGGACAACGTGGACGTGCCGTCCCATCAGGGGGTGATCGTGGTGTTCGACCCGACCACCGGGACACCGGTCGGCCTGCTCGATGCGGAGGTCATCAGCGGTGCCAGAACGGCGATGACCGCCGCCATCGCCGCCGATCTCCTGACAGTGGCCGATGCCCGGACCTTGACGATCGTCGGTGGTGGTGCACAGGCCGTCAGCCATGCCACAGCGTTCGCAACGCTCCGTCCCTGGGCCGAGGTCCGAGTGTTCAACCGGAGCCAGCCGGCCGCAGCGCTGGTGGCTCGAGCGGCCAGGGACGCCGGTGCCGCCGATGCGGCGGTTGAGGAGGACCTCTGCGCTGCTGTGACCGACGCGGATCTGGTGGCGCTGTGCACCCATGCCGACGAGCCGATCATCGATCCGGACTGGGTCCGGTCCGGGGCCCACGTGTCGTCGGTCGGTTCCCGGGCCGAGCTGCCACCGGCGCTGACCGAGCCCGGCCCGGTCGTTGTCGAGTGGCGAGGGGCGGTGACGACTGCGCCACCGGCAGGCGCGGCCGAGCTGCAGCACCTCGACCCTGCCGCCGTGGTCGAGCTCGGCGAGCTGTTGCAGGACGAGCGGCTGGGCAGGCGCAACCCCGAGGAGATCACGGTCTACAAGTCGACCGGTCACGCCGTCGAGGACGTGGCGGCGGCGTCGCTGGTCTATCGGCGGGCCGTGGCCGACGGGGTCGGCGCTATCGTGCCGCTCTAGCCTCGATCTTGCATGGTGAGCCCCCGGCCCGGTCTTCACGGTTGCTGGGTCGCCGAGAGGTCAGGCCGCTCAGCAGGGCAGAAGCTTCCCGACGAAAGATCCGCTCTGGTGCATCGGCGCCACGATCAGCGGCAGCTCACGACCACCCGGCCCTTGACCTTCCCGGCCAGGATCTCGGGGGCCAGCGCCGCCACATCGGCCAGCTCGACCTCGGTGGTGAGCGATTCGAGCTTGGCGGCGTCGACCACCTCGGCGATGCGGTTCCACACCGTCCGCCGGCGCTGGGTCGGGCAGAGCACCGAGTCGATGCCGAGCAGGTTGACGCCTCTCAACAGGAACGGGATGACGGTGGTGGCGAGGCCGTTGCCGCCGGCCAGGCCGCAGGCCGCAACGCTGGTGCCGTAGCGCATCTCGGTGAGGATGTGGGCCAGGGTGTCCCCGCCGACGGCATCGACGCAGCCTGCCCACCGCTCCGACAGCAGTGGCCGGGATGGGTTCTCGGCCAGCTCGCCTCGATCGATGACCTCGGCTGCGCCGAGGGCGGTCAGCTCGTCTGCGTTCTCCAGTCGCCCGGTCGATGCGACGACGTGGTGACCGGCCGCCCCGGCGAACAGAACGGCCGAGCTGCCGAGGCCGCCGGACGCACCGGTCACCAGCAGCGGCTGGTCCGGCCCCGGCTCCAGCCCATGCTCCTCGAGGGCCAGCAGCCCCTGCATGGCGGCGAAGCCCGCCGTGCCCACCGACATCGCCTGTCTGGTGGTCAGCCCGTCGGGAAGCGGGACGAGCCAGTCACCCTTGACCCTGGCCCGCTCGCTGTAGCCGCCCCAGTGGGTCTCACCGACCCGCCAGCCGGTGAGCACCACCCGATCGCCCTGCCGGTAGCGATCGTCGTCGGACGACTCGACGGTGCCCGCCAGGTCGACACCGGGAACGTGGGGATACTTCCTGACCAGGCGACCGAGGCCCGAGAGGATCATCCCGTCCTTGTAGTTGAGCGACGACCACTCGACCGCCACCGTGACGTCGCCCTCCGGGAGCCGGTCGTCCCCGAGCTCGGTCATGGCGGCCGTGACGGTCTCGTCGGTCTGCTCGAGCAGCAGTGCGTTGAAGGTCATGGCCCAGCACGGTAGGCCGGTGGCTGGCTCAGGTTCCAGCCTGGGGCGCTCCCGGTGCAGCGCCCTGCGAGGGCCCGACCCCTGCCGAATCTGGCCGACCTCTCCGACATCGGTCACCTGCTGCCCCTCGGCGCGCTAGGTTGGGTGGAGCCGAGATGGCTGCACGTACGGTTTGCGCGGCTTCGGAGCGGAAATGGGCGATGCGGTGTGCCCGATCCGTTCCGTACCGAGAGCAGGCCGAGCGAAGCTAGGCACTAGGAGCGTGCATGACCAAGCATATTTTCGTCACCGGTGGCGTCGTGAGCTCGTTGGGCAAGGGGCTCACCGCCTCCTCTCTCGGGCGGCTGCTCAAGTCCCGGGGCCTGCGGGTGACGATGCAGAAGCTCGATCCCTACCTCAACGTCGATCCGGGGACGATGAACCCGTTCGAGCACGGTGAGGTCTACGTCACCGACGACGGGGGCGAGGCCGATCTCGATCTCGGCCACTACGAGCGCTTCGTCGACGAGAGCCTCTCGCGGGCCAGCAACGCCACCACCGGCTCGATCTACTCGTCGGTGATCGCCGCCGAGCGGCGTGGCGACTACCTCGGCAAGACGGTCCAGGTCATCCCCCACATCACGGACGAGATCAAGCGGCGCATCTCGGTGCTCGCCGACGACGATGTCGACGTCGTCATCACCGAGGTCGGTGGCACGGTCGGCGACATCGAGATCCTCCCGTTCCTGGAGGCGATCCGCCAGTTCCGGCTCGACGTCGGGCGGGAGAACGTCTGCTACGTGCACGTCACCCTGGTGCCGTTCATCGGGCCGGCCGGAGAGCTGAAGACGAAGCCGACCCAGCACTCGGTCACCGAGCTGAGGAGCCGGGGCATCCAGCCGGACGTGATCGTCTGCCGCTCCGACCGGCGCATCTCCGATGTCCTCCGGCAGAAGATCTCCGATCTCTGCGACGTGCCACTCGACGGCATCATCAACGCCCCGGACGCAGCGAGCCTGTACGAGATCCCGCTCGTGATGCACGAGGCCGGCCTCGACGCCTATGTCGGCCGGCTGCTGGGGCTCGAGCCCATCGAGCCCGACCTCGCCGACTGGCGGGTCCTGGTCGATCGGGTGGAACGGGCCTGGAAGCCGCTGCGGATCGGCATCGTCGGCAAGTACGTCAGCCTGCAGGACGCCTACCTGTCGGTGGCCGAGGCGCTGCGCCACGCCGCAATACGGCACGAGGTGGACCTGGACCTGCGCTGGATCCCGTCCGACCACGTCGAGGGCCTCCTGGTGGGGGAGATGCTGAGCGGGCTCGACGGCATCGTCCTGCCCGGCGGCTTCGGCGAGCGGGGGATCGAGGGCAAGATCGAGGCTGCGAGCTACGCCAGGGAGTCCAAGATCCCCTGCCTCGGTCTGTGCCTCGGCATGCAGGTCATGACCGTCGAGTACGCCCGGAACGTGCTCGGTCTGTCAGGGGCCAATTCCAGCGAGTTCGACACCCAGGACTCGGCGACCCCGTATCCCGTCATCGACCTCATGGACACCCAGCGAGGCGTCACCGACATGGGTGGCACGATGCGGTTGGGGGCCTACGTGGCCGTGCTCGATGAGGGGTCCCAGGTTGCCGACATCTACGGTGACCTGGTGGTCAGCGAGCGGCACCGCCATCGCTACGAGTTCAACCCGAAGTTCCGCTCGAAGTTCGAGGAGTCCGGGCTGCGCTGCTCCGGCACATCGCCCGACGGGCTGCTCGTCGAGTTCGTCGAGCTGGAGGACCACCCGTTCTGGATCGGCACCCAGGCCCATCCCGAGCTGAAGAGCCGCCCGAACCGGCCGGCACCGCTGTTCGACGCGTTCGTCGCGGCCAGCCTCCGCTTCGCCGAGGTCGCCGACCCGGCCCGGTTCGCCGCCTGTCGGCCGGAACGGGATCCTGGCGAGCTGCTCGAGGCCACGGTCGCCGCCGCCGAGACGGCGAGCGCAGGGCCCCTGGACCGTCGGTGACGGACGACGGGCCGGCGGTCGCCCCTGAATCCTCCGGCGCCCTCCCGCACGACGTCGAGCGGGGCCGGATCCCCTCCGACCAGTTCACGTTCTCCGAGCAGTCGCTCGTTCACCGCGGGGCGATCATCAGCCTCTACACCGCGGTCATCGAGGACAGTTCCGGCCGGCGCTTCACCCGTGACGTGATCCGACATCCCGGAGCGGTGTCGGTGGTGCCGGTCGACGGCGACGACGTCCTGTTGGTCCAGCAGTACCGGGCCGCCCTCGACGCCGAGCTCATCGAGATCCCGGCCGGGAAGCGCGACGTCCACGGCGAGCCGCCGATCGTGACCGCCCGCCGGGAGCTCGAGGAGGAGGTGGGGATGCGGGCCGCATCCATGGAACCGCTCATCAACGTCCATTACTCGCCGGGCTTCTGCGACGAGTACGGCCACGTGTTCCTCGCCACCGGGCTGGAGCCGGTTCCCCACCGGCGGGAGGGGCCGGAGGAGCAGCTGATGACCGTCCACCGCATCGGGCTGAGCGAGGCCGTGGCCATGTGCCTCGATGGCCGGATCACCGATGCGAAGTCGGTGGGCGGCATCCTGGCCGCCGCCCATCGGCTCGGATCCGGCTGAGGCGCCCGGCAACGGCCATGGGTGAGCTCGTCCATCTCACGAAGCGGTTCTTCGGCTCGATCCGGCCGGGACCGCCGGCGGCCGACGACGAGGCCTGGGCCCGATCCCGGATGTTGCCGGAAGAGCGGGCGATCTGGGAGCGGATGAGCAACCCCGATCGGCGCCACGCCGTGACCGTGGCCAGGGCCGTCGTGGCCGCCTGGCCGGCGCTCGGTGCCGGTCCGGAGCCCGAGCGGGCGGTGGTGGCCGCGGCACTGCTCCACGACTCCGGCAAGATCCTCTCCGGTTTGCGAACCCCGGCCAGGGTGGTGGCCACAGTGGTCTGGGCCGTCGCCTCGGACGATGTCATCGACCGGTGGGACGACGGTTCGTCCGGCGGCCTGCGGTCCAGACTCGCTCGCTACCGCCGCCATCCGGAGCTCGGAGCGGAGCTGCTCCGGGCAGCCGGATCGGACCGGCTGACGTGGTCGTGGGCCGGCGAGCACCATCTCCCAGAACAGCGGTGGACGGTGCCGATCGCCACGGGTCGCGTGTTGAAGGCGTGCGACGCCGACTGAGATTCGGTGTCTCGGACTGGGAATATCCGGGTGTCATCGTTCTGGCACCGAAATTCCACGTTGGGTGACCGACGTCCCGATGCGGGCCTCTACCAGGCGAATACCAGCTTAAACAGGGATGTTTTCGTCCGGCGATCGGAGCGGCGCCCGAACGGACTGCGGGGCCGTCGACAAGGGGTGGGTTGCACCGCCCCTCAGGTCAACTACGCTACGGCGTCGGCTAGATGTATGTATCAGCCGGTAGCGTCACCGGTCGGACTGCTCGGTCGGGCGAGCTGCGATGATCGCAGTGAGCTCCGACAGGGCGTCGAGGTCCGGACGATGTGAGACACGAGGAGAGAGCACATGTCCAACAAGAAGCTATGGCGCCTCCTGGCGCTGCTGCTGGCCTTCGCGCTCATCGCCGCCGCATGCGGCGATGACGATGACGACACCGAGGCGGGTGAGGAAACCGAGGCCGCTGAGACCACGGAAGCCGAGGCCACGGAGACCACCGAAGAGGAGATGACCGAAGAGGAGATGACCGAGGAGGAGCCCGCGGAGGAGCCGGCCACCACCACCGAGGAAGCCGCTCCATCCTGCTCCGGCGAGTCCGACGGAGTGCTGAAGATCGGCGGCATCCTGCCGGAGACCGGCAACCTCGCCTTCCTCGGACCGCCCGAGTTCGCCGGCGCCCAGCTGGCCGCGAACGAGGTGAACGAGAACGGCGGCGTGCTCGGCGCAGACGTCGAGTGGCTGCCCGGCGACTCCAGTGACAACGGCGACGTCGCCAACCAGACCGTCGACCGTCTCCTCGGCGAGGGCGTCGATGCCTTCCTCGGGGCAGCCTCGTCCGGCGTGTCCTTCACCGTGATCGACAAGATCACCGGCGCTTGCAAGATCCACTTCTCGCCGGCCAACACTTCGCCGGACTTCACCACCTATGCCGACGACGACCTGTACTTCCGTACCGCACCGTCCGACGTGCTGCAGGGCCGGGTCTTGGCCGATCTGATCGTCGAAGAGGGCTCCGGCACCGTTGCACTGATGGCGTTGCAGGACCCTTATGGCGAGGGCTTGCTGCGATTCACCAAGGAGCCACTGGAGGCGCAGGGTGTCGAGGTGGTCGATGACTTCGTCTACGATCCCAAGGCCCCCAGCTTCGATGCGGAGGTTGAGCGGATCGTCGCCTCCGGTGCCGAGGCCGTCGTGGTGATCGGTTTCGACGAGTCGGCCCAGATCCTGACCGGGCTGTTCGAGGCCGGCATCACCCCGGAGACGAACAGCATCTATCTGGTCGATGGCAACATCGGAAACGCCCTCGGCGAGAAGTTCAGCGAGCCCGGCATCCTCGCCGGTATCAAGGGCACGCTGCCGACGGCGGAGATCACCGAGGACTTCCAGAACCAGCTCCTCGGGGTCGATCCGGAGCTCATCGACTTCTCCTACGGCCCGGAGACCTACGACGCCTTCATCATCATGGCGCTGGCCGCCGAAGCCGCAGGGACCGATGACCCCGCCGAGATCGCCAAGAAGATAAACGGCGTGACCGGTGGTGGCGAGAAGTGCACCAGCTTCGCTGACTGCAAGGCGCTGATCGCCGACGGTGTCGACATCGACTACGACGGCCCGTCGGGTCCCCAGGCGTTCAGCGCCGCCGGTGAGCCCACGGAGGCGAGCTTCGCCATCCTGTCCTACGCCCAAGACAGCAACACCATCGACGACAGCTTGACCGTCTACAAGTTCGCCAGCATCGGCTGACCCGGACGGTCTGACCGGCGGCGCCTGTGCCGGCGGGTCGACTGCAACTCTCTGAAGAGGGTCGGTCCTGGAGGACCGACCCTCTTCAGACTCCAGCGCTCACAACCGACGCTGCGCTCCGGTGCCAGATCATCGTCGGTGCCCGCAATCGGGCCCTCTACTGGATGCTGCGGCGGGCCATCATCCTGCTCGATTACCCGGCTCGTGAGCCGTCACCCGGGGTCGCGAGGCCGTGCGCAAGCCAGCCCGCGGGCGTTCTGCAGCTCAGGCGACCTTGGCCAACGTTCCCAGGTACAGCTCGATGACCTTGGGGTCGTTGAGGAGGTTCTCGCCCGTGTCCGTGTAGGCATTGCTGCCCTGGTCGAGCACGTAGCCCCGGTCGCAGATCTGGAGACATCGCCGAGCGTTCTGCTCGACCATCACGATCGAGATTCCTGCCGAGTTGATCTGCTTGGTATTGACGAAGACCTGATCCTGCAGGGCGGGGGAGAGGCCGGCCGACGGCTCGTCGAGCAGCAGGACCTGGGGGTCCATCATCAATGCTCGGCTCATCGCCAGCATCTGTCGCTCTCCGCCCGACAGCGAGCCGGCCCGCTGCTTGCGGCGCTCGGCCAACCGGGGGAACATGTCGGCCACGACGCTGAATCGCTCGTCGAAGCGGGCAGGGGCGAGATACAGCCCCATCTCCAGGTTCTCCTCGACCGTGAGGCTGGGGAACACGTTGTTGGTCTGGGGCACGAAACCGATACCGCGCGAGACGAGCTCGTGGGCCTTGAGCTTCGAGATCTCGTCGCCCCGGAACGTGATCGATCCCTTCCTGATATTCAGCAGCCCGAACATGGCCTTGAGGAGGGTCGACTTGCCGGCACCGTTCGGCCCGACGATGCCGATCAGCTCGCCGTCGAAGACCTCGAGGTTGCAATCGTTGAGGATGTCCACCTCCGGGACGTAGCCGGCGGTCACGGCGTCGACGTTGATCAGTAGGCTCTCGCTCATCAGTCCTGGCTCTCTGCGCTCTCGCTGCTCGATCCGTCCGGCTGGTCGAGGAAGGGATTGTCGTCGTCGATGGTCAACGTGCTGTCGTGGTGACGGCCCAGGTAGGCGTCGATCACCTGCGTGTTCGCCCCGATCTCCTCGTGGGTGCCCTCGGCGATGATCCGGCCCTCGGCCATGACGACCACCCAGTCGCTGATATCGCGCACGACGTCCATGTCGTGCTCGACGAAGATGACGGTCCTTCCCTCGTCCCGGAGCTCCTTCACGTGGCCCAGCAGCGACTGGGTCAGGGCCGGATTCACACCGGCCATCGGCTCGTCGAGCATGATGATCGCCGGCTCGGTCATGAGCGCCCTGGCCATCTCCAGCAGCTTGCGCTGCCCGCCGGACAGCGTGCCGGCGAACTCGTCGCGCATGTGGTCCATCTTGAACCGTTCGAGGAGCGCATCGGCCCTGGCCTCGATCTCGGCCTCTTGGCGCTTCCAGCCGCGATGGTTGAAGGATCGAAACAGGTTCTCGCCCCGCTGCTGCTGGGCGCCGAGCTTCATGTTCTCCATCACGGTGAGGCGGGACAGCGCCTTGGTGAGCTGGAAGGTCCTGACCATGCCGTTCAGAGCCACCTCGTGGGCCGGTAGCGAGCCCATGTCCCGACCGTCATAGGTCCAGGTTCCGGCATCCGGTGTGTCGAAGCCCGTGATGAGGTTGAAGAACGTCGTCTTGCCGGCCCCGTTCGGTCCGATCAGCGCCGTGATCCGATTCCGTTGGAACTCGAGGTGGTCGACGTCGACCGCGACGAGGCCCCCGAAGCTCCGGCGGATGCCGTCGACCAGCAGGATCGCGTCCGGCTTGGCCGAGCCCGGCGTGCTCGCCGGTTTCTCGTCGGACGAGACTGCTGCTTGCGATCCGCCGTCAGACATCGAACGCCATCTCTCTCTTGTCGCCGAATAGGCCTTGTGGCCGGTACAGCATGAGGATCATCAGGCCGACGCCGAGCAGGACGAAGCGGATGACGCCGACCTCGGTGCCAGTGATGATCTCCTCCGGTATGTAGTCTGCGGCCTGGGCCTGACGGAGCAGGTTGTCGGTGAACGCCAGCAACGCGATGAACATGATCGAGCCGATGACCGGGCCCCAGAGCCGACCGGTACCGCCCAGGATCAGCGCGGCGTATGCGAAGAACGTCTTCGGTGGGCCCAGGTCGGTGGGGCTCGGCTGGACCGAGCCCTGACTGAGGGCCAGGATCATGCCGGCCAAGGCCCCGAACAGACCGCCGATGATGAGGCTCTGCATCTTCATGCTGTACGCGTTCTTGCCAAGCGCCCTTGCCGCGTCCTCGTCCTCCCTGACCGCCTTGAGCACCCGACCCCACGGGCTCTCGATCATCAGGTAGGTGAGGCCGATTCCGATCAGCACCAATCCCCAGCCGACGATCATGACCCACATCTCCCGGGCGGTGAAGTCGAATGGCCCTATGTTGATCGTTCCGCTGAACGGGTTCAGGTCGAAGAACCCGGAGCTGAACCCGTTGATCCCGTTCGACCCTCCGGTGATCTCACGCAGATCGGTGGCCCGGAAGATGAACCGGATGATCTCGGCCGCGGCGATGGTGACGATCGCGAGATAGTCGGCTCGTAACCGCAGCGTCGGGACGCCGAGGAGGACGGCGAACAGCACAGCTGCGAGAAGGCCGAAGAACACGCCGATCCACCACGGCCAGCCGTAGGCGAACACCGGGATGGCCAGGCCGTAGGCGCCCATGGCCATGAATCCGGCCTGGCCGAAGTTCAGCAGGCCGGTGTAGCCGAAGTGGATGTTGAGCCCGATCGCAGCCAGCGCGAAGTACGCCGCCTCGGGACGGATACCGGCCTTGAGACCGTTCTCGAAGATCGTTGCCCAATCCATCTGTACCTACCCGATCCGTTCCTTCTGTCCGAGGATGCCCTGAGGGCGAACCAACAGGATGGCGACCAGCACGAGGAGCGCCCCGACGCTCTTCAGCTCGGGTGCCACGACGAGCGTCGAGAGCTGGACGAACATTCCGACGATGATGCTGCCGACGAGGGCCCCGTAGGCCGTGCCCAGTCCGCCGAGTGTCACCGAAGCGAACATCAGCAGCAGCAGGTCGAAGCCCATGTCCCACTTGACCTGCTGGTCCAGCCCGAACAGGATGCCGCCGAGACCGGCCAGCCCCGCTCCGGAGATCCAGATGATCTGGATCACCCGCTCGACGTCGATGCCGGAGGACTCGGCGAGATCCTTGTTGTCGGATACCGCCCGCATGGCCTTGCCGAGGCGGGTTCGTTGGACGACGAGAGCCACGCCGACCAGAACCGCAGCCGCCAGCACGATGGTGATCGTCTCCCGGGGAACGATGGTGACGGGACCGATGGTCAGGCCATCGGTCTGCAGGCTGTACTGCTCATAGGACCGGCGGAATCCGGTGAACTGCCACAGCACGAAGTACCGGACCAGGATGCTCAGCCCGATCGAGATGACGAGCATGGCGATGAGCCCGGTGGAGCGATCTCGCAAGGGGCGCCACAGGAAGCGGTCGTTGGCGCCGCCGAGCGCGGCCGTGATGAGGATGGCGATCGGGGCCGCCAGCAGGAGGTGCAGTCCCAGGCCGACGTTGAAGGCGAAGGCCAGCACTGCGCCGACGGTCACGAGCTCGCCGTGGGCGAAGTTGACCAGCCCGGTGGTGCCAAAGATGAGGGAGAGCCCTATCGAGCACATGGCGATGATGAGCCCGAACTTCAGCCCGTCGACCGCCAGCCTGGCGGCGCTCTCCCACGTCGACGATCCGGCGGTGAGCAGCTCGGACCCGTCACCCTCTATCAGCGGGAAGGCGAGCGGTCGACTCCGGCCGGCATTGACGCTGAAGCTGAGCTCGATCCTGTCCGGGTTGCGGAGCGTCACCCCGGCGGGAACGGTCTCGGGAACAATTGTTGCGGTGTAATCGCCCGCTCCGGGCAGATCGAGCGAGAAGGTGCCGTCCTCGCCGCTGACGGCCGTACCGACCTCGTTGCCGTCGGCGTCGCGCACGACGATTTCGATCCCGGCCACGGCGATCTGGCTGCCTTCGGCGTCCCGGTACTGCAGGGTGCCGTTGACCTGTTCGCCGTCGCCCTGGGCGCTGGCCGCTGGCGCGCCGAGCAACACGAGTAGCGAAAGCACGATTACGGCTAGAAGAGCGACCCGTCCGCGAGATGTGTGCACGATCGGAGGAGTATAGGTGACCGGCGTCATCTCGGACACTGGAGCAAGCCTTCGACGTCTGATTGAAAGCTGCGACCGGGCTCGCGACCAGCGTCGTCGGTTGGCCCTGCACAGCGGGAGCTGTGGTCCTGGAGGCCCAGCGAACATGGGTCGGCCGGCCGAACGAAAGGCTCGATGGCCCATGGGCCGAGGGCGCCAGCAGTGGTACTCAGTCGAAGTATGCACCGCCGCGCCCGCGCCTCTCGCCGTTCTCGCCTGCCCGGGCTCGCCTCTCTCCTGGCCGCCATGGTAATGGTCGGGGCCTGCAGCAGGGGCGGCGACACCGGCCTGGAGAGCGGCCGGCCGGATGCCGAGACGGACATGACCGCCGGCGACGAGTCGGCCTCGGACGCAGCAGTGGGCGGGACGGGCGATGCCGAGACCAGGCTGGTCTTCGGCGACCCTGTCGACGAGGGCTTCGACCCCGTGGTCGACGTCGAGGTGGACCCCGTGCCGCAGTCGGCCGCCGACGGTCCCGAGCTGGCCGAGCCCGGCGACGTCATTCCCGAGATCGCCGAGCAGCTCGAGCCGGGGGCCGGCGGTGACCTGCTCGACAGGGTCGACGTGGTCGACGACGGCGCCGACGTGGCCACCGAGCGCGACGGCCGGGCCCGCAACTCGTCCGGGGAGCTCGCCTCCCTCGACGACGCAGCCAACCTCGCGTGCGCCCACGTCGAGATCGCCATCGATCACCTCGACGGCGGCAACGGATCGGTGGCCATCGAGCGGCTCGTCACGGCGGCGGATCGGGCCAGGGCGTCGGAGCTGCCGTCGATCCAGGTCTGGGCCGAGCCGCTGGCAGCGTCGGTGGAGGATGGAGCGGTTGCAGACCCCGCTCCGCTGATCGGGTTCCTCTCCGTCTGCGCCGAGGGAGGGTACGAGCTGTGAGCCCCGAGCGTGAGACCGACTTGCGCAGGACCGGCCCGGCCCGTGCGACGGCCCGGCGACTGGCGGTCCTGACCGGGCTGATCGGCCTGATGGCCGCCGTGCCGGCGATCACCCCTGCTGCGCCGGCGGTTGCCGCCCCCCACGCCGACACCATCGACCTCGAGGCCCTCGACATGGTGCCGGTGCGCACCTGGGGCGTCTCCGGCCAGAATCCGGGCGAGACCCAGACCCAGACGATCGACAACCTGGTCTGGGACTTCGTCCAGAGCGGCAACCGGATGTTCGTCGGCGGGGCCTTCCTCAACGTGCAGGAGAACAAGACGGCCACGCCGATCGTGCAGTCCTATGTGGCGGCCTTCGACGTCGATACCGGCGACTGGATCTCGACCTGGACCCCGCAGCTCGATCGGGCCGTGTACTCGCTCGACGTGCTGCCGAACGGCTCCGTGCTGGTCGGTGGCGAGTTCGAGATGGTCAACGGCACCGCCCGGGAAGGGCTGGTGGCGCTCGATCCGCTCACCGGCGCCATCGACCCGACGTTCAGCGGATCGGTCGAGCGCCCGTGGTCGACCCTGCGGGCGACGGTCCGGGACCTGAAGGTCGACGGTGATCTGGTCTACGTCGCCGGCAACTTCTCGCACCTCAACGGCAGCAACGGCTCCCGCACGAGGGTCTACAAGGTCGGCCGGTTCTCGACCCCGACGGCGGTGATCGACACCGCCTGGAAGCCGATGGTCACCGGGTCCGGGATCTGGGGCCTCGACACCGATCCCGGTCGCAACGAGGTCCACCTCAGCGGGTACTTCACGGCGGTGAACGGCGAGCCGGACACCGGTCACTTCCACACGGTCGACGGCACCGCCGGCGCCTCGGTGCCGGGCAAGATCGAGCTGCCCCGCAACACGACGTCCCAGCCGGAGATCTTCGACGTGGTCTACGGCGACGATCTGGTGTTCGCCGTCGGGGAGCAGCACGTCCTGCAGGTCCTGGACGCCGACGACCAGCAGATGCTGGCCTACCACCACACCGGCATCATCGGTGACCAGTTCCTTCCCCAGGGGTACTTCGCCGGCGGCGCCTACCAGGGAGGGGAGAAGATCGGTGACGTGGTCTTCGCCGGCTGCCACTGCACGTATTCGATCCGGAACGGCTACCTGGACCACTACTCGTCGGAGGACGGCGAGCGGACCCCCCACCGCCTGGTGATGGCATACGACGCCGCCACCGGGGCGCTCATCGACGAGTTCATGCCGGACATCCACAGCCCCAGGGACGGCACCTGGGCCATCGCCAGCGACACCAACGGGTGCCTGTACATCGGCGGCGACTTCCACGTCGGCGGGGTCGACAGCGGCCGTCCACGATGGATCGGTGGGTTCGCCAAGCTCTGCGGCGAAGGCCCGAGGGTGGACGGCCGGCTGATCGACGCCCGCTCGGACTGGCGCTATGACGACAGCGGCGCCGACCTCGGTACCGCCTGGCGGGAGCCGGGCTTCGACGATGGCGACTGGGCGGAAGGTCCTGCCGAGCTCGGCTTCGGCGACGGCGACGAGTTCACCGTGATGGCAGCGGGCAACATCACGTACTACGCACGAAAGACGTTCTCCTTCACAGGCGAGCGGCCATCGTCGCTCGCACTGGCGCTGAAGGCCGACGACGGCGCCATCGTCTACCTCAACGGGCAGGAGATCCTGCGGGACAATCTCCGGGCCGGCACGGTCACGGCGTCCACACCGGCCGACGACTGGCGGGCGGGCCTCGCGGAGGACTTCACCACCCACGCCGTTCCGGCCGACGCCCTCGTGGATGGGGAGAACGTGCTGGCGGTGGAGATCCACAACGTGTGGTCCGGCAACGGTGATCTCGGTTTCGACGTCCGCCTCGACCCGTCGGACGAGATCGTCGAGACCCCGCCTGCTCCGCTCGTGGCGCTGGGCTCGGACTGGGCCAACGCCGACTCGAGCGACGGTGCGCCGGACGGCTGGCCGCTCGCGCTGACCGGTCCGGTCGCCACCGCCCAGCTCGGTTTCGGCGAGGGCGACGAGGCGACGGTGCTGACCGCAGGCCAGGAGGCGTACTACTTCAGCCGGCAGTTCGAGGTGGTGGACGCAGCGGCGTACGGGGACCTGATCCTCAGCCTGCAGGTCGATGACGGTGCCGTGGTCTACCTGAACGGCATCGAGGTGCTGCGAACGAACATGCCGGCCGGCCCGATCGAGTGGAACACCCGTCCGCTCAACTGGGTGGGCACGGCGGACGAGGTACTGGTCGACCATGTCATCGGTGCCGCAGCCCTGGTGGATGGGACCAACACCGTGACCGTCGAGGTCCACAACTTCTGGCCGGGCAACCCCGATCTCAGCTTCGATCTGGCCCTCGCGCCGGCCGGCTGAGCGGTCGGCCCGAACCGGAGCGCCCGCTAGAGCAGGTTCACGGCGGCCCGGACGCGGTCCATGACCGGCACGGCCACCGCCCTGGCCTTGTCCGCGCCCCTGGCCAGCAGCTGGACCACCTCCGGGTCGTCCAGCTCGGCCCGCCGCTTCTGGATGGGCCGCAGGAGCTCCAGGATCGCCTGGGTGGCGTCCGCCTTCAAGGGCCCGTACTGGCTGTAGCCGGAGGCCAGCTGGACGGGATCGCCGTCGGTGGCGACCGCCAGGATCGTCAGGAGGTTCGACACCCCCGGCTTGCGCTCCGGGTCGAAGCGGACCTCGGCGTCGTTGTCCGTCACCGCTCGCTTGAACTTCCTGGTGATGTCGGCTTCTGAGTCGGTGAGCAGCACGGTTCCCTGGGGGGAGTCCGCCGACTTCGACATCTTGCCTCCCGGGTTCTGGAGGTCCATGACCCGGGCCCCGGCCTCGGGGATCCGGTGCTCCGGCACCACGAGCACGTCGCCGTAGCGGTTGTTGAACCGGATGGCGAGGTCCCTCGTGAACTCCACGTGCTGGCGCTGATCGTCGCCGACCGGCACGATATCGGTGTCGTACAGCAGGATGTCGGCGGCCTGGAGGGTGGGATAGGTGAACAGCCCGGCCGACACGAAGTCGTTGCTCTCGCTCTTGTCCTTGAACTGGGTCATGCGGCGGAGCTCGCCGAACGCAGCGACGCACTGCATGTGCCAGGTCAGCTCGGTGTGCTCCCGGACATGCGACTGGACGAAGAGGATCGACCGGTCGGGATCGATGCCGATGGCGAGGAGGTCCTTGACGGCCTCGATGGTGGCTTGCCGGACCTCGCCCGGCTCACGGGGCACGGACAGGGCGTGGAGGTCGACGACGCAGTAGACCCCGTCGGTGGTGTCCTGCAGGTCCACCCAGTTGCGCAGGGCGCCCAGGTAGTTCCCGAGGTGGACGGTACCGGTCGGCTGGATCCCGGAGAAGGCCCGGGGCCGAATTGGCGACTCCCTGGTTGCGGGAACGTCCTGACCGTCATCGCTGCTCATGAGGCCGTAGACTAGGTCAGGTGGTCGGAGCTTTCCCCCGAATTCGAGTAGAATCACATCGATGTCATTCCAGGTCCAAACCGAGAGCTATTCGGGACCGTTCGACCTCCTGCTCCACCTGATCCTCAAAGAGGACGTGGATCTCTACGAGGTCCGGCTGTGCGAGATCGTCGACGCCTACCTCGCCGAGGTCGCTCGTCTGGAGGCGTGCGACCTCGAGCTCTCCACCGAGTTCCTGCTGATCGCAGCCACGCTCGTCGAGCTGAAGTGCCGTCGCCTGCTGCCGACAGACGACGGCCTCGACCTCGACGAGGAGCTGGGGTTGTGGGAGGAGCGGGACATGCTCCTGGCCCGGCTGCTGGAGTGCAAGACGTTCAAGGACGCGGCAACCGTGCTCACCGAGCTCATGGCCGCGGCCCGTCTGTCCCGACCCCGCCTGGTGGGGCTGGAGGAGAAGTTCCTGGCCCTGAGTCCGGATCCGCTGGCCGGCATGACGGCGGCCAAGCTCCGCAAGGCGTTCCTCCGGGTGGCCTCGGAGAAGCCGGCACCGGCGGTGTCGCTGGCGCACATCTCGGTATCGAAGGCCAGCGTGACCGAGGCGATCGATCGGTTCATCCGACTGCTGCCGGCCGACGGCCCGATGACGTTCCGGGCGCTGACCGATGGTGTCGAGGAACGGATCGAGATCGTGGTCCGGTTCCTGGCCGTCCTCGAGCTGTTCAAGCTCGGCCTCGTCGAGCTCGACCAGGCCACCTGCTTCGGCGACCTCACGGTCAGCTGGGTGGGGGACCACGCCGATCGGGAGCTGGCCATGGCCGGGGCGGATGTGTACGACGGATGACCACGAACCGAACGGAGCCGCCGTCGGCCGAGATGCTGAGCGAGGCCAGACGGGCGATCGAGGCGGTGCTGCTCGTCGCCACCGACCCGACCACCGAGCAGCTCCTGGCCCAGCTCGTCGAGCTGCCGGCCGATCTCGTCGCTGCGATGTGCCGGGAGCTGGCCGACGAGTACGAGACGCACCGCCGGGGCTTCCAGCTGGTCGAGGTCGCCGGTGGCTGGCGCTACCAGACCCACCCCGACGTCCATCCGTACGTCGAGCGCTACGCCATGGAGGGCGTCCCCAACCGGCTGTCGAGCGCTGCGCTGGAGACCCTGGCCATCGTGGCCTACAAGCAACCGATCTCCCGGGGTCAGATCAGCGCCATCCGTGGCGTCAACGTGGACGCCGTGCTCAGGACGCTCGTCCAGCGAGGCTACGTTGCCGAGCAGGGCAAGGACGAGGGGCCCGGACAGGCGTCGCTGTTCGGTACCACCGACTTCTTCCTCGAGCAGCTCGGGCTGATGTCGACCGACGATCTCCCCTCGCTCGGCGACTTCGTCCCCTCGGCGGCCGTGCTGGAAGCCCTCGAGGAGACCCTCAAGATCGACGGCGACGAGCCGGTGCCGGACTCGGACCCGGACACCGAGGAGCCCGGCCGGTCGCCGAACGGAGAGATCGCCGCCCCCGGCGACGGCGGGGTCGAGGATGCATGAGCGCGATGCCCGAACAGCCCGGCCAGGAGACTGACGGTCGGGAGCGGGTCCAGAAGGTGCTGGCCAGGATCGGTCTCGGTAGTCGGCGGGCGAACGAGATCCTCGTCAGGGAGGGCCGAGTGAGGGTCAACGGCACGGTCGTCGAGCTCGGGGCCCGGGTCGGACCGGATGACGAGCTCTCGGTCGACGGGGTCGTGTACTCGACGAGACCCGATGCGGTCACCTATCTCCTGAACAAGCCGGCCGGGGTGGTCACCACCGCAGCCGATCCGCAGGGTCGGCCGACGGTGATCGAGCTGGTGCCTGCCGAGCCCCGCGTGTTCCCGGTGGGGCGACTCGATCTCGACACCGAGGGGCTCCTGCTGCTGACGAACGACGGGGCGCTGGCCCATCGCCTGACCCATCCGAGCTTCGGCATCGAGAAGGAGTACCTGGCCGAGGTGGAGGGCAAGGTGTCGCGTCGGGCGCTCCGGGCACTACGTGAGGGCGTGGAGCTCGACGACGGGCCGACCTCGCCCGCCAAGGCCTCCCTCGTCGAACCCGGGCTGCTCCGGCTGACCATCCACGAGGGCCGGAACCGGCAGGTCAGGCGCATGTGTGAGGCGGTCGGCCACCCCGTGGTGCGCCTCGTCCGATCCCGGATCGGGCCCATCACCGATCCGAAGCTGAAGCCTGGATTCTCGAGGCCGCTGTCGGGCGACGAACTGCTGCAATTGCAACGGGCCGTCGAGCCACGACGGTAACCTCCGCCCATGGCAGTACGCGCACTTCGGGGGGCGATCACGGTCGATGCCGACGATCCCGCCGAGATCCGGCGCAGGACCATCGAGCTGCTGACCGCCCTGTTCGAGCGGAACCACCTTTCGGTCGACGACGTCATCAGCGTGCTGTTCACTGCCACCCAGGATCTGACGAGCTTGCCCCCGGCGGCCGGGGCCCGAGGGTTCGGTCTGACCGACGTGCCGCTGCTGTGCGCCCAGGAGATGCCGACCGAGGGTGGCCTCGAGCGGTGCATCCGCGTGATGCTCCACGTCGAGACCGATCACGGCCGAGACCAGCTCCGCCACGTGTTCCTCCGTCGCGCCACCACCCTCCGGCCCGATCTGGCCGAGCCCGGCGACGACATCGGGGCGGACGATCTCGAGCAGGAGCCGGCGACATGATCGCAGTCGGGCGGTCGAGGTGAACGAGCGGGCGAACGTGATCGGCACCGGTCTGATCGGTGGCTCGATCGGGCTGGCCCTGCGGGCCAACGGCTGGGATGTCTCGGCGGTCGACATCGATCCCGAGGTGGAACGTGAAGCGGTGGCCCGAGGCGTCGCCCACCGCACCGGACTCGACCCCGATGCTGCGGTGACGGTGGTGGCGGCTCCGGTCGGGTCCATCGTCGAGCTCGTCGAGCGGGCCCTGGCCGAGACCACGGGCGTGGTGACCGACGTCGGCTCGACCAAGGCGGCGATCTGCAGGGCCGTTGCCGACCCCCGGTTCATCGGCGGCCATCCGATGGCCGGCTCCGACCAGGACGGGATCTCCGGCGCCAGGGCGGACCTGTTCGCCGGGGCGATGTGGGTCGTGACCCCGGGTCCCGATACCTCTG
Source organism: Acidimicrobiales bacterium (assembly GCA_024644005.1). GTDB lineage: Bacteria > Actinomycetota > Acidimicrobiia > Acidimicrobiales > SZUA-35 > JAHELU01. The sequence continues at coordinate 719 of JAHELU010000047.1, read as the reverse complement.
ACCTGGCGTTCTCGACCGTCCGGGCCACGATCCGGGTCCTCGGGGCCGAGTCGATCGCCCTGCCGGCCACGGTGCACGACGAGCTGGTGGCCCAGGTCAGCCACGTGCCCCATCTGACCTCGGCGGCGTTGATGAATCTGGCCGACAGCACATCGGTCGAGCACCGGGCGCTCCTGCGACTGGCGGCCGGCGGCTTCCGGGACATGACCCGCATCTCGGCCGGCCGGCCCGCGATCTGGCCCGACATCTGCGTCGCCAACCGGGAGGCCATCGTGATCGGCCTCGACCGGCTGATCGACGCCTTGACCGAGACCCGGTCGCTGGTGGCGGAATCGGACCGATCGGGGCTGTACAAGCTGCTCGACACGGCCAGGACCGCCAGGCTGAACCTGCCCGTCGGCTACGGCCAGGTGGACAAGGTCTCGGAGCTGGCCGTACCGATCCCGGACCGGCCGGGCGAGATCGCGGCCATCGCCACGCTGGCCGCCGAGCTGGACGTGAACATCCTCGATCTCGAGATCTCCCACTCCGGTGAGGGTCGGGAGGGCGTGATGATGCTGGTCGTCGACGCCGCCAAGGCCGAGCGGCTGGTGGGGGGGCTGATGGCTCGCGGCTACCGTCCCTCGCTCCGGGACCTCGACGATGGGAGCTCGCGATGACCGATGAGCTGACGGTGGTGGCGATCGACGGTCCGGCCGGTTCCGGGAAGTCGACGGTGG
>JAHELU010000212.1 GCA_024644005.1 Acidimicrobiales bacterium | reverse complement strand
GCCGATGAGCGGTGGCGGCCGGCCAGGCTCGGGCTCGCTGCCATGCTGCGCACCGAGCACTACCGGGAGGGGCTGGACGGCGAGGCGATCGAATGGGCCTACCGGCGGCTGCTCCGGCGGCGGGAGGGGCGGCGGGTCCTGGTGGTCATCTCGGATGGCGCCCCGATGGACGCAGCGACCGCGAACGCCAATCGAGACGGGTTCCTGGCCGATCACCTACGGGCGGTGACGCGTCGGATCGAGCACGAGGGGCTCGTGGAGCTCGGGGCGATCGGCATCGACGGCCCGCTGGACGAGCTCGTCCGCAACTCGATCGCTCTCGATCTGACCGGGACGCTGACGATCGGCACCTACGACGTGCTCCACCGGCTCTTCGGCGGGGCGCGTCGACCGTGACGCCCGGTTCGTGCGTCCGGGACGGCGAGTTTCGTCGCCGGCGTCCAAACGTGGTGGAATTGACGCCGAGACCTCCGTCCCGCGCCGTACCGATGGCGGTCAAAACGGAGCCCGGGAAGGGAGACAGTCCATGTCGCTAGTGGAATACAAGCTCGAAGACCGGTTCGGCCTCGGTGAAGGTGATGTCGCCATGTCGGGTGTCCAGGCCCTGCTCCGGGTGCTGCTCGACCAGATCGGGGCCGACCGGCGAGACGGGCTCAACACCGCGGCGATGGTCAGTGGCTACCGTGGCTCGCCCCTCGGCGGCGTCGACACCCTCATGCTCAGCAACAAGGCCGAGCTGGACGCCAACAACATCACGTTCATCCCCGGCCTCAACGAGGACCTCGGCGCAACCGCGGTGTGGGGAAGTCAGCTGGCGAACCACAACTGGGAGGGCCGCTACGACGGCGTGCTCGGCATGTGGTACGGCAAGGCCCCCGGCGTCGACCGGTCGGGTGACGCGATTCGTCACGCCAACGTCTCGGGCGTCGACCCGAACGGCGGCGTGCTGCTGGTGGCCGGCGACGACCCGGCATCGAAGTCGTCGACCCTGACCGCCGAATCGGAGTTCGTGCTCCTCCACTTCGAGACGCCGATCTTCTATCCGGGCAGCGTCCAGGAGGTGTCCGACTACGGGCGCTGGGGCTATGCCCTGTCCCGCTATTGCGGGCTGTGGTCGGCGCTCAAGATCGTGACCAACGTGGCCGACGGCTACTCGACGATCAAGGTCGGGCCAGGCCGGGTCCAGTCCGAGCGGCCGGAGTGGGAGTGGGACGGCAAGCCCTGGGCCCACACCCAGGAGGACCGGCTGTTCGGTCCACTGGCCGTCGCCATGGAGCGCGAGGTCTACGAGGGCCGGCTCCAGGCCGCCCAGGAGTTCATCGCCCACAACGACCTCAACCGCCAGACCGTCGACACGGCCGATGCCGCCGTCGGCATCGTCGCCGCCGGCAAGACCTACTACGACCTCCGGGCCGCCCTCGATCGGCTCGGCTTCGACGAGGCGGAGCTCCGGCGGCGAGGGGTGCGGATCCTCAAGCCGGCCGTCGTGTGGCCCCTCGAGCCGTCCTCGATCCGTGAGTTCGCCGCCGGACTCGACACGATCGTGGTGGTCGAGGAGAAGCGGGCCTTCATCGAGATGTTCGTCAGGGAGGCTCTGTACGGGCAGCCGAACGCCCCCCGGATCCTCGGCAAGCACCACGAGAACGGCACGATCTGGTTCCCCGGCCACGGTGAGATGGACGTCGACCTGATCACCAAGCTGCTGCGGGACTTCCTGGTCGACCGCTTCGGCGAGGACGCGGTGGCCCCGGCCGAGCGGGAGCGGGTGCTGATCCCGCTGTCGACCAAGTCCTCGGGCAGCGCCAGCCGGGCTCCCGGGTTCTGCTCCGGCTGCCCCCACAACACCTCGACCTGGGTCCCCGAGGGCTCCGAGGCCGGTGGCGGCATCGGCTGCCACGGCATGGCCGGGATCAACCCCGGTCGTGCCACCAAGGGCACGACCCAGATGGGGGGCGAGGGGATCCAGTGGGTCGGGGCCGCCCCGTTCGTCACCATGGAGCACCGGTTCCAGAACATCGGTGACGGCACCTACCACCACTCGGGGAGCCTGGCCCTGCGCCAGGCGGTGGCGGCCGGCACCAACATCACCTACAAGATCCTCTACAACGGCGCGGTGGCCATGACCGGTGGGCAGGACATCGACGGGCAGATGTCGGTCCCCGCACTGACCCGTTCGATACACGCCGAGGGCGTGGCCAAGATCATCGTGGTCACCGACGACCCGGGCAAGTACCCGTCAGACGCCGCCTTCGCCCCGGACGTGCCGATCTGGCACCGATCCAGGATGGACGAGGCCCAGCGCCTGCTGCGGGACGTCCCGGGCTGCACCGTGCTCATCTACGATCAGGCCTGCGCCGCCGAGCTGCGGCGCGACCGCAAGCGGGGCATCGTGGCCGACCCCGCGATGCGGGTCTTCATCAACGAGGCCGTCTGCGAGGGCTGCGGTGACTGCGGCGTCAAGTCCAGCTGCCTGTCCGTCCAACCGGTCGAGACCGAGTTCGGCCGCAAGACCCAGATCCACCAGTCGTCCTGCAACAAGGACTACACCTGCCTGGACGGTGACTGCCCGGCATTCGTCGAGGTCATCCCCGATCCCAACGCAACCAAGAAGGCGACCGTTCCCTTCGATCCGATCGGCGACGACCTACCCGAGCCGGACCGGATCGACGAGGGCGACATCCTCATGATGGGCATCGGCGGCACCGGCGTCGTCACCGTCAACCAGCTGCTGGCCACCGCAGCGCTGCTCGACGGAAAGCAGGCCGACGGGCTCGACCAGACCGGGCTCTCCCAGAAGGGCGGGTCGGTCATCTCCAACCTCAAGATCCGCCGGCTCGACAGCGACGCCGAGACCGGCACCGCCAACAAGGTGTCGTCGGGCGAGGCCGACGCCTATCTGGTCTTCGACGTGCTGACCGGCACCAACCCGGCCAACCTCGAGAAGACCGACCCCGCCAAGACGGTGGCGGTCGTGTCGTCGAGCAAGGTCCCGACCGGGGCGATGGTACGCGACACGAGCGCCGACTTCCCCGAGTGGGCAGCCCTCCAGGCCGTCATCGACAGCACCACCGTGTCGGCCAAGAACGTCTACTTCGACGCCGGGACCGTTTCGGACAACCTGTTCCGCTCCCACATGCCGGCCAACGTGATCGTGCTCGGTGCCGCATACCAGCAGGGGGTGGTCCCCATCTCGTCCGACGCCATCGAGCGGGCCATCGAGCTCAACGGGGTGGCGGTGGACACCAACATCCAGGCGTTCCGGATCGGTCGCAAGATCGCACTGGATCCGGCCTGGCTCGACAGCCTCGGACTGCACCGGCCCGGCTCGGTGAAGCGGGCCGAGGCCCGCCGCTCGGCCAAGGCCCAGGCGCTGATCGACACCGTTGCAGCCCCCTCCGAGGAGCTGTCCCGGCTGCTGTCGATCCGGGTGCCGGACCTGATCGACTACCAGGACGAGGCCTACGCCCGGCGGTACATCGAGAAGGTGAACGAGGTCAGGGCCAGGGAGGCGGCAGTCACGGCCGACACCAGGTTGTCCGAGGCCGTTGCCCGCTACCTCTACAAGCTGATGGCCTACAAGGACGAGTACGAGGTGGCGCGGCTCCACCGGTCGGACGCCTTCAAGGATGCGCTGGCCGAGCAGTTCGGGGCCGACGCCAAGATCACCTACAAGCTGCACCCGCCCACCATGCGCCGGCTCGGCTACAAGTCCAAGATCGGGCTCGGCCGCTCCGGTGAGGTGGCCTTCGCCACGCTGACCAGGATGAAGCGGCTTCGTGGCACCGCCCTCGACCCCTTCGGTCGGGGCAGGCATCGCAAGATGGAGCGAGAGCTGATCGGCGAGTACGAGGGGCTGCTCGACCGGGTGCTCGACACGCTGTCGCCCGAGAGCTACGACCTCGCGGTCGAGGTCGCCGAGCTGCCGGACATCGTCCGGGGCTACGAGGACATCAAGGAGGCCAACATCGCCGAGTTCCGGTCCCGGGCCCAGCAACTGCTCGGCTCCCGGTAGCCGGCGGCCCGGTCGGCCCGACCCCAACCGCTACCGCTGATGGTCGAGGTTGCGCTCGGAATCGACGTCGGCACCGGGTCGACCAAGGCCGGGCTCGTCGACCTCGAGGGTGGGCTCCTGGCCGTCGGTCGGGCGGCGAACGTCGTCACCGAGCCCCGGCCCGGCTGGTCGGAGAGCGATCCGCGCTGCTGGCTCGAAGCCGCCCGGTCTGCGGTGGGCGCCGCGCTGGCCGAACGGCCCGACGCGAGCGTCGTGGCCATCGGCCTGTCCGGTCAGATGCACGGCGTGGTGCTCTGCGATTCGGCGCTGGAGCCGATCCGGCCGGCGGTGCTCTGGTCGGACCGGCGCTCCCAACCCCTTCTCGCCCCGTTGCGGGCTCGATTCGACGAGCGCGAGCTGGGTCGGCTGGCCAACCCGATCGTGGCCGGCATGGCCGGGCCGACCGTGGCTGCCCTGCGCCGGATCGAGCCGGGCACGTTCGACCGCGTGGTCTGGGCCCTCCAGGTCAAGGACTGGTTGCGGGGCTGCCTCACCGGCGCAGCGGCCACCGATCCGTCCGACGCCTCGGCGACGCTGCTCTGGGACATGACCGAGGACGACTGGTCACCGGCGGCCTGCGAGGTCTTCGAGGTCGAGCGCTCGTGGTTGCCGCCGGTGGCCCGGTCAGCTGCACTGGGGGGATCGCTCACTTCGCCGGCGGCCACCAGGTTCGGTCTGACCGCCGGGCTGCCGGTCGCGGTCGGAGCGGCCGACACCGCAGCGGCGCTGCTCGGGGCCGGCATCGCCCCTGGCCAGACCCAGGTGTCGACCGGGACCGGGGGCCAGATCGCCACGCTCGTCGGGGGGCTCCCCGACGGTGGCCCCCGGATCGACCCGACCCACCGGACCCATCTCTTTCGAGCCGCAACCGGCGGGCTGTGGTATGCGATGGCTGCGATGCAGAACGTCGGGATCGCCGTCGACTGGGCCCTCGGTCTCCTCGAGGTGGACCTGGAGGAGGCAGCCGCTGCAGTGGCCCGGACCGAGCCCGGATCGAGCGGTGTCACGTTCCTGCCCTACCTCACCGGTGAGCGCACCCCTCACCTGGATGCGGAGCTGACCGGCGGCTGGAACGGCCTCCGGTCCGGGACCGATCGCGCCGACCTCATTCGATCCGTGTTCGAGGGGGTGGCGTTCGCGCTGCGCGACGGCCTGGATGCGCTGACCGAGGCCGGGCACCTCGTGGACCGGGCGCTCGTGGCCGGCGGCGGCTCCACCGCACCGTGGTGGCGGCAGATGCTGGCCGACGTCCTCGGCATACCGCTCGTCCCGCACGATGCCAGCGACGCCTCGGTTCGTGGCGCCGGGCTGCTGGCGCTCACGTGTCTCGGCGTGACGGTCGATCCGGCCGCTGCCGTCGGCCACGGGTCGCCCGTCGAGCCCCACCCTCGCCGGGTGCAGACCTACGACGAGGTCCTCGAGCGATTCAGAGCCACCGCCGCAGCCGCATCCTCTTCTCGAATCCCGTGAGCACCGATCGGACTCAGCTGCCCCGGGTCGGCGGTGGCGCGTCCGCGGACGCGTCGTGTTGGCAGCTTGGTGGGCCCTTGAAATCCTGCGTGGCTGGGCGCCGCGGCCGGTATGTCGGCGTGGTGCTGCGCAGCCGTCTCCACCGTGGGCCAGCCACTGGTCCGACCGAGCGGCGCAAGCTGGCCGCGGGGCGCCTGGCCGGTGAGGTGTCGGGCGCGTCCTCAGGCGCGTGGCCGCGGGCGTGTGGCCGGCGGGGTGTTGGGCGCGTCCGCGGGCGCGTGGCGGTGGGGTGTGGGCGCGTCCGCGGGTGTGTCGCCATGGGGTAAGGGCGCGTTTGCGGGCGCGTGGCCGGCGCGTCCGCGGGCGCGTCGGGTCGGTGGTGGCGGATCGTCAGTGCCGTCATTGCGGCCCTAGCTCCCGTCGGCGCCTGACCAAGGGCTTATGGCGCGTCAGCGGACGCGTCCGCATGCTCAGCGATCCGCTCGGCCGAGTGGTGGACGTACCTCTGGCCTTCGATGTCACACGGTGGCTGTAGTCTGTCGACAAATCGACAGACTGGTCCCGAGAGCACATCAAACGGAACAGCGAACGGAACAGCGAACGGAACAGCGAACGGAACAGCGAACGGAACAGCGAACGGAACAGCAGCGGGGACGGCGTGGCGGCCGGCGGGTGCACGCTGTGGGCCAGCTGTTGGTTTGACCGAGCGGCGGGTCAAACGGCGCAAGGCCGCCGGGGCTCGAGCCCGTCTGCGTCCGCGGGGGCGTGATCGCGAAGGCTCGGGCGAGGTTGCGGGCGGGTGCGACGGCTCGGGGCGGCGTCGCAGGACTCGGCGCGTCCGCGGGCGCGGGGCGTGGTCGCGAGGCTCCGGTGTGTCCGCGGGCTCGGGGCGGCGTCGCAGGACTCGGCGCGTCCGCGGGCGCGGGGCGTGGTCGCGAGGCTCCGGTGTGTCCGCGGGCGGTG
>JAHELU010000211.1 GCA_024644005.1 Acidimicrobiales bacterium | reverse complement strand
CCCGACCCAGTTTAGCGGCTCCATTTCTTACCACATCCTCGACCGGCAAACCCGTTTCGTCCTCAATGCGTTTTATTTCCTGATCCGCTTGGACATCATCAAAGCCTGCAGTATTTAATGCAATACCCGTTGTTTCAGGCCTGGTCAGCGATCCGCATGCACCGGCGAGATCTTCATTGAGTTTGATGAAATCTTTTAGCGGCGGCACTTTTATATGTGACGGATTCTGTAAATGCGTCTTGCCGGCGCGATGACACATAATCAGACGGTTGGCACAACTTCCCCGCATCAAGGGCAGGGTCGCCGTGCTTCCAGGATGCAGCAGCGAGCCCTGTCCCTCAATAAAAACGACGTCGCTATCTGCCGCTTCCAGCACTGCTGACTCTACTGCACCACAGGCCTGGTCGACGATAAACGCATCCAGCGGTATTCCACTCCCGGTAATGGTGATCCCGACTTGCCCGGTAGCAATGAAGGAGCTAGTTACATTTTGCTCGGTAATCCATCGGTAAATCTCCAGCCCCGCGGTCATTTTGCCGATCGCCATATCGGTGCCCACCATCAACACACGCAGATTATCCAGCGCCGCAGCGCGGGCCCTGGCCCTGATCGGCTTCGTGGTCTTCATCCTGCTCAAGTTCGCCTGAGGGTCGACGCATGTACTTCCTGCTACTCGCAGCCGAGGAAGCCGATGCCGAGGGCACCGCGAACCCCATCCTCCCCACCACGAACGAGCTGTTATGGGGGGCGATCGCGTTCGCGGCGCTCTACTTCCTCATGCGCTACGTCCTGCTCCCGCCGGTCCAGCGGATCATGAACGACCGGGCGGCCACGATCCAGGCCGACCGGGACGCCGCCGATCTGGCCCGGAGCCAGGCGGCGTCCGCATCGTCGGAGCTCGACGACCAGCTGGCCGGGGTGCGGGCAGAAGCGGCGGCGATCATCGACCAGGCACGGGCCGAGGCCGAGGCCGAGCGTCAGCGCTTGGTGGCCAGAGCCGAACGGGAGGTCACGGCGATGAAGGAGATCGCCGAGACCGAGATCGCCCGCGACCGGGAAGAGGCGGTCGCCGCCCTGCGCCCCCAGGTGGAACAGCTGGCCGTCGGCGCAGCATCGAAGATCATGAACCGTCAGATCACGCTCGACGCCGCCCGCCCGGTGGTCAACCGACACCTCGACAACCCGAACTGAGGACCTGAGCAATGAGTCTCCTGTACCAACTGGCGGCCGAGGAACCGAACGGTCTGCACTTCGCCGGCGACATCAACGAGGTCATCTGGGGCAGCATCGCGTTCTTCGTGATCACCGGGCTCATCGTCTGGAAGGGCGGGCCGCCCATCAGGAAGGCCCTCAACGACCGAACCGCCAGGATCGAGGCCGAGTTGGCCGACGCCAAGGCCGAGCGCACCGCCGCCGAGCTGGCGCTCACCACAAGCTCGGCCGAGCTGCCGGACGCACCGGCCGAAGAGGCCAGGATCAGGACCGAGGCCACCGCCACCGCCGTGAAGTTGCGGGAGGACCTCGTCGCCAAGGCCGAGGCCGAGGCCGAAGCCATCCGGGAGCGAGGTCGCACCGACGTGGCGAATCGAAAGCGGCAGGCCCAGGCCGACCTCGCGGCCGAGATCTCCCGATTGACCCGCACCACCGCCGAGGCCGTCGTTCGTGACCGGCTCGACGGCAGCTCCCAGACCGAGCTGATCGAGAACTACATCAACCAAGTGAGCCAGATGCCATGAGCGCCCCGACGCCGGAGCCCCTCGTGGTGGCCAGGGAGGTACTGCGATGAGTGCAGACCGAGTCGCCGGGTACGCCGATGCGCTGCTGGCCGTCGCCAGGGCCGAGGGCAGGCTCGAAACGGCCCGATCGGAGCTGCGCGAGGTCGCACGGGCGGTCGAGGGGAGCGACGAGCTGCGCTCGGCACTCAGCAACAACCTCCTGCCGGCCGTCAACCGGGCCCAGATCGTCGACGACGTCCTGGGCGGCAAGAGCAGTGACATCACCAGGGCGCTCGTCGGCATGATCGTCACCGCCGGTCGCGGCGGTGAGCTGAGCGACATCGTCGATGCGTTCGCCGCTGCCGCCGCTGCGGCCAGCGGGAACAGGGTCGCCGTCGTTCGCAGCGCAGTGGCCCTCACCGAGGACCAGAAGGTCCGGCTGACCCAGGCGCTCAGCGCCTCGGTCGGCACCCAGGTCGAGCTGGAGAACATCGTCGATCCCGACGTGATCGGTGGAGCGGTGACCACCATCGGAGACACGGTGATCGACGGCTCGCTGCGTACCAAGCTCAACCAGATGCACGACGTCCTATAGCCCGGCCCCACCATCCGGCCCGGTCGGACCGCCCACCGACCAATACCAGACCGACACCCCGAGAAAGCAGAATCGCCAATGACCCTGTCATTCGACCCAAGCGACATCACCAACGCACTGCAGAAGAACCTCGAGACCATGCAGACCGATGTCCGCAGCACGACCGTCGGTCGGGTGGCCGAGGTCGGCGACGGCATCGCCAGGGTGAGCGGTCTGCCGAACGCAGCGGTCAACGAGATGCTCCGGTTCGAGGACGGCACCGTCGGGCTGGCCCTCAACCTCGACGAGGACACGATCGGTGCCGTGGTGCTCGGCGACGTCGACGCGATCCAGGAGGGTCAGGCCGTCGAGGCCACCGGCGACATCCTGTCGGTCCCTGTCGGTGACGGCGTGATCGGTCGTGTCGTCAACATGCTCGGAGAGCCGATCGACGGCAAGGGCCCGCTGACCGGCGTCCAGGACCGGCGCATGGAGATCCAGGCACCGGGCATCACCGGTCGCCAGCCCGTCCACGAGCCGCTCCAGACCGGCATCAAGGCCGTCGACTCGCTCATCCCGATCGGTCGCGGTCAACGGGAGCTGATCATCGGCGACCGCAAGACCGGCAAGACCACCGTCGCCATCGACACCATCCTGGCCCAGAAGGGGCTCGGAGTGAAGTGCATCTACGTCGCCATCGGCCAGAAGGGCTCGACCGTCGCCCAGACGGTGGCCCTGCTCCAGGAGCACGGCGCCATGGACTACACCGTGGCGGTCGTGGCCCCGGCTTCCGATCCGGCGCCCTTCAAGTTCCTGGCCCCCTACTCAGGCTGCGCCATGGGTCAGCACTGGATGGAGAACAACGACCACGCCCTGGTGATCTACGACGACCTGTCGAAGCAGGCCGAGGCGTACCGCCAGGTGTCGCTGCTCCTGCGACGCCCGCCCGGGCGCGAGGCCTACCCCGGCGACGTGTTCTACCTCCACAGCCGGCTCCTCGAGCGGGCCGCCAAGCTGTCCGACGAGAACGGCGCCGGGTCACTGACCGCCCTCCCGGTCATCGAGACCAAGGCGGGCGACGTCTCGGCCTACATCCCCACCAACGTGATCTCGATCACCGACGGCCAGATCTTCCTCCAGGACGACATGTTCAAGTCCGGCATCCGACCCGCGGTCGACGTCGGCATCTCCGTCTCCAGGGTCGGTTCGGCGGCCCAGATCAAGGCCATGAAGGCCGCGGTCGGCACGCTGAAGTCGGACCTCCAGCAGTTCCGCGATCTCGCCGCCTTCGCCGCATTCGGCTCCGACCTCGACCCGGTGTCCCAGGCCCAGCTCGACCGCGGCTACCGGCTCACCGAGCTGCTCAAGCAGGGCATCAACGCCCCCGTACCCGTCGAGGAGCAGGTAATGGTGCTCTATGCCGGCACCCGGGGCTATCTCGACAAGGTGGCCGTCGCCGACATCTCACGATTCGAGTCCGAGCTGCTCGAGTGGTTCTACAGCCGCCACTCGGAGATCCTGGACAGCGTGAGGAACGACGGCGTCATACCGGACGAGGAGGCCCTCGAGGCCGCCATCGCAGCCTTCGCCGACCAGTTCGTCGGCTCCGACGTGGAGAGCGGCGAGCCGGAGGCCGAGGAGCAGGGGGAGGCCACGCATAGGATGGTGGACGACCCCCGGACCCTGCCCGAGGACGACATCAGCCGAGCCGAGGCCTAGAGCAATGCCAGGTGGAGCCGAACGCATCCTGCGCCGCCGCATCGGCAGCGTCAGGAACACCAAGAAGATCACCAGGGCGATGGAGCTGATCGCCGCCACCCGGGTGGCCAGGGCCCAGCAGCGGGCCAGGGCGGCTCGACCCTACTCCGAGCAGCTGACCAGTGTGATCGAGAACCTGGCGGCCGGTGGGGCCGAGGTCGACCATCCGCTGCTGCGTCGGGCCGAGACGGTCTCCAGCGTGGCGTTCGTCGTGTGCGCCGGCGACCGGGGTCTGGCCGGCCCTTACAACACCCAGGTCCTGCGCACAGCGGAGCGTGAGATCCAGGCGGTCAGGTCCGAGGGTGGGGACTACCAGATCATCGCCGTCGGCAAGAAGGTCGCCGACTACTTCTCGTTCCGGGGCTATCACATCGACGGACGATACGGCGGGTTCACCGACAACCCCCACTACGACGACGCCCGCACGATCTCCCGCAAGGTCAGGGAGGTGTTCGACTCCGGCGACGTCGACCAGGTCGACCTGATCTACACCGAGTTCGTCAGCCTCGGCACCCAGCGGCCGATCGTCCGCCGCTTCCTCCCGCTCGAGCCACCCGAGGTCCTGGCCACCGGAGGGAGCGCCGACGAGGCCGCCCTCGCCGGCTTCTCGTTCGAGCCGTCGGCGGAAGGGGTGCTCGGCGACCTCCTGCCCCGCTACGTCGAGGCCCGCCTCTTCACCGCACTGCTCGATGCTGCCGCCTCCGAGCACGCCAACCGGCAGCGGGCCATGAAGGCCGCCACCGACAATGCCGAGGAGCTCATCGTCAAGCTCTCCCGGGCCATGAACCGGGCCCGGCAGGAGGCCATCACCACCGAGATCATGGAGATCGTCGGCGGCGCCGAGGGCCTCAGCGACGACGAGCAGACCATCGAACAACTGCTGCTGAGCGACTCAGCGGCAAGCCGCTGACCCCCTACCTGGAGCAGGTGAATCATCATGACTGCCACTGAACCGCAACTGAAGGAAGGGCGGATCGTCGCCATCGCCGGGCCGGTGGTCGACGTCGAGTTCCCTCCCGGGTCGCTCCCCGAGATCAACCACGCCATCGAGTTCGACGTCGAGGTCGGAGGCGAGAAGATCACCGTCATGGCCGAGGTGGCCCAGCAGCTCGGCCACAGCCGGGTCCGGGGCGTCGCCCTCAAGCCGACCGACGGGTTGCAGCGCGGTCAGGCCGTCAGGAACCTGGGCCGGGGCATCACCGTCCCCGTCGGCGACGTGACCCTCGGCCACATCTGGAACGTGATCGGCGAGCCGCTCGACGTGCCGGCAGACTCGCTCGACATCACCGAGCGCTGGGAGATCCACCGGGATGCCCCGGCCTTCGACACCCTGGAGCCGACGAAGCAGGTGCTGGAGACCGGCATCAAGGTCATCGACCTGCTGACCCCCTACCTCCAGGGTGGCAAGATCGGCCTGTTCGGCGGTGCCGGCGTCGGCAAGACGGTGCTCATCCAGGAGATGATCACCCGGGTGGCCTCCCAGCACGGCGGCGTCTCGGTGTTCGCCGGCGTGGGGGAGCGGACCAGGGAGGGCACCGACCTGTTCCTCGAGATGGGCGAGACCATGATGGGCGACGGCGAGACGTCGGTGCTCTCGAAGGCTGCGCTGTGCTTCGGCCAGATGGACGAGCCGCCCGGTGTCCGGCTCCGGGTCGCCCTGTCGGCGCTGACGATGGCCGAGTACTTCCGGGACGTTCAGGGCCAGGACGTGCTGCTCTTCGTCGACAACATCTTCCGCTTCGTCCAGGCCGGCTCCGAGGTGTCGACCCTGCTCGGTCGCATGCCATCCGCGGTCGGCTACCAGCCCACCCTGGCCGACGAGATGGGCGAGCTGCAGGAGCGGATCACCTCCACCGGCGGCAAGTCGATCACCTCGCTGCAGGCGGTGTACGTGCCGGCCGACGATTACACGGATCCGGCCCCGTTCACCACGTTCACCCACCTCGACGCCACTACGGAGCTGAGCCGTGACATCGCGGCCCTCGGGATCTACCCCGCGGTCGACCCACTGGCCTCCACGTCCACCATCCTGGCCCCCGAGGTGGTCGGGTCCCGCCACTACGAAGTGGCCCGACGGGTCCAGGAGATCCTCCAGCGGTTCAAGGAGCTGCAGGACATCATCGCCATCCTCGGGCTCGACGAGCTCTCGGAGGAGGACCGGATCACCGTCGACCGGGCCCGCAAGGTCCAGCGGTTCCTGTCCCAGCCGATGTTCGTGGCCCAGGTCTTCACCGGCCTGCCCGGCGTGTTCACCCCGGTCGAGGAGACGATCGACAGCTTCGAGGCCCTGGTCACCGGCGAGCTGGACGATCTGCCCGAGCAGGCCTTCCTCAACGTCGGCGGTGCCGACGAGGCACGGGAGAAGGCCGAGCGCGTCCGCCGGGAAGCCGGCGCGTGATGCCGTCGCAGTGCCGGAGCCACTGCTCTGCGAGTTTCGCCTTGCGGCGAAACGTCGTCC
>JAHELU010000210.1 GCA_024644005.1 Acidimicrobiales bacterium | reverse complement strand
CCCGTTCCCCTGTTCCGTCATCCGTCACGACGTAGCTTATGGCCCACCGGCCTGGTGGGCGAGACGCCGCGACCCGGTCGTCGGCGGACGCAGAGTGGCGCCACCGGGCGGGCGCCTGCCTATGGTCGGATCAGAGCTGCTTCACGTACCTGACCTCGACGAGGTCGGCCCCTCCGATGGTTTCGGTGATGGTGGCCCCGTCCGGTGCCCAGCCGGCCTTCTCGTAGAACCGCCGGCCCCGGGCGTTGCGCTCGAGGACCCAGAGCGCGGCGGTGGGCTCCGGTCGATCGACCCGGAGCCGCTCCTCGACGTGGTCGATGAGCGCCCGGGCCACGCCGGTGCCCCACGCCTCGGGGTGGACGTTCAGCATCCACAGCTCGCTCAGCGCCGCCGGCTTCGTGCCGCCGGCCGAGCGGTAGGGGCCGTAGCTGGCGATACCGACCAGGCGCCCGTCCAGATCGGCCACCACCGGGATCGAGATCGAGGTCCCGGGCCCGACCGGTTGCCCGTCGCCGGCCTCGGCTCTGGCCAGCAGCTCCTGCCACGCCTCGGCCCGGGCAACAGGATCGAGCGACGCCAGGTGGGCGGCGGGGACGATGCCCCGGTACCCGACCCGCCATGCGAGGACGTGGACGTGGGCCATGGCTGTCGCGTCGCCCGGCACCGGGCTCCTGACCCTGATGGTGGGGTCGGTCATCGGCCGCCCGGCCGCGGCCAGACCACGGGGAACCGGTCGGACTTCTCCAGCGGATCGCCCTCGTCGAGATCGACCATGAAGCGGAACGGCTCCGGCGACGACGGCCGACGGTGGAACCGACAGCCGTCGCACGCATAGCGAACCGATGCCGCCCGCCGTTGCGCGGTGGTCGAGGTGTTGCCGGCCGATCCGTGAATCGTTGCCCAGTGGTGGACGATGACGTCACCTGGCTGTGCATCGAAGTAGACGAGCCGGTCGTCGTCGGCCGAGACCGGGGGTAGCACCTCGAGTCCGGTCAGGTCGATGCCGTCGCGCTCGGGGAACGTGCCGCGCTCGGTGACGAAATCGCTCGGCTCGAAGAGCCGGTTCCAGCGGTGGGAGCCCCTGAGGTAGCCCATGGCTCCGTTCGTCGCAGTGACCCGGTCGACCGGGACCCAACACACGGTGACGTCACCGCCCTCGACGAGGAAGTACGGCTCGTCCTGGTGGAACACACCATCCCGCTCGAAGATCGACCGCTCTTCGTCGGCCACCGCCCTCCGGGGACGGTTGGTCTGCGGGGCTGTCATGGCCGGATACTACGTCGGCCAGGTCCTCGCTTTCGACAGGGAGGACCGTTTTGGTCGCCATCGGTCGCTGGTGGGAAGCTTGGCCCGATCACAGAGCGAGGAGACGTGCAATCATGGCAGGAGCAGATCTGGTGATCCGCCACGGCGACGTGGTCGACGGGACCGGGGATGAGCCGCGGCGGGCCGACGTGGCCATCACCGGCGACAGGATCGTGGCCGTGACCGACCGCTACGACGGCACGGGTCACCGCGAGATCGACGCCGAGGGCCGGGTCGTGACGCCCGGGTTCGTCGACATCCACACCCACCTCGACGCCCAGCTGGCATGGGATCCGCTGCCGACGTCGTCGTGCTGGCACGGCGTGACCAGCGCCGTGCTCGGCAACTGCGGCGTGACGTTCGCCCCGGTCGCCGATGGGGGCGCCGAGTTCCTGGCCGAGATGATGGAGAGCGTCGAGGACATCCCCCGGAGGGCCATCCTGGAGGGCATGCCGTGGGACTGGCGAACCTACGGCGAGTACCTGGCGTGGATCGATCGGATCCCGAAGGGCATCAACGTCGGGGGCATGGTCGGCCACTGCGCCGTCCGGCTGGCGGCGATGGGGGAGCGAGGCATGGACGAGACCCCATCGTCCGAGCCCGACATCGCCGCCATGTGCGAGCTGGTCGACGAGGCGCTGACAGCCGGGGCGCTCGGCTTCTCGACCTCCCGGACCCTGCTCCACGTGGTACCGGACGGTCGGCAGGTCCCGGGCACGTTCGCCGACGAGACCGAGCTCCTCGCCTTCGGTGACGTGCTCGGCCGCCACGGCAAGGGCATCTTCGAGGCCGCAGCCAGGCTCGGCGAGCGGGATCGGGATCTCTCGAAGACCCGAGCCGAGATGGCATGGATGGGCGAGCTGTCACGACGGTCCGGTCGTCCGGTGAGCTTCGGGCTGGTCCAGAGCAACCGTCGCCCGGAGCTGTACCGCCAGGTCATCGAGCTGGCCAGGGCCGAAAACGACAAGGGCGCGGTGGTGCGGCCCCAGACGACTGCCCGTGGCATCGGTGTGCTCTACAACCTGGCCAACCGGACACCCTGGGACGGCAACCCGTCGTGGCGGGAGCTGCGGGCGCTCGACCTCGCCGGTCGGCTGGCGGCGATCGCGGACCCCGATCACCGGGCCCGTCTCGTCGCCGAGGGCGATCAGAAGATGAGCATGGGGCCGGACGAGGTCTTCGTGCTGCCCGAGGGTGATGCCCGCTACGACTGCCTCCCCGAGGACTCGCTGGCCGCTGTCGCCACGGCCCGTGGGGTGAGCCCGGCCGAGGCGTTCATCGACCTCGCCATCGAGACCGGCGGCGCCGTCAACCTGAACTATCCGATCCTGAACCAGAGCTTCGAGGCGGTGCAGGAGATGCTCGACGATCCGGTCGTCACGCTCGGCCTGGCCGATGCCGGTGCCCACGTCGGCCAGATCATGGACTCGAGCCAGCCGACGTACTTCCTCACCCACTGGGTGCGCGACCGTCGGCGCTGGACCCTGGCCGAGGCGGTCCGGCGGTTGACCTCGGACACCGCCGATCTGTTCGGGATCGCGGAGCGGGGCCGCCTGGTGGCCGGCAACCGTGCGGACGTGAACGTGATCGATCTCGAGAACCTGCGGTTGCCGCAACCGGAGTTCGTCAACGATCTACCGAACGGGGCCGGTCGCTACATCCAGCAGGCGTCCGGCTACGACTACACGATCGTCAACGGGTCGGTGTTCATGGACCACGGCGAGCACACCGGGTCCCTGGCGGGAGCCACGCTGCGGAGCTGACCGGCCGTGAGCGAGTCACCGAGGCATCGGTACACGATCGACCTCCGGTCGTTCGCCACCGCGGTCGATCCGGTCGAGGCCGACGCAGTGCGGCTCACGTCGCCGACCCGGGAGCGTCCACTTCTACATCACAGAGGGCAATCATCTCGGGGCCCCGCGACGGGTCGCTGCTGACGGTCGAGCTCAGGCGGCCGTGCCGACGATGTCGGCCATGAGCTCGATCGCCTCCTCCTGGTCGCTCACGACGGTGAACCCGGTCATACCCGAGTCGGCCCATGCCGCCCACCGCTTCTCGATGCGCTCGATCGACCCGTACAGGCCGGCATCGTCGACGTACTCGTCGGGGATGGCCTCGATGGCCTCCTGCTTGCGGCCGGCGAGATACAGCTCCTGGACCCGTTCCGCCACCTCGGGATAGCCGCGCTGGCGCATGTGCTCGTTGTGGAAGTTGATGTCCCGGTGACCCATCCCGCCCGCGTAGAGCGCGATGCCGGGCTTCACCGCAGCCAGCGCACCGCCGATGTCGTCGGTGATGACCACGGGGCCCCGGCCCATGATCTCCAGGTCGGCCCAGGACTTGCCGTTGCCGGCCCGGCGGAATCCCTCCTCGATCCAGGGCCGGTAGTGCTCCATGCGGCCGGGAACGAAGTGCATCGGCAGCCAGCCGTCGCACAGCTCGGCCGTCAGCTTCACCGTCGACTCTGATCCGGAGCCGAGCCAGATCGGCAGCTCCCGATTGGTGTGCAGGATCGACATCAGCGGCTTGCCGAGACCGAGCGCACCCGCCCCGGTGTACGGCAGTTGATACTCCCGACCGTCGTGGGTGACCGGCTCCTCCCGACGGTTGATCTTCCGCATGATCTGGATGTAGTCCCTCAGCCGCCAGTACGGCCTGCCCCACGGCTGGCCGTACCAACCCTCGACGATCTGCGGGCCGGACACCCCGAGTCCGGCGATGACCCGGCCGCCTCCGGCGAGGGCGTCGACGGTCTGGGCCTGCATGGCGGCCATGGCCGGCGACCGGCCGGCCAGCTGCATGATCCCCGTTCCGAGTCGGATCCGCTCGGTCTTGGCTGCGATCCAGGCCAGCGGGGTGATGGCGTCCGAGCCGTAGGCCTCGGCGGTCCACACCGAGTCGTAGCCGAGGTGCTCGGCCAGCTCGATCCGCTCGATCGGGATGCGCAGCCTCGATCCGGAGTAGCCGATGGAGAGTCCGAGCTTCATCCGACAAGTGTCGCACAGCGCAGCCGAGCGGCACGAGGGGACGGTTCGGTCCGGCTCCTCGACGGGGTGGAAAACGGCAGGGGAGTCGGTGCAGAATTGAAGGGCGCCGGTGGTTACGTCGAAGGACCCTGCCCAGGATGACGGCGGCCAAGAACCAGCCAACCGAAGCCAGCGACGACCGAGGGGCCGAGCGCCCGACGGTCGGTGAGCGACACCCGCCATACAACGGCGGTGACCTCGGCTACACCTACACGATCTACCGCTTCTACGACGCCGACGACCGCTTGCTCTATCTCGGTGAGACCGCTCGGATACGGCAACGCATCGTCGATCTCGAGCTCGGTCATCCCCGGGGTCTCCCCCTCGGTCACGACGACGGTCCGAAGCCATGGTGGCGGGAGGCGACGAGGATCGAGCTCGAGCACCTGCCACCGGGGACGACCGAAACCGAGGCGATGGCCGAGGAGCGGCGCCAGATCGAGGAGTATCGGCCGGCCTACAACCGGGAGGGCAACGAGGAGTTCTTCGATCGGTCCCGCCACGACCGGGCCATCGACGGGGCCCATTTCGAGGTCGACGTCGCCACCGCAGAGCACGAGCGGCATGACGGGGTGGTCCGGCCGATGGACCAGATCCGGGTCGAGAGCGCCAGGGCCGCCAACCGCCTGCGGCCGGGCGGCGGTGCGTTGCTCGGCCGGGCATCGCTGCGCCGCCAGGCCTGGGCCGGCGCCGGTCGGCCGAACGGGTCCTCACCGGTCAACGGGAGGAGCGGCAACCATCGCGCCACCTTCTATCCCGGCGAGGAGCAGAAGCAGCCGGGGCCGGGATCGCTGGCCGGGCTCCTGGTGGTGGCCGCCATCCTGCTGGTGGCGGTGGCGGCAGCCCTCATCGTGTCCCTGCGGGTGGTGTTGTAACGTCACGACATGCTGGTGTCTCCATGGTCCCGGATCGGCCGACCGCCGCTCGGCCGGCGTCCGGGGACTGCGACGTGAGCGCGACCGGCCCGCTCGAGGGGCTCCGGGTCGTGGATCTGACCGGCGACCTCGGTCGATTCGCCACCAAGCTCCTCGCCGAGCTCGGAGCCGATGTCTGCCGCCCGGCCGATTCTGGCAGCCCCGGGCGACCGATGCCGGAGCGAGCGGCGCGATTCGGCGGCCATCTCGACTGGTGGTTCGACTGCGCCAAGACGGCCATCGCCCTCGACCTCGAGAGCGAGTCCGGCCGTCGAGACTACGAGCGGCTGGCGGCCGGTGCCGACCTGATCATCGAGTCGATGCCGGTCGGCTACCTCGCCGATCGGGGCATCGACCACGACCGGCTCAGCGAGTCGAACCCCCGACTGACCCAGGTGGCCTTGACGCCGTTCGGTCGAACCGGGCCGCGGGCCGACTGGCGAACCTCCGATCTGGTGTCCGGGGCTCTCGGTGGTCCGCTGTCGATCACCGGTACCCCCGATCGCCCGCTCAACTCGTGGGGCTGGCAGAACTACAACTTCGGGGGCTTCGCCGCTGCGATCTGCGGGCTGGCCGGGGTTCGGTCGGCCCGCCACCACGGCCGGGGCCAACTCGTCGATCTGTCGCTCCACGAGGTGATCGTCGGTTCGATCGAGAACCTGTTCATGCAGTACTTCTACGACGATCTGCTCTCACTGCCCAAGATCGCAGGCCGTCAGGGCTCGCTCCACTGGCTCGGCGCCTACGAGGTGGTGCCGGCCCGATCCGGTCACGTGATGATCACCCCGACGCCCCGGACGGAGAACCTGGTGGACTGGATGGTGGCCTCCGGCATCGGTCAGGCGGAGGCCTTCGTCGGCCGCTCGGTGGAGGAGCTCCTCGACGCCATGCCCGAGCTGATGGCGGCCACGAAGGCGTTCGCCCTGACCGCCGACGCCGACGAGCTGTGGCGTGAGGCCCAGAAGCGGCACATCGCCTTCGGCGAGGTGCAGTCGGTGGCCAAGGTGGCGGCCAACCCCCAGTTCGACCACCGTGGCCTCTTCGCCGACATCGCTCTCGACGGCGGGACCGTCGCCGGCGGGGCCGTCGACGGCGGGGCTGTCGACGGCGGGGCTGTCGCTGGCGGGGCTCTCGACGGCGGGACCGTCGTTCGGGGTCCGTGGCGGCTCGTCCGGTTCGGTGACACCCTTATCGCGACCCCGGCCGAGCCCGGCCCGGCCATCGACGCGGCCACGGTGGCCGAGCGCTGGACCGTCGAGC
>JAHELU010000209.1 GCA_024644005.1 Acidimicrobiales bacterium | reverse complement strand
CGATCATGTTCCTCATCGCCGTGCTCTCTCGCTAGCAGCTAGACCCGGGCGCTCGACCGAGAACGGACCGGATCCGTTCGGTAGCCAACGCTGCCGCAGCGGCCACCGGTTCGCTCAGCGGGACGAAGTGGTCGAAGGCCGTCGCCTCGATGGCGAGCACGGTCAGCGACGCCGGGCGTCGGTCGAGCAACTCGGCCAGCCGCACCGCCTCGGCGAGCCCGAGGCCGTGACTCGACAGCAATCCGCTCGAGCTCCCGAGGGCGCCGCGCAGACCGTCGAGCTCGACCATCGTGCCCGGGGGCCGACCGCTGAGCATGGCATCGACCACGATCACCGGTTGATCCGGCCGCCACCGGAGGGCCAGATCGCTGAGATCCCCCTCCATCACCGCTACCTCGACCGCCCCGCCACTGGCCGACCGAACGGCGTCGGCCACGATCGGCCCGACCGCGTCGTCGCCCCGGTCCCGGTTCCCGACACCCACCACCAGCGGCCTCGGGCCGGCCGCCGTCATCGCTTGCTGACGTCGTCGATCGTGAGCGTCAGGAAGTGGGTCGAGCACGAGATGCAGGGATCGTAGTTGCGGATCGTCTGCTCGCACCGTCGTTGCAGCTCGGGGCGGTCGAGGTGGAGGTGGCCGGTCACGAACTCCCGCAGATCGGACTCGATCGTCGGCTGGTTCTGAGCGGTCGGCGGGATGATCTGGGCCTCGGTGAGGATGCCGTCGCCGTCGGTCCGGTACCGGTGGTACAGCAGGCCTCGGGGGGCTTCGG
This sequence comes from Acidimicrobiales bacterium, assembly GCA_024644005.1. Taxonomy (GTDB): domain Bacteria; phylum Actinomycetota; class Acidimicrobiia; order Acidimicrobiales; family SZUA-35; genus JAHELU01. Next base: position 5,785 of record JAHELU010000209.1, on the reverse strand, counting down.
TCGCCCCCCACCCTTCACCCGCCCTGGCCGGTACGTCGACATGGGGTTGCTGGGGCGGTCGGTAGGCGTCGATGAGCCGCAAGGCCTCCTCGATGGCGAACAGCGTCTCCAGCGAGCGAACGACGATGCTGCGGAAGGGGTTGGTCACCACCGGTCCCAGCCCCACCTCCGTGGCCAGGTCCCGGACCGGGGCCGGCAGCACGTCGTAGTTGTTGGCGTACCTGGCCAGCGGGCCGACGTGATACCAGCCGCCGTCGGCCAAGCGGGAGTGCAGGGCCGTGGAGTGGGGGACCTGCTCCTCGATCGAGTGGCGCTCGAACTCCGAGGCGTCGATGTCGAGGCCCCGGTTCGACACGATCCGGCCCTCGTTGAACGGGTACTCCTCGCCGTTGCGGAGCGAAACGAACTCGTAGTCCTGGGAGAGCGCCGGGAAGTCGAAGCCGGCGGTCCATCGGACGAGGTCGATGCAGCGGAGCTTGGCCTCTTCCAGCTGGGGGACGAGGGCACCCAGCTCAGCGGGGGACGGGGTCCTGTAGAAGCCGCCGAGGCGGATGTTGACCGGGTGGATCGGTCTGCCGCCGAGCACCTCGACGATGGCGTTGCCGGTCTTCTTCAGCGCCAGGACGCCCTCGATCATCTCCGGGTGGTCGGCGGCGATGTCGATGCCGGAGTGGTAGCCGAGGAAGTCCGGGGCGTGGAGGAAGCCGATGTGGAGGATGTGGCTCTCGATCCACTCACCGCAGTACAGCAACCGCCGGAGGTCGCGGATCGCCCCGTCGACGGTGACGCCGCGCAGCCGCTCGATGGCCTGGCAGGCGCTCATCTGGTAGGCGACGGGACAGATGCCGCAGATTCGGGCGGTGATGTCCGGCGGCTCGCTGTAGTGGCGGCCCCGCAGGAAGGCCTCGAAGAACCGGGGTGGCTCGTAGATCTCGAGCCGGAGGTCGGTCACCTCGCCGTCCGAGACCTCCACGTGCATCGCTCCCTCGCCCTCGACCCTGGCCAGGACCGGCACGTGCAACGCCAGATCGTCGCCATCGTCCCGGTCGGAGCCGGGAGGACGGTCGGCGAGGCTCGGGTCATCGGTCATTGCCGCCACCTGCCTTGCGGGCCGTCAGCTCACCGAGGTTGGCGTCGAAGCCGGCCAAGTCGAACGTGACCGGGGGCCGACCGGTCACAGGGCACCGTCCACCGTCGGCTCGGGGGCGGTGTCCCGGAGGTCGACCCGACAGCGCTCGAGCACCAGGATGACTGCAGCCACGATCATCAGGGTATCGACGAGGCGGCCCCAGCAGGGAACCCGGCTGACGATCCGCGGGACTCGAGGTCGGGCGTGGCAGCAGGCCGTGGCGGCCCGGCCGATCGGGGGAACCAGCCAGCCGGGCACCGGAGCAACGAAGCGACCCGGATTCGAGCTTCCTCCTCGGGCTGCGTGGGCCCGCCCCCCGGCAGCTTCTCCCACCGTCCGGCGGGCCGGCGGGGGTCAATGTCCCGAAGCGCAGGGACCTACGACCCTGCTTCTCGGGTGGCCGTTGGCGGGAGGATGATTGCAGGACGAGCTTGCGAGCAGGAGGTTCGGCGATGAGCGTCTCGAGGATCTGGCTGGCCGGGGTGCTGTTGTTCCTCGGGGGGCTGTTCGCCCTGGAAGCGGCCGATGTGCTCGACGCCGGCGACACCGTGGGCGATATCTGGCCGGCCACCGTGATCGCTGCCGGCGCGCTGCAGCTCGTCTTCGGTCGTCCCCGCCACTGGTTGGGGCCGGTGTTCCTGATGGCCGCCGGTGGCCTCGGTCTGGCACTCACCACCGGGGCGTTGTCGTCGATCGGCCCGCTGCTTTGGTCGACGATCTTCATTGCCCTCGCGCTGGCGGTGATCATGCGGTCCTTCACCAGTTCCGGGCCGGCCCTGGCCGTCGACGAGGTCAACAGCTTCGTGCTGTTCGGGGGTCGGGAGATGGCCAGCCACTCGAAGCGCTTCCAGGGGGGCTCGGTCAGCTGCGTGTTCGGTGGGACCGAGCTGGACCTGCGGGACGCCGAGCTCGCCCCTGACGCCGCGCTCGAGGTCTTCACGGCCTTCGGTGGCACGGAGATCTCGGTGCCGTACGGGTGGCGGGTCGAGATGCAGGGCATGCCGTTGTTCGGCGGGTTCGAGAACGCAACCGCCAAGGACGTCGATCTGCCGATCGACGCACCGGTGCTGGCCATCGACGGTATCGCTCTCTTCGGTGCCATCGAGGTCAAGCACTGACGGTGTCGCGGTGCCGGCCGCGCTGGATCATGCCGGCGGGAGCCAGGAGCGGCAGCGGTGTGCCCGCGCCGCTCCTCCTGTCGACTCCGTCAGCTTCGCTCGACGGTGTGCTTGCGTCAGCTTCGCTCGACGGTGTGCTTGCGTCAGCTTCGCTTGACGGTGTGCTTGCGTCAGCTTCGCTTGACGGTGATCCGCTTGCCCTTCGGGGCGTCGCTGGTGTCGAACGGGATCCTCACCTGGAGGATGCCGTCATCGTAGGACGCCTCGATCTCGGCGTCCTTGGTCCCCTCGGGCAGGGTCACCACCCTGGCGAAGGATCCGTAGCGGAACTCGGTCCGGAACCCGTTCTCGTCCGACTCCGACTCCGTCTTCGACTTGCGCTCTGCCCTGATGGCCAGCCGGCCGTTCTCGATCGAGACGTCGATGTCGTCTGGATCGACACCGGGGATCTCGCCCCGGATCACCAGCTCGTCGCCCTCGGTGTACTGCTCGACGCGGATACCCTCGATGTCGCCGAAGAACCGCTCGGGCCAGTGCCGTCCGAACCAGGCGGGCCAGTTGCCGAAGTCGCCGAGACCGAAGCGGTCGAACGGATCCAGCATCGAAATCGGAGTCGACCGTGTCGACTCGGTCGACTCGACCTCGGTGGCGGCGGCCTTCTTGGCCTTTCTCGTCTTGCTCATCGGTGTGCTCCTCTCGTCGTCATCTCGCCGATGGTGGGTGATGAAGTGCGACCTCTGCCGCACTCACGATCTTCGATCCCCGGTAGCGGCCGCAACAGGGGCGAACGTCCTGGCGGCGCAGGCCCGAGTGGGGTTGGCGACCCGGCGTCGCCCGTCGGCTGCACCGGTCGTGCTCGGAGCGGTCGTGGCCGGGCCCGTTCGAGCTTTGTACGCTTCGGGGTCGCGTCGTCGACGCAGCGAGCCTGTCCGGTGAGGGGGCCTGTCCGGTGAGAGAGGAGGCCGTGGTGCAGATCTCGGGTTGGCAGCCAGCGGCCGCACCGTCGACGCTGACGGTGAGCGAGGTCCTCGAGCAGCTCGCAACCGATCGCCACGAGGGGCTGTCCTCTGAGACCGCGGCCAGCCGGCTTGCCGACGTCGGCCCGAACGAGATCGCCGTCGTTCCCCCGGTCGCGCTGTGGCGACGGCTGGCCGCCCAGTTCGCCGACCCGGTGATCTACCTGCTGCTGGCGGCGATCGTGATCTCCGTCCTCGCGTGGTTCGCCGAGGGGTCGTCTGGCGTACCGCTCGACGCCGTGGTCATCGCGGCCATCGTGGTGGTGAACGGGCTCGTCGGCTTCGTTCAGGAGAACAAGGCCGAACAGGCCGTGGCCGCCCTCCGCGACCTGACCCGGCCCGAGGCGGTCGTGATCCGCGACGGCCGCCAGGGGCCGATCCTGGCCGCAGAGCTCGTACCCGGTGACCTCGTGGTGCTCAGCCTTGGCTCGGTGGTGCCCGCCGACGGTCGGCTGATCGAGGTCAACGCCCTCCAGGTGGCCGAGGCGGCGCTGACCGGTGAGAGCGCCCCGGTGATGAAGTCGACCGAGCCTGTGGAGCCCAGGACCCCGATCGGCGATCGAGTGGGCATGGTCCACAGCGGCACTGCGGTGGTGTCCGGCCGAGCGACCGCGGTGGTCACGGCGACCGGATCGGCGACCGAGGTCGGCCGGATCGCCACGATGCTCGAAGAGACCGAGTCCGAGCCGACACCGCTCCAGCAGGAGATCGAGCGGGTCGGCGCCGTCCTCGGCATCGCAGTGGTGGTGATCGCGGCGATCGTCGTCGCAACCCTGGTGGTCATCGATGGCCTGCGGACCGGTGCCGAGCTGCTCGATGGCCTGTTGATCGGCGTCTCCCTGGCCGTCGCCGCAGTGCCAGAGGGGCTGCCGGCGGTGCTGACGGTCGTGCTCGCCCTCGGCGTGCAGCGGATGTCGAAGCGGAACGCACTGGTCAAGCGACTCGTCTCGGTCGAGGCGCTCGGCGCGGCCACGATCATCTGCTCCGACAAGACCGGTACCTTGACCCGCAACGAGATGATGGTCCGGCGCATCGTCGTCCCCTCCGGTCAGATCGAGGTCTCGGGCTCCGGCTACGAACCGGAGGGCATGCTCCACCTCGACGGCGTGGAGCTCCAGGAGGACGTGGTCCTCGACGAGGTCCGGTGGGCGCTCGTCGGGGGCGGCCTGTCCAGTGACGCCGCCCTCTCACAGCAGGAGGGTCGGACCACAGCGGTCGGCGACCCGACCGAGGCGGCGCTGCTGGCCGCCTTTCCCAAGGCCGGGATCGACCAGGCCCGGATCGCCCGCCGGTTCGAGCGCAGAGGCGAGATCCCCTTCACCGCAGAGCGGAAGCGGATGAGCACGATCCAGTCCGACAGCCGCCAGGACCATCGGCTGTTCATGGCGGTCAAGGGGGCACCGGACGGCCTGCTCGACCGCTGCGAGGCCGAACGGCGGGCCGGCCGGGTCGAGCCGCTGACCCGGGAGCGGGTCCGCTGGTGGTCCGAGGTGGTGGAACGGCTGGCCTCCGACGCCCTCCGGACGCTGGCCATCGCCTATCGACCGGTCGAGGCGACCGAGGACGTGGCCGCCCTCGACCCCTCCACCGAGTCGTCGCTGATCCTGCTCGGCGTCGTGGGCATCATCGACCCCCCACGGGAGGAGGCCCGCCACGCCGTCGAATCGGCCCACCGGGCCGGCATCACGGTGGCCATGATCACCGGCGACCACCCCAGGACCGCAGCCAGGATCGCCCAGGAGCTCGGGATCGCAGAACCGGATTGCCGCGTCGTGAGCGGCACCGACATCGCCGATGCCGACGACGACGAGCTGGTCGAGCTCGTCGCGGGCACGACGGTCTACGCCCGGGTGTCCCCAGAGCACAAGCTGCGGATCGTGAACGCGCTCACCGCCAGGGGTGAAGTGGTGGCCATGACCGGCGACGGCGTCAACGACGCGCCGGCCCTCAAGGCCGCCAACATCGGCGTGGCCATGGGTATCACCGGTACCGAGGTCTCGAAAGAGGCGGCCGACATGATCCTGACCGACGACAACTTCGCTTCCATCGAGGCTGCCGTGGAGGAAGGACGCGGCGTCTTCGATAACCTCACCAAATTTATCGTCTGGACTCTGCCGACGAACTTCGGAGAGGGCCTGGTGATCCTTGCCGCGATTTTCGCTGGCGCCACGCTACCGATCCTGCCCGTCCAGATTCTATGGATCAACATGACCACCGCCGTCCTGCTCGGCCTCATGCTCGTCTTCGAGCCGAAAGAGCACGACCTCATGAAACGTCCGCCGCGTGATCCCGACACTCCGATCCTAACCGGATGGCTGCAAATCCGCATCTTGTTGGTCTCTGTCATCATGCTCGGTGGCTGTTTCGGCTTGTTCGAATGGGCCCGCCAGCTCGGGGCAAGTGATGCGGAGGCCCGCACTGTAGCGGTCAACGTCTTCGTCATCGTCGAAACATTTTACCTTTTCAACTGCCGCAGTTTCACCCGCTCGATGTTTGCTCTCGGCGTGTTTTCCAATCCCTGG
>JAHELU010000046.1 GCA_024644005.1 Acidimicrobiales bacterium | reverse complement strand
CGAGGCCGGACCAGCATCGGGGCGAGATCCTGGACGAGCTGGCCGAGCACCAGATCGACGAGCAGTCGACGACATCGATCTCGCCGGTGCTCGGCCCGCTGGCCGGTGTGAAGGTGCTCGACCTCGGCATCGTGCTGTCCGGCCCCTGCTGCGGCCGGACCCTGGCAGAGCTCGGGGCCGATGTCATCAAGATCGATGACCCCAACCGGGGCGGGGTGCTCTATCACCACGACATCAACCGAGGCAAGCGGAGCATCCTGATCGATCTCGACACCGACGACGGCCAGGACGTGTTCTGGGAGCACGTCCAGACCACGGACGTGATCGTCGAGAACTTCCGGCCCGGGGTGGTCGAAGACCTCGGCATCGACTACGAGTCCGTCCGGGAGGAGCGGCCGGAGATCGTCTACGCCTCGATCAACGCCTACGGCCAGCGCGGTCCGTGGGCCGAGCTGCCCGGCTACGACGAGACGGTCGAGGCGCTGACCGGCCTCCAGGTGCGCTACGGCGGCGCAGAGCAGCCGACGGTGTGGCCGTACGGCGAGGTGAACGACTACGGCGCCGGATATGCCGCTGCGTTCGGGGTCGTGCTGGCCCTGCTCGACCGCAACCTCACGGGCGAGGGTCAGCGGGTCACCACCTCGCTGGCCGGGACGGCTGGAACGCTGCAGTCGATGTTCCTCATCGACCACGGGGAAAAGGCCTGGACCGAGCCGTCGGGTCCCGCCGCTCGCGGCTTCGGACCGGTCCAGCGGCTCTATCGGTGCGAGGACGGCTGGATCTTCCTCGGCGCGAGGAACCCGTCCCAGCTCGAGCCGATCCTCGGGGAGGTCGGCCCCGATGTCGGTGAGCAGCTCGGCCAGTGGTGCGGGCAGCGCTCGGCCGCCGATGCGGTCGAGCTGCTGGTGAAGCACGGTATGGGGGCGAACGAGCTGACCTGGATCAACGAGGCGATGATGGACCCGGTGGTCGTGCGGCGGGGGCTCAGCGTGATTCGGGAGCAGGGCCGGATCGGGCTGCTGCGGACCACCGGACCGGGCCCGTGGCTCTCCCGGTCGATGCTGCACGCCGGCCGGCCCGCATCGACTCCGGGAGCCGATGCCGAGTCGGTCCTGGCCGAGATCGACATGGCCGACGCGCTGGCTCGGCTGATCGAGGACGGCGTGATCGAGGCCCCGGGGACCTGAGGGACAACCGGACGGCGCCATCAGTCCGAGGGTCGTAGCTCCTCGAAGCGATCGACGCGCCGGAGGGCGGGAAAGGCGAGCAGACCGATGCCGACCACGGCGAGGGTGCCGACGCCTCCCAGCACCACCGCCAGCACGAGGCCGAACAAGGCGGCGGTCAGTCCGGACTCCAGCGCTCCCAGCTCGTTCGAGCCGCCGATGAACACGTTCTCCACCGCCAGCACCCGACCCCGCATCTCCTCGGGGCTGGCCAGCGGGACGATGGTGGCCCGGATGAACACGCTCACCGCATCGGCCCCGCTGAGCACGAGTAGGGCGACCAGGGCCACGGCGTACGACGTGGTCAGGCCGAGGACGATCGTGGCCATGCCGAACACGGCCACGACACCGAACAGCACCAAGCCGACGTGGCGCCTGATGGGCCGCACCGACAGCACCGCCGCGGTGACCAGGGCGCCGACGCCGATGGCCGAGTAGAGCAGTCCGACGGCGGCCTCGTCCACGCCGAGCCGCTTCTCGCCGATGGCCGGGAGCAACGCCACCGCGCCGCCGAACAGGACGGCGAAGAGGTCGAGGCTGATGGCGCCGAACAAGACCGGGGTCCGGCGGATGAACCGGAGCCCGTCGAGGGCGTCCCTGAGGGCCTGGGCCGGCCCTGGCCGGCCGGTCAGCCGCTTGACACCGGTCGAGGGGACGAAGCGAAGGAACCCGATGGCAAACCCGAAACCGGCCAGCGACAGCAGGAACGGCAGGGACCGATCGAGGCTGAACAGGAGCCCGGCCAGCAGCGGTCCGACGATGCCTGCGGACTGGAAGGCCACCGAGCGCAGCGCCACCACCCGTTCCACCATCCCCGGGGGGGCGAGGTCGATGGGCAGGGCCCGGCTGGCCGGTGCCGTGATCGATCGGGCCACCCCGAACACCAGCACCAGGCCCAGGATCGGGACGATCGAGGTGGGGTCGGCCCGAGCCAGGGCGAAGAACCCCACGGTGCAGGCCAGCTCGATGGTCAATCCGATGGCAAAGACCACCCGGCGGTCGTAGCGGTCGGCCAGGGTGCCGGCGAAGGGCGCCAGCACGAAGATCGGCACGAACTCGGCGAGGCCGAGCAGGCCGAGGTCGAGCTCCCGTCCGGTCACGTCGAACACCAGCAGCCCCAGCGCGACCAGCTGGGCGCGGTTCGCCATCGAGGTGGCGAACAGGGCGGCGATCAACAGCCGGACGCCGGAGGGGATCCGCCGCTCGCCGGGAGGGGGCTCGGTGCCGGTTCCCGGAACCGGCTCGTCGCGTGCTGACATATGCCTCGGCCACGCTAGTACCGCCACTCACCACACCAGCGTCCCGGTCCCGGCCGCGGCGATCTCGTGGCGAGGGGTGGCGCTCCCCTCAGCCGCCGGCGGCGGTGGGTGGCTGAGTCAGTCGGACGAGTCGTCGCTCGGCTCGGTCGTCGGTAGTGGTCCTGGATCGGGCTCGGGCGGCAAGGTCCTGATCGTGGGCCGTGAGGGCGGGGGCCGGGGAATCGTGGTCTCGGGCGGTATCGGCACGGTCGGGAGCGGGATGGTCCAGGTCGGGAGCGGCAGGGTGATCCAGGTCGGCTCCGGCTCCGGCTCCGGCTCCGGCTCGGGCTCGGGTTCCGGCTCGGGCTCGGGCTCCGGCTCGGGCTCCGGCTCCGGATCGGGCTCCGGCTCCGGCTCGGGCTCCGGCTCCGGATCGGGCTCCGGCTCCGGCTCGGGGACCGGCTCGGGCTCGGGCTCGGGGTCCGGGTCGGGCGCGGGTCGAGGCGGCGGCGCCCCGACCGTCGCCGGCGCTTCGACCGTCGTGGACGACGACGGGATGACGACCTCGCTGAACACCCCGACCGACCGGCGATCTGGGCGGGTGGCGGCGGTGGTCGGGCCGGCCGGTGCCGGCTCGTCGGCATCTGGAATGTGGATCTCGGCCTGGATGGAGCCGTCGCCCTCGGATGAGGAGCGCCCGGCCAGCACGATCAGGGCGATCACGCCCACCACGATCACGCTGACCAGCGCCAGGATCGAGTGTCGCTCGCGGTTGCCGAGCCGCAGCTGGCCGAGGCGGGATTCTCCGATCACCTTCTGCATAACGTTGCGAACCGTCGAATGTGTACGGGCCGGGCCGGTGATTCGCGGTCCTCAGCCCCTGGCCCGGTCGAGCCGTCTCGTCCCCGCCACCGCCGGGACCGCTGGATCGATGACGAAACGGGGGGGCGCCAGCTCCGTGTCGGCTCGGCAGGCCACGGCCACCACCGCGTACACCGGTTCGATTCCGGTGATGCCGAGGGGCTCGGGGTCGAATCGCGCCAGGTCGGCGGCGCCTCGCTCGGCGCCGTGGTACTGGTAGGTACCGTCGATCTGGACGATCAGCGATTCACCGCCGGCCACGTTGACGAGATGGAGGTTGTCGAACAGCTCGAGATCGCCCCCGGCCACCGGTTCCGGATCCTGGAGCCTGGCGTCGAGGGCCATCGTCCCGTCGATCGACACCGTGCCGCGGATCTGGTCGTGCCGGCGGGTGAACTCGACGGTGGCCACCGAGACGCGGTACCCCCAGTTGTCCCGCAGCCGCTCGGCTGCAGCCGGCGAGTCGGTGAAGGCCCCGATCAGCAAACCCCGGGGCCGGATCCCGGCCCGGACGATCAGCCGGACCATGGCCAGGTCGGCGGGATGCTGGGGTGCAGGGCCGGCGGGGTGACGGCCAGGGCGGGATCCTCGGCCACCTCGTAGCTGACCTGGAGGGTCTCGGCCCCGGGGAGCTCCCAGGTCGGCGGGGCGAGGTCGGCGATCCTGGGCGCCGAGGCCAGGGCCCGATCGAGGTCGAGCGTGCCGAACAGCGGCATCTGCTACCCGCCCGCCGGAGCCCCGACCGCTTCGAGGGCGGCATCGGACCGGGACCGGGCGGCTGCCGTGTCGTCGGTGAAGTGGGGCATGACCTCGGCGGCGAACAGGCGGAGGCTGTCGAGCACCTGCTGCTGGGGGATGGTCTCGGCTGCATTCAGCAGGAACTGGACCCGGTCGACCCCGGTGGCCTCCCACTTCTTCAGCTCCCGGATGATCTGGTCCGGGTTGCCGACGGCGATGCCCTCGGGCGGCTCCTTGAGGTCGCCAGGGCTGGAGGCCCGCTTCCTCGCCCCCGAGAGCAGCCCGGCTGTCAGGTAGGCCCTCGTCGGATAGACCTCCTTCGCCATGTCGAGCTGACCCGCCATGTACTGGAACTGCCCCATCATCTTGCGCCCGGTCGACACGCCGGTCTCGGCGTCGTCGTGGCAGTAGAGGAAGTTGATCGTGTTGAGCTGATCGTTGACGAAGTCACCGACGGGATCGCAGTGCTGGATCCGGTGGCGGTAGGCCTTCACCTTTCGCTCCTGCTCGGCGAAGCTGGTGAAGTTGACCCCGAGGCAGCCCATGCCCCGGTCGGCGGCGTCGTCCTCGGTGCCGGGGCTGGAGACGGCGACCCACATCGGCGGGTGCGGTTTCTGCAACGGCTTCGGCAGGACCGCACGGGACGGCATCGAGAAGAACTGGCCCTGGTGGCTGTACCGCTCCTGCGTCCACATCTTCGGCAGGGCGTGGACGAACTCGTCCCAGCTCTTCTTGGTGTCGTCCGGGTTGGCTTCGAAGCCGCCGAGCTCTGTCCAGGTGGCGGAGCGGCCGGTGCCCATCTCCAGGCGACCACCGGACAGGATGTCCAGCACGGCCGCTCGCTCGGCGATGCGGATGGGATGATTGAACTGGGGCACGCAGGTCACGATCCCGTGGCCGACCCGGATGTTGCTGGTCTGCATGGCGCAGGCGGTGAGGAACAGCTCCGGGGCCGAGCAGTGGGAGTACTCCTCGAGGAAGTGGTGCTCGACGGCCCACACCTGGTCGAAGCCGAGCTCGTCGGCCAGGCGGACCTGCTCGAGCGATCGCTCGTAGACGAGCCGCTCGTTGTCCTCGAACGGACGCGGTACGGACAGTTCGTAGAAGATGCCGAATCTCATGGACGTCCCCCTTCTGGAGCGGTCGTGAGCCCGGTGCGGGGCGCCGACCCGTCGAGCGCCGACCCAATGCTAGGTGATGGTCGACAGGCGCCGAAATCCGTCATGAGGTGCCGAACTGTGGGCCCGCGTAGACTCTGGCTGTGGCGGTGACCGAGACCCCCCAACCGAAGCCAGTGCTCGACCCCGCCCGGCCGCTGCCACGACGGGCGTGGTGGCAGCGGCAGCTCCAGCCGGAGGAGCGCCGGAGGGTGATGAGCGACCTGGCCATGTTCCGGGTCGAGAACTGGATCTACCGGTTCACGGTCATGTTGACCCTGTCGGTGATCGTTGCCGTGATGGGATTGAGCCTCGATTCGGCGGCCGTGGTGATCGGGGCGATGCTGCTGGCTCCCCTGATGCAGCCGGTACTGGCCGCCGGGGGCTGTCTGTCGATGGCGCTGTTCACCAAGTCGCTGGTGGCCATCGCCAAGGTGGGGGCGGCCACGGCCTGGTCGATCGGCATCGCCTACACCCTCTCGCTCGTCCTGCCCGAGACCGCGTTGACCGGGGAGGTGCTGGCCAGGACCCAACCGGACATCAAGGACCTGGTGGTGGCCCTGGCCGCCGGGGCCGCCGGCGCCTACGCCACCGTCCGCGAGGACGTCTCGGCATCGCTGCCGGGGGTGGCGGTGGCGGTGGCGCTCGTGCCGCCGCTGGCCACGGTCGGGATCACGCTCGAACACGGGTCGACGTCGCTCGCGGTCGGCGCTCTGCTGCTCTACAGTACCAACCTGGCGGCCATCGTGTTCGCCAGCATCGTGGTGTTCGTCGCCACCGGGTTCGTCCCGCCACGGCGACTGTCGAAGAACCTGCTGCGACTGTCCACCGCCACCGTTGCCATCGTCAGCCTCGTGATCCTCGTTGCGGTGCCGCTCTATCGGGCATCGGTCGAGTCGATCGACCGCAACACCGAGCAGCGAACGGCCGAGCGGATCGTGGACGAGTGGCTCGGCGACCTCAACGGGAGCCTGGAGCAAACGGTGCTGCTACGGCGGGACAGCATGCAGGTGGTGGTCGAGGTGCGCGGCTTCGACGCCCCGCCGGACCAGGGCGAGCTGGTGGCCGAGATGCAGGAGGAGTTCCCGGGCTACGACGTGCCGGTGCAGTGGATCAGGACCCAGCGGGCCACCACGACGACCGAGGCGCCACCGGAGCCGACGGCGCAGCTGCTGGCCGAGGTGCGGGTCGAGGTCGAGGCCTGGTTGGACGCGAGCGGTGTCCTCTACCAGATCGACGACATCGCCCTCAACGGCACCCTGGTACGGATCGACGCCGCCGGCACGGAGGAGCCACCGGCCATCGACGAGCTGCTGCCCCGCTTGGCGGCGATAGACGAGACGCTTGTGCCGGCCCTGAACTGGGTGAAGCTCGAGACGATCACCGAGGAGCCGGCTCCGTCGCCACTGGAGCTCGTGACGGAGGACATGCGATCGATCGTCGACGAGTGGGCGGTCGAGCGGTCGCTGTCGGTCAGCAGCTTCGACTACGACGGCGAGCGGGTGGAGATCGACGTGAGCGGGGCCTCGGAGCCGGACTTCGGCAGCCTCGAGCGGGCCCTCCGGGAGGCATCTGACAGCGAGGTCGTGGTGCGGGTGTACTTCACCGAGCGCCAACTCGTCACGACGACCCTCCCACCGGAGATCCCGGTTCTGACCCTCTGACCGTCGCCCGTCACAGAGCGATGACGACGGCGAGCACCAACAGCAGGGTGGAGGTAGCGATGCGCCAGTTCATGGTTCCACCGTATGGCTCATCGCAGCGCCGGTGAATAGGGCGGCGCCCCTACAGGCCCGCCCCGACAACACCGCGGCGCCCCAACCGGCCCGCCCCGACAACACCGCGGCGCCCCAACCGGCCCGCCCCGACAACACCGCGGCGCCCCATGAGGCCGGCCCCGAAGCGGCCGGCGAGCCCGTCTGGGGAGCGATGGTTTCGAATGCATGACAAAACGTGGCGAGGCAGATCGATTCTTGCCGCTGTGACACCAAGCCGACTGAACGAGGGGCCTGCTCCTGACCTAGGCTTCCTTGGTGGACCTGGGAATCGGTGGGCTGGGCTCGGCCACGGAGATTGGGGCGGGCGCATCGGCGATCGTCTACCGGGCGCGCCAGACCGAGTTGGACCGGGAGGTGGCGGTCAAGGTCCTCAGCGTGACCGACGAGACCTACCTCCGGCGATTCCGGCGTGAGGCCAAGACCCTCGGCAAGCTGAGCCTGAACCCGGGGATCGTGACCGTGTACGACACCGGGGTCACGGCGGCCGGGCATCCCTACCTGATCCTCGAGCTGTGCGAGACGTCCGTGCTCGAGCGGCTCGAGTCCGACGGTCCGTTCGAACCGCTCGAAGCCTGCCGAGTGGTGGCTCAGGTGGCTGAGGCGGTCGCTCTCGCCCACGACGACGGCGTCATCCATCGCGATCTCAAACCGGCCAACGTGCTGCGGTCCCAGACCGGCCGGTACATGGTGAACGACTTCGGCATCAGCACCGTGATCTCCTCGACGGCGGGCCAGACGGACTCGGTCGGCTCGACCGCCGGTTGTGTCGCCCCCGAGACGCTCACCGGCGAGCAGACCGGTACGGCGGCCGACGTCTACGCCCTCGGTGCCACCTTGTTCCACATGGTCGCCGGGAGGGCCCCGTTCACCGAGCAGGAGCAGGGCCCGAACCTGCTGGCCCTGGCCCAGCGGGTGATCAACGACCCGGTGCCCGACCTCCGAGGAGAGGGCCTGCCGGACGACGTGTGCCGGATCATCGAAGCGGCGATGTCGAAGCAGCCCGAGGACCGTCCCACCGCAGCCGAGCTGCGGGATCGGCTGTGGGAACTGGCCGGAAGCAGAGCCGATGACGATCGATCTCCGGCAGAGGATCGACACGCCGCTGCGGTGGCCGCGGCGGCATCGACCGACACCATCTTCGTCGGTGGCCGCCGACCGCTACCGCCTGGGTCCACCGACGGCGACCGGGACCATGGCCGCGATGGCGAGGGCTCGGCCAAGGAGAACCGGGCGGCTCAGGCCACGATCGTCGATGGCTCGGGCCCCGCCCTGACCGGGCTCGCCGCCGCTCCGCCCTCCCCGACCGTCGAGGATGGGCCGAACGGCCCCGATCGGGGCCACGGTGCCCCCATGGCCGGGCCGGGTGCAACCACCCACCTGATCGACGGCCTGCTCGACGGTCCGGTGGAGGGGGCCGGACTCCCGCCACCACCCGAATCGTCGCAACCCCACAGCCGAGCCCAGGGCGCGAACCTGAACGATCGACCGCTGGCACCCGAGGTGGGCGTGCCGCTGGACGATCGACGCTTCGCCCACACCATCGATGACCGGCGGCGCATCGGTCCGCTGGTGATCGGGGCCGTTGTCGGTCTGGCGATGCTGGTCGGCATCGGCGGCTACATGGCGAACGGGTCGGGCGGCGGCGACGGCGACGGCGACGATCCGGTGTCCGTCGAGGCGGTCGACGGCCCGACCTCGTCGATCGACGCGACGGGGAACGAGGCGATCAACCGGGGCGGTACCGGCAACCGTGGCGTCCTCGATCCGAGCACGCTCGGGGGGGATGACGAGCAGGCCGATCCGGTGCTGCTCGACGTGCCGCTGGTGACAGGGCTCAGCACCGCGCTGGCCGAGCGCAGGCTGCGCTCGGCCGGCTTCATCGTCAACCGGGTCGAGCAGGAGAGCTCGCGCGTCGCCGTCGGCGACGTCATCCGCCAGACTCCGAGCGCCGGCACGACTGCGGTCAGCGGGGCGATCGTCACCATCTACGTATCCACCCAGCGGGCCGGGGAGACGGTCAGGATCCCGGCGGTGGTCGGCCGGACCGAGACCGAGGCACGGGCCTCGTTGACCGCACTGGGCATCAGGGCGACCGCCTCCCGAGCCTTCAGCGAGACCGTCGACGTCGGTGACGTCATCAGCACGATGCCAACCGTCGGGACAACGGTGAACGTCGGGTCGACCGTGAAGCTCGTCATCTCCGACGGTCCACCGGCGACTCGCTGCGCCGACGTCATCGGTCTCGCCGAGTCGGTGGCGAGCGCACGGTTGACGGCGGCCGGCCTCACGGTGTCGGTCACCCGCGAGTCGAGCGACACCGTGGCCGATGGCGAAGTGATCAGCTGCACCGAGGAAGCGACCACCGCCAGCCTCGTGGTCTCCAGCGGGGTCGACCGGTGTGGTCGGGTGATCGGCGCGGAGCTGGCGACGGCCCGGGCCACGCTGGAGGCGGCCGGCCTCACGGTGACCGAGATGGGCTCCCCGAGCAACGCGGCTCCGCCCGGTCACGTGTTCGGTTGCACGATCGCCGGCTCGGGCGCAACGCTCGCCTACGCAACCGGGCCCCTGCCGACGGCGTGCCCGGACGTGGCGGGTCGAACGGTGGCCCAGGCCCGCTCGGCCCTCGAAGCCGCAGGCTTCACCGACATCGAGGTCAGGACCATGGCGAGCGGGACGGTGCCCGACGGAGCGGTCATCTCGTGCTCGGTGGCCGGGGCCACCGCGACGCTGACCGTGTCATCGGGGCCGGCGACGGTCACCGTGCCGGACATCAGCGGCCTCCCCGTCCAGGCCGCAGTGGACGCCCTGACCGCGGCTGGACTCATGGCCGGGGGACCTGAGCAGGTCGACAGCAGCCGACCGGCGGGCGAGATCGTCGGTTCCGCTCCAGCCGCCGGGGCGATGGTGCCGCAGGACACGGTCGTCACGATCCTCGTCTCCGGCGGGAGTGGTCAGGCGACCGTGCCCGACGTCGTCGGTTCGACCCAGGCTGCGGCCGTGGCCGCCATCGAGGGCGTGGGACTCGTGGCAGCCGTCCAGACCCAACCGGTTCCGCTCGGTAGCGCAGCGGTCGGCAAGGTCATCTCGATGTCTCCCCCCGCCGGGACGTCGCTGGCTGCCGGCACCACGGTGACGATCACGGTCGGCGCGGTCGAAGAGAGCCCCTAAGGAGATCCGCCGGTAGGCGGATCGACCCGGTATACGGCGCAGGAAATCGGCTCGTAGAGCCGAGATCCCACCGTGGCGAAGCGAGCGACCTCGCCTACTCGCTGAGGTCCTAAGGGTCAGCGGCCCGCCGGTGACAGGCTGCGCGAGGCCAACTGCTCGGCCAACCGGGCCAGGGCATCGTCGGCAGAATCGTCTTCCTGGAGCGTAGCGAAGCGGATCTCGCTGCTGCCGATGACCGCTCGACCGGGGGTCGGCGGCCCGTCGACCGTTGCGGTCTCGAGCGTGAGCCAACGACCGACCTTGTCGGCCAGCAGCCGGTCGACCTGGCACCGGTCGGCGGCGGTGAAGACCAGGTGGACACCGAGGTTGCCGCCGAGCTCCAGCAGCGGGCCGAGCACCTCCCGAGCCCGACCGGGCCGGAGCGACTCCAGCAGCTCGACGAACGGCCGGATCTCGTCGACGAGGACCAGCACCCGCCTGAGGTCGGCATCGGGATGGAGCAGCCGATGTTCCTCCAGCGTCTGCGAACCGGCCTGCTCGAACTCGGCGAGCCGGTCGCCGAGCAGCCCTGCGATCTCGGCTACGAGCTCGTCGACCCGGCCCGGGTGGTCGCTCGCCGCTCCAGTCGCCTGCGGCAGGCGGGCCAGTCCTGCGAGCCCGGCATCGACGTCGAAGAAGTAGATCAGCGGAAGCTCGTCCGGCGCCATGTGGATCATGACCGCAGCCGCCGCCACCGAGCGGAGGGCGGTGGTCTTGCCGGACCGGGGCCCACCGATCAGCGCCAGGCTGCCGTCCCTGGGCGGTTCGAAGGCGAATACGGCAGGAGCGCTGCGCCGCTTCATCTTCACGGTTCCGAGGACCAGTCGGGAGTCGTCGGCGCCGTGGGGCAGCGCAGCGAGGTCGAGGCGCCGACCGGGTCTCGACCATGTCGGCGGGCTCGGTCCGGTGGTCGATCGGTGGGAGCCGAGGCGGAACGGGCCGACCGTGATCCGTGGGGTGCCGGCTGCCGGCTGATGGAAGCGAAGCGGTCGACCATCGATCTCGTGGTCGTTGCAGGCGAGCGGCGCCAGCTCCCGGGCCAACCCGGTGATGTCGGCGAGGTCCGCCGTCTCGATCGAGATGCCGTGGACAGCGCCGTTCGGGCCGAGCTCGGCATCGGCCGCGTCCGCTCCGACGCTGACCGTGGCTCCGACCTGATCCGCGACGTCCGCCTCGGCCGCAGCGAGGAACACGGGGTGGACGCCGCGGGGTGGGCCCTCGGTGATCAGGCGCTGCCTCAGCGACGGCGACAGCGGGCTGTCCCCGTCGATCACTGCGACGACGGCCGCCGGCCGATCGACGGCCGAGCCAGCCGCCGACCGCTCGGATCGGTCGAGCAGGCTCGCGGCCCAGGTACCGACCTCGGTCTCGGAGCCCACCCCGTAGGCACCGTCGAAATCGACGTGGGGCAACCACTTCAACCAGTCCCAGTCGTCAGACCCGACCCCGCTGTAGGCAACGCCGACCTGACCAGGACCGTGGAGGGCCACGAGCTGTCCGAGCAGCCCGTAGGCGAGCTGGCGGACCGGACCGCTCGATCCCACCAGGGCCAGGCTGCCGGCCCGGCGCAGATCGACGACGGCCGGCACACCGTCGATCGTCCGGTAGCGATCGGGCAGTCGCTCGATCCTGGCCCGGAGCTCAGGTCGACCGCCGGGCGGCACGTCGAGCCTGGTCCGGGACGGCAGCTCGGCCAGTCCGAGCCTCACCACCAGCCCGTCCGGATCACGCAGCGTCCGCTCCCAGAGCCCGGTCCTGGTGGCCACGTTCGTCGCAACCACGGCGAACGACGGCGATTCGCTCAGCCGGGCGGTCCGCTCGGCCCGGCGACCGTCGTCGAGCCGGGCGATCACCTCGTCGACTGCGGCGTGGAACTGCTCGAGCGCCAGCTTGTGCTGGCCGCGTCCGACCGCCAGCAGACCCCGCCCGCGGCGGTCCCGGGAAGCCGGTGGCACCGGCAGCGTGATGGTCAGCTCCTCTGCCGATGGCGGGGTCCTGGCCGGCCGCTCGATCACCACCTGCCCGGTGGCAGGGCCCGGCAGGGCCACGCCGTTGTGGGTGACCGAGAGCCAGCTCTGACCGAGCAGGAGCCGTTGGCCGGGATGCAGCTGGGTGGGACCGGTGATCCGCCGATCCTCGACCACCACGCCGTTGGTCGAACGATGATCGACGACGGTCAGCATCGTCGCATCGACCAAGATCGACGCATGGCGCCGCGAGATGCCGGGGTCCGGGATCTCCACCTGGTTGCCGGAAGCCCGGCCGATCGAGCTGGCACCGAGGGGCAGGTCGATCGACGCCCCCGCCGAGGGCCCGCTCAGGACGTGGACCGTGGCCGCCGGCGGAACCCCGGCGCCGAGCTCCTCGGCGCCACCCTCCTCAGGACCGGACTCCTCGGTGCCGCCCTCCTCGGTGCCGCCCTCCTCGTCTGCGGTGGCGTCGACGGCATCGGCCGCGGTATCGGTGGCATCGGTGGCCGTGACGGGGTCCGGGTCGGAGCCGACCTCCACCACCCGTACGGTGTCACCCGATCGCAGGCCGACCGTGATCAGCCGCCGATCGGGAGGAGGGATCGCGCCGGCTCGCGCGATCCGTAGCGAGCGCGCGCTCCTGGCGGGCGAGCCTGTGAGGGCCGTGACGGCATCGGAGACGGTCACCTCGGGACCGGCGTCGACAACACGATCGCCGATCTCCTCGACGGCTAGAAAGAGTCTCACGGTTCCGCCGATCACGCACTACCCCTCCGCGTTCGATTGGAAGCGTAGACGAAATCGCGCAGTCAGCCCAGGGGCGTTCCTGCCGGCCGCCGTCGCGTTCGGCCGGCCGGTGGCCGGGCGCTCACCAGCCGATACGTTGCTCCGCTTTGCCCTTGTCCATCTCGGCCCTGGCGTCTGCAACGGACTGACGGGCGCTGACCTCGGGCACGCCGACCTCCCAGAAGCTGCCGCCCTCGGTCCAGGCGTAGGGGTCCACCTTCATGGCGATCACGTAGGTCCGGTCGGAGGCTCTCGCCCGCTCCAGCGCCGTGCGCAGCTCGGGTATCGACGCCACCGTCTCCGATCCGCAGCCCATGGCCGCGGCGTGGGCGGCGAAGTCGACCTCGACCACCTCGCCGGCCAGCCGGCAGTCGACCAGCAGGTTGTTGAACGGCTCACCCCCCTGGCCGATCTGGAGGCGGTTGATCACGGCGAAGCCGCCGTTGTCACAGACCAGCACGATCATCTTGTGACCGGCCAGGACCGAGCTGTACAGATCGGCGTTCATCATGAGATAGGAACCGTCGCCGACGAAGGCGAACACCTCCCCGTCCCGCTCGGCGCCACCGCCGGGGCCGTAGGCCATTGCCGCACCCCAGCCACCGGACAGCTCGTAGCCCATGCAGGAGTAGCCGTACTCGCAGTCGAAGGTGGAGATCCCCTTCGACCACCAGCCGTTGTTGACCTCGCCAGGGAAGCCGCCCGCCGCGGCCAGGCACACATCACCCTCGGTCGCCTGGTCGTTGACCGCCCGCACCACCTGGGCGTAGGTCATGACGTCCGGTTCGCCGCTCGTGCTCTCGGAGACCGACCCGATCCGGTCGAGGTAGGCGCGGAACCCCGCCTTCTCGTCACCGGCCTGGGAGACCCAGCCCCCGGGGGCCCGGTAGTCGCCGAGCAGACCCGTCAGCTCCCGCAACACCTCCCTGGCATCGCCCACGACCGGCCGCGACCGATGCTTCACGGCGTCGAACCGGGTGGTGTTGATCCCGATGATGGTGGTCTCCTCGTTCCTGAACACCGTCCACGAACCGGTGGTGAAGTCCTGGAGCCGGCAACCGACTGCGATGACCACGTCGGCCTCGGCGGCCAGGTTGTTGGCGGCCTCGCAACCGGTCACGCCGATCGGGCCGACGTACAGCTGGTCGTCGCCGAGGAGCGACGACTTGCCAGCCACCGTCTCGACCACCGGGATGTCGTGGCGCTCGACGAACTCGGCGAGCGTGGCCTCGGCCGCCGAGTAGTGGACGCCCCCGCCGGCGATCAGCAGGGGCTTGCGGGCCTCCCCGATGACCTCGGCCGCCGCCACCACCTCGCTGGCATCCGGTCTCGGCCGTGGCACCTCGTGGCGGACCGGCTCGAAGAGCCGGGTCGGGTAGTCGTAGGCCATGGCCTGGACGTCCTGGGGCAGGCCGATGAAAGCCGGGCCCCGGGTGGCGGGGTCGAGCATCGTGGCGACGGCCGCCGGCAACGACTGCACGATCTGGGCCGGGTGCATGATCCGATCCCAGAACCTGGTCACCGGTTTGAAGGCGTCGTTCACCGTCATCGAGGGCTCGCCGAAGTGCTCCACCTGCTGGAGCACCGGATCGGGTATCCGGGACGCGAAGGTGTCGCCCCCGAAGAGCAGCAGTGGCAGCCGGTTCGACGAGGCCACCGCTGCCGCAGTGACCATGTTGGTGGAGCCGGGCCCGACCGACGACGTGGCGATCATGATCTGCCGAGCCTTGACCGCCTTGTTGTAGGCCACCGCAGCCAGCGCCATGCCTTGCTCGTTCTGTCCCCGCCAGGTCGGCAGGGCGTCGCCCGCCTCGTGCAGGGCGTGACCGAGGCAGGTCACGTTGCCGTGCCCGAAGATGCCGAACACCCCGGGGAACAGTGGCGCCTCGACGCCCTCGTCGAGCACGGTCCGTTGGGCCGCCAGCCAGCGGACGATGGCCTCGGCCGTGGTGAGTCGTACGGTGTCCATCGCTCTCGGTCCTCCGTCTCCCTACTGGAACTCGCTCGTCAGCACCGGCCGCTCCTCCCGCACCGAGCGCCATGCCGCCAGCCCCATGACCAGCGGAGCCCGCCCATCGGCACCGGTGACCGACGTCCGGCCGTCGCCTCCCACCGCCGCGACGAACGACGCCCACTGGGCGAGGTAGGACGGGATGTACCGGTCGATGAAGAAGTAAGGGACTCGTGCGGTGTGGCCACCATCGGCGGTCCTGGTCATCGCGTAGTGGTCGAGCTGGTTGTCGGAGGCCGCCGTCCCCTTCGATCCGAACACCTCGACCCGCTGGTCGTAGCCGTAGGCGGACTGGCGGCAGTTGTCGATCGTGGTCAGCGTGCCGTCGGCGTGGGTCAGGATCACCACGACCGTGTCGAGGTCTCCTGCCGCACCGATGGCCGGATCGACCCGACAGTCACCCTTGGCGTACACCTCGATGACCTCCGAGCCGGTCACGAACCGGGCCATGTCGAAGTCGTGGATCGTCATGTCGCGGAAGATGCCGCCGCTGACCTCGATGTAGGAGATGGGGGGTGGCTCCGGGTCGCGGCTCGTGATCCGGACCTGACGGACATCGCCGACCGTGCCGTCCACCACCGCCTGGCGGACGGCGGCGTGCCCCGCATCGAACCGACGATTGAAGCCGATGTGCAGCGGGACGCCCGCGGCCTCGACGGCGGCCAGGGCCCGGTCGACCTCGTCGAGCTCGAGGGAGACCGGCTTCTCGCAGAAGATGGCCTTGCCGGCACCGGCGGCCGCCACCATCAGGTCCACGTGGGTGTCGGTGCTGGTGGCGATGGCCACCGCATCGATCCCCGGGTCGGCGATGAGCGCCTCGGCCGAGTCGCACACCGGGGCCCCGACCTCGTCCGCCACCCGGCGGGCGGCCTCCGGCACGACGTCGAACACACCGGTGACGGCCACATCGGCCACCTGGTTCTGCAGCAGGTCCGCGTGCATGGCGCCGATCCGCCCCGCTCCGAGCAGGCCGATCCTCAGTTCGCTCATGTCGATGCTCCTCGCTGTCCGGGCTGTGGGGTGTGATCCGGCTGGCTCATGTCGGTTCCCCCCAGGCCGGCTCGCCGCTCGGTTTCGGGCTGTCACCCGCTCCCTGGACCGACTGGTCGAAGTCGATCACGCTCCCGGTCATCATGCCCGATTCCTCCGACCCCAGGAAGCAGATGGCCCTGGCCAGCTCGGTGGGATCGATCAGCCGACCGAACGGCTGGCTCGCCTCCGCTGCGGCCAACCAGCCGTCGTCGGCATCGTGGAACCGCCGCTGGATCTCGTGCTCCCCTGCGGTGTTCATCCACCCTGGCTGCAGCAGGTTGACCCGGATCCGGTGACGCATCAGGGCGAAGGCGGCGTTGCGGGTGATCGCGGCCAGCGCGGCCTTCGAGGCCGAGTACGGGTAGAGGAAGTCCTGGCCACCGTGGGCTGCGACGCTGCCGATGTTGACGATCGTGCCCTCGATCGACTCTCGCCGCATGATCCTGGCCGCCCCGGTGATCAACAGCGCCGGTGCCCGGGTGTTGACGGCCAGCATCGCGTCCCACAGCTCGGCATCGGTGTCCCAGACCGAGCCCCGGACGGTGAGCGCCGCTCCGTTGACCAGGCAGTCGATACGACCGAAGTGCGAATCGGCGGCCGCCATCGCCTCGTCCGGCCCGTCCGGTCGAGCCAGATCGACCGCCACGAAGCTGGCCGGGCACGGCAACGACTCGGCCACCGCATCGCCCCGTTCCCGGTTGCGCCCCACGAGCACCAGACCGGCCGCCCCACGGTCCGCCATCAGCCTCGCCGTCGCCTCGCCGAGGCCCTGACTGCCGCCGGTGATCACCGCCACCTTGCCGGCGAACTGGTGGGGGAACGGCTGGCCCGACCCGTCGTCGGATCCGGTCGCCATCAGTCGATCCTCACCGAATCGACCTTCTCCCAGCTCCCGCTCTGCCACGATCGGATCAGGGCCGACTGGACGCTGACATAGGCCAGCGCCTCCGCGAACCCCGGCTGGTGCTGCACACCGGAGACCACGGCCGACAGGAAGTTGAGGTCCTCGATCACCTTGAGATCCTCGTAGCCGATGGCGTTGGCGTCGCCCGGCACGAAGGCGCCATGGTACGGGTAGCGATCGCCGGCATAGACCGTGGTGTACCCGTCGTGGAGGTTGTCGGTGGCGTCGGTGAGGAAGATCTGCATCTCGTTCATCGTCTCCAGGTTCCACATGATCGAGCCCTTCGTGCCGTAGATCTCGAAGGCCATCTGGCTCTGGGGACCGACGATGGCCCGTGAGGACTCGAAGTTGCCGATCGAGCCGTTCTCGAACCGGGCGAAGCAGCCGGCATAGTCCTCGTTGGTGACCGGACCGGTCGGATCGCCCGGCCGACCCCGGTCGTAGTGGGTCCCCTCCCCTGGCCTTGGCAGCGGCCGCTCCTTGATGAAGGTCTCGGACAAGCCGCAGACCTCGGCGATGGGGCCGTTCAGCATCATGGCCAGATCCATGACGTGGCTGAGGATGTCGGAGCTGACGCCATAGCCGGCACCGTCGTGGTCGAACCGCCACGACAGCAGGCCGAGCGGGTCGGCGCCGTACATCGAGAAGAACCGGCCGCGGTAGTTGGTGATCTCGCCGAGGGCCCCCGCCTCGATGAGCTGCCGGGCGTACATGACCAGCGGCGCCCACCGGTAGTTGTAGCCGACGCCGGTGATGACGCCGGCGGCTCGCGCCGCCTTCTCCACCCTGGCCGTCTGGTCCGGGGTGCCGCCGACCGGTTTTTCGCAGAACACGTGCTTGCCGGCCGCTGCGGCGGCGACGCACAGCTCCTCGTGCAACATGTTGGGGGCGGCGACGACCACCACGTCGACATCCGGGTCCTCGATCGCCACGGCGGGGTCGGTGGTGGACCGGACGAAGCCGAAGGAGCGGACCGCCTCCTCCCCTCGGGCCGGCACCGAGTCGGCGCACACCACCAGCTCCGGCGTGGCGGGGCGGTCGGCGAACAGGGTCGGGATGCGGAGGTAGGAGCGGCTGTGGGCCTGGCCCATCCAGCCGAACCCGATCACGGCGATACCCACCCGCCGATCACCGCTGCTCGGCGATGCAGGATCGGAACTGCTCACCGGTCGACCACCGTCCCTCGACGCACCATGTGCAGTGATGGTACTGACTGGAACGCCCGCCGGGACGCCCGACTCGGCCGCTCAGCCCGATCGCCGGTCCGGCCGAGACCACGGCCGGGCCGTGGCGGCGATGGCGGTCAGCGCCGCCCATCGATCCGGCAGGATCGAGGCCGTGAACGCCGGGCGGCCGACCGGGTCGACCCCCTCCCGCCACAGCGCCCGGCCCACTGCGAAGCCCGAGCAACCGGCGGCGCAGGCCTCGACGAGCTGCCGACAGAAATCCGGGTACGCCACACCCCAGGACAGCAGGACCCACGGTCGCTCCCCGCAGGCCGCGGTGAGCTCGCCGCAGGCACCGGGACCGGGATAGGGCAGCTTCAGCAGCATCGGCCCGAGCGGGTTGAGCCGCCGGGCCGCGGCCAGGATCACGGTGCGACGATCGGCGTCGTCGACGACGTCGATCGGGACCGGCTCGATGAGGACCGGTACGTCGGCCGCAGCGGCGTCGCCGACGACCTCGGCCACCAACCGCTCCTGGTCGTCGGTGAACGATCCGCGATCGTGGCGGTAGAGGACGAGCAGCTTGGCTGCGTCGGCCCCGACCTCCCGCACCCTGGCCGGGGACCAGCCCTCGAGGAGCTGGTTGCCGGCCGCCGGGCTCGACAGGTAGCCCTGGGCCTCCAGCGCACAGGTGACGCCGACACCGGGTGGCACCGCGGCCCGCAGGTCGGGCAGGGCCAGCTCCGGTTCCAGCATCACGGCCGATGGTCGCTCGTCGCACCGGCCGAGCGCATCGAGCAGGTCCCGCTTGAACCGACGCAGCTCATCGGCCCCCGAGTCGGCGCCGATCCGGGAGAACTCGGCCTGCAGCGCGTCGCGGTGATCGAGCGCGGCGATGGTGAAGCGCCCGGACGCCGTCGCCAGCACCGAGAGATCGCTCACCGGGCCGGTCCCGGAGGCTCGGCTGGACCTGTCGGTGCGGGTCCGTCAGCCGACGACCGGGAGCGACCAGGCTCCATTGCCCCAATCCGACTCGATCCAGGTGTGCTCGGACGCGAAACAGGGCGGGGTGGCCCGCTCGTCACCGACGAGCTCACCGGCCAGGTAGTTGAGGAAGTACATGTTGGAGCCCGGACAGGCCACCGACGAGTGGTAGCCGGCCGGCACCAGGGCGAAGTCGCCGTCGCCGCCCCGGTAGATCTGCTCCCACGGTTGCCCCGGCTCGTCCTCGTGCCAGTTCCGATGGATCCAGAACCCCTCCGGCCGGTCCAGCCGGAAGTAGTAGACCTCCTCGAGGTAGGGCGAGCCCTCCATTCCGTCGTGACGGTGGGGAGCCCAACCGGACCATGTCCCCCGTGGCACGTAGACCTCGTACAGGATCAGCCGCTCGGCCTCGATCGGCGAGGCCAGCGAGTGGTTGACCTGGCGATGGGCCGTGCCACCGCCCCGGACCTCGGAGCGGATCCGCGACGGCTCGATGAGCCTGGCCGGATATCGCCCTTCGGCCGGGGCCGACCCGATGGCGCACGTGAACGGACCGTCTGCGGTGACGGTGACCGGGGTGCCGGGCGGGGCATAGCCGATCGGAGCCAGCTCCTCGAACACCGAGGTCCTGGACACCTCGTGGCGGTCGTCGCCGAGCGTGATGGCGGCTCGGCCGGACAGGGTTGTCACCGCCGTCTCCTCGTCGGCCAGGAAGTGGTCGTGGGACTCCCCGTCGCTCAGCTCGACGACGTCGAACGACAGGTACCGCCAGCCGGCACTGGCCGGCGTGACCGGGACTGTTGGCAGGGGGGTTGTCATGGTGGAGCACTCCCTCTCTCGGCGAGGAACTCGTCTATCTCGTTCACATAGGGCATGTCATCGGCACACAGCAGCCGGCCGGCCACGATCGCACCGGCCGCATTCCCATATCGTACGCTCTCCGCCACCGACCAGCCCGAGAGCAGCCCGTGGCAGAAGGCGCCACCGAACGCATCGCCCGCCCCCAGTCCGCAGACCACCTCGACTGGGAAGGGTGGGACCCGCTCCCGCGTCCCAGACGGCTCGGCCACCAGCACGCCGTCACCGCCGAGCTTGATCACCGCGGCGTCGACGCCGCGCTCCAGCAGCCGATCGGCGGCGAGCTCCGGATCCTCGGTGCCCACCGCCACCCGGCACTCGTCGCGGTTGCCGATGACGATGGAGAACTGCGACAGCAGTGGTTGGATCTGCTCGGTCGCGGCCGCTTCGGAGGCCCAGAAGTGGGGTCGCCAGTCGAGATCGAAGATGGTGTGGGGTCGCCGCCCCCGGCGGTCCAGGATGCCGGTGACCGTCGAGCGGCTCGGCTCGGCGGAGAACCGGGAAGCCGGGATCCACAGGATGTCGACGTCCTCGATCGGGGCGGCGGCGAAGTCCTCGGGGAACAGGTCGATGTCGGGGGCCCGCGGCTCACGGTAGAAGATGATCGTCGGCTCCTCGACCGGGTTCAGCTCGGCGAAGGCCAGCGGGGTCGGCAGGTCGGGGTGGGTGGTGACGAACGTCGTGTCCACCCCGAAGCGGGAGGTGAGGGCATGGCGGATGTCGTCACCGAAGGGATCGTCGCCGACCTTGGTCCCCAGTGCCACCCGGTGGCCGAGCCGGGCCGCCGCCACCGCCACGTTGGTGGCGGTGCCACCGATCGACTTGGACAGCGTCCGGACGTCCCGCATCGGCCCGGTCTGCTGAGGGTAGAGGTCGACGCTGACCCGGCCGATGGCCAACACCTCGATCCGGTCGGTCACGACGCTCCTATCGGTAGCTCAGCGCGTCGGCGGGACACGCCCGCCACAGCTCGAGCTCCGCCCCACCGGCCTGCATCATCGCTGTTCCTTCCCGGCAATCGTCGACCCGCTGAACACTATGCGGTGTCGGAGACAGGAGACAACGAGGTCAGGTAGTCGATGCTCGCAGCGACGTCTCGCACGGGGCCCTCCCCCGGGGGCGGCTCGGCGGCTCCCAGTGCGCAATCCTGCTCGATGACGTACCAGCCTCCGTAGCCGGAGCGCTCGAGCGTGGTGACGATGTCGGCGAGCGGCAGGTCGCCCTGCCCGAGTGGGGGGAACAGCCCGTCCTGCACGGCCGCCATCAGCGACAGCTCGCCCCGGTTGAGGGCGTCGGCCACCGCCTTCCGGGTGTCCTTGAGATGGACGAGACCGACCCGGTCGCTGTGCTCGGTGACCAGCACCAGCGGGTCGTAGCCACCGATCGACAGGTGACCGGTGTCCAGGACGAGCGACACGTCGGTGTTGTCGAGGATCCGGGACACCTCGTCTGCGGTCTCGACCACGCAGCCGACGTGCTCGTGCACCACCTGGGTCAGCCCACGGTCCCGGCACAGCTCCTCGATCCGGGTCAGCATGGCGTAGAGGTGGCGCCACTCGTCGTCGCTGTAGGGCCGCCGGGGACCCCAGTCGAGCGACGTGACCGGGGCGGTGTTGAAGCAGGTGGCCCCGCAGGCCGCGAGCAGGTCGGCCGCTGCGATGGCGTCTGCGATCGACCGGTCGGCCGCCGCCCGGTCGTGCAGCACCAGGGGCACGAAGGACGCCAGGAGGTGCAACCGGTGGTCCTCCAGCAGCGACCGGAGCTCCGGAGCCGACCTCGGCAGCCAGCCGGCCGACCCGAGCTCGGTGTGGGTGAACCCGAGCTCGGCCATCTCCGCCAGCACCCGGTCGGCGGTGAGCTGGTAGCCCCAACCGGGGACCTCGCACACGCCCCACGAGATCGGGGCCGCCGCCACCCTGGTGAAGATCTTGTCGAACACGAACCCCGAGTGTAGAGGCTCGGCAGAGCGGCCGATCAGCCGGACTGGTCGGTGAAGTGGAGCCTGGGGTCCTCGAATCGACCAGCCAGGCAATCGCTCAGATGTCGCGGACCGCTTCGAGCCGACCAGACGCGATCGCCTCGTCGTGCGCTGCGTGGTCGGCCTCGTTGATGTCGGCGTAGGCCTCGGCGAATTCGCCGATGGCTCGATCGAGGGTGTCGTCGGCGCCGACGTAGCCTGCGATGAGGGCAGGATCGCCGGACCTCGCATGGGCCAGGGCCAGCGTGGCGCCGCAGAACCAGGCATATCGCCGGAGCCGCTTGGGCCCCATGTCCTCGATGTCGGCTGAGCCCTTCCCGTCCCAGAGCTGGCGGAAGTAGTAGTCCCGATCGATGCCCTCGGCGTCGGAGAGCCGGGACCAGCCGAGGAAGACGTCACCGGCCGCCTGCATGATCCGCTGCCCCTCGACGACTCGTTCCCCGGCCTGGTCGAACTCGCTGGCCCCAACATACGGCTCGAGCACCGAGGTCGTCGCCTCCTTGAACTGGAGGAAGATGGGCTCGTCGTCGCCGCTCATCAAGAGCGCGATCCAGCATGCCGTCCCGACGCTGCCAACGCCCACCACCTTGTGGGCCAGGTCGGCGAGGTGATACCGAGCGAGGAGCGCCTTGCGGTGACGGGGAAGGGTGTCGAGGTAGTCCATGAAGAATGCTCGCAGCCGGGTGGCGACGTCGCCTTCGAGCTGCCTGTCGATCGGCACGATGAGAGGTGGGTCGTCGACGATGACCGGTCGCCCATCGACGACCCGGGTCAACTTGTCGAAGGCCCGCATGCTGTTCTTGCGGCTGGCCTTCTTCGTTGTCTTGGCGGCGCGCTGCTGCGCCTTGGCGTCGTCGAGCCTTGCGGCGAGCTCGTCGACCTCGAGGCGGCGGTAGTGAAGATCGATGGGGCTGGTGTCAGCAGCGCGGCCGATGGTCTCGCGGTAACCGGCGACCGAGGCCCGGGTAGCCCGCCGGGTCTTCTTCGCGGAGAACCCATTGTTGCGCGCGGCAACCGTGATGCTCCCCGCGAGTCGCTTGAGATCCCACTCGAACGGTCCGGGCAGGGTCTCGTCGAAGTCGTTGAGATCGAACACCAACCGGCGGTCGGGACCGTTGAACACGCCGAAGTTCGACAGGTGGGCGTCGCCGCAGAGCTGAACTCGCAGGTCGGTGGTCACGGTCGCCGAGAGATCCGACGCCATGATGGAAGCAGCGCCGCGATAGAACGTGAACGGCGTGGCGGTCATGCGTCCATGACGGATCGGCACGAGGTCGGCCTGACGAGCGGCGTCCTGGCCGGTCAGGATCTCGAGCGGGTCCCGCCGCTCACTCGGCGCGGGTACCTCGGCGTGGGCCTCGAGCGGGATCTCCCGGCGGTGGGCCCGGCCCGCCTCGCGCCGCACCGACCGCGGTGCCTCGAACATCAGGTGTCCCTGTGACCCGTCCGCCGTCATCCCGGCTCGTCCTCCCACGCATAGATCCTCGTGGTCGCTCCCGGCCACCGTACCGCGGCGGCACGGGCCTCGTTGCGCCGTCGTGGCTGGCGGAGTCGCACTGTCACGAAGATCAGCTCGTCACCACCGATGAGCTTGCGGCTCCGGTGTCAGCCTCGGCTCCGGGCTATCCAGGCCAGGAGACGGAGGAGGGTGAGACCGACACAGCGGCCGCGTAGGATCGGCTACATGTCGAGCAGTGGCACCAGCGTGGCCGATTCCCCCCTCCTCGCCCCCTGGGAGGGCCCGTACGGCGGGGTGCCGCCGTTCCCCGAGATCCAGCCGGAGCAGTTCGAGCCGGCATTCGATGCGGCCATCCGATCGGCTGCAGCCGAGATCCGGGCCATTGCCGAGAACCCCGAACCGCCGACGTTCGCCAACACGATCGTGGCCCTGGAGCGAGTCGGGCGCAGCCTCGACCGGGTGGCCGCGGTGTTCGGGGTACACACCAGCAACCTGAATGTCGAGCCGATCCCCGAGATCCAGCGGCGCATCGGCCCGAAGCTGGCGGCCCACGCCGACTCCATCGTCCAGAACCGGGCGCTGTTCGCACGGGTCGAGGCGGTCAACGAGGCCGTCGAGACGGATCGGGCCGGGCCCCTCTCCGGTCCGGAGCGGCGCCTCACCGAGAACCGGTACCGGCAGTTCGTCCGTAACGGTGCGAAGCTGCCGGAGGCCGAGAAGGCCCGGCTGTCCACCATCAACGAGCGGCTGGCCGGCCTCTACACCGAGTTCGCCCAGAACGTCTTGCACGACGAGGCCGAGCAGATCACCTGGGTCGAGGACCCGGCCAAGCTCGACGGCCTGGCGGCCGATGTGGTCGACGGGCTGGCGGCGGCCGCCACGGAACGGGGCAGGCCCGGCTCGTGGGCGGTGCGCAACACCCGTTCGGCGATGGACCCGGTACTGACCTGGGCCACCGACCGGGCCCTCCGGGAGCGGGTGTGGCGAACCTTCTACGGCCGCGGTGACGGTGACGGCGAGCACGACAACAAGCCGATCATCACCGAGATCCTGGCTCTGAGGGCGGAGCGGGCGGAGCTCCTGGGCTACGAGACACACGCCCACTGGCGGCTGGAGGTGGCGATGGCCAAGACGCCCGAGGCGGCCATGGACCTGCTGTCGGCCGTCTGGCCGGCGGCCAAGGCCAGGGCCGTCGAGGAGGTGTCCGACATGCAGCGGCTGGCCGACAGCAGGGGCGACGGCGTGACGATCGAACCGTGGGACCACCGGTTCTACGGTGAGCTGGTCCGCAAGCAGACCTACGACCTCGACTTCAACGAGGTGAAGCCGTACCTGCAGCTGGGGCAGCTGATCGAGGCCATGCTGTGGTGCTCGACCGAGCTGTTCGGCCTCCACTACACACCGGTCGACGACGTGCCCGTCTTCCATCCCGACGTCCGGGTCTGGGCGGTCGCCGACGCCGACGGTCGCCACATCGGCCTGTGGTATCTCGATCCATACGCCAGGGAGGGCAAGCTGAGCGGTGCCTGGATGACCGCCTACCGGGATTCCGAGCACATCGACCAGCCGATCTCGACGCTGGTGTCGAACAACTCGAACTTCGTGAGGCCAGCCGACGGCGAGCACGTCCTGGTGTCCTGGTACGAAGCCAGGACGCTGTTCCACGAGTTCGGCCATGCCCTCCACGGACTGCTGTCCGACGTCACCTACCCGTCGCAGTCGGGCACGTCGGTCAGCAGGGACTACGTGGAGTTCCCGTCGCAGCTCAACGAGCACTGGCTGTCCACCGCCGAGGTGCTCGAGCGATTCTGCCGCCACCACCGGACCGGTGAGCCCCTGCCGGCCCGGCTTATCGAGCGGCTCACGCGAGCCGAGACCTTCAACCAGGGATTCGAGACCGTGGAGTACCTGGCCAGCGCCATCGTCGACCTGCGACTTCACCTGACCGGCAGGACCGAGATCGATCCGGCCCGGTTCGAGCACGACACGTTGGCCGAGCTGGGCATGCCGCCCCAGATCGTCATGCGGCATCGCACGCCGCAGTTCGCCCACGTGTTCTCCGGGGACGGCTACTCGGCCGGCTACTACAGCTACCTGTGGGCCGACGCGCTGACCGCCGACGCCGCCGAGGCGTTCGAGGAGGCAGGTGGCTACTTCGATCCCGTGGTGGCGACCCGGCTCCGGGACAGCGTGCTGGCGGTCGGCGACAGCATCGATCCGATCGACG
>JAHELU010000045.1 GCA_024644005.1 Acidimicrobiales bacterium | reverse complement strand
TCGCACTCGTGGGCCAGCGCATCCGACCCTCGCAGGTGCTCGAGCCGGAGCCGGTCGACGCCGATACCACGGTTCGATGCGGCCGACAGGGCGACCACCGATATCTGGTGGGTGATCGCCAGCTCCTTCATGAGCTCAATGGCCCGGTAGACCCGCTCCGCAAGGGTCGGTGCCGAGTGGACGGGCAGTTTCTGCAGGTAGTCGACGAACAGGACCCCGCCGACGTCGAGGTGCTCCCGGCTCACCAGGTCGAGCGCATGAGGCGTCGTGCCCTGGGCCGAGGCCCGCAGCAGCTGGAGGTTGGCGGAGCAGCCCTCGAGCGACGCCAGCGCCTCGTCGACGAGGGGGGAGCGCTCGATGGCCTCCTCGATCTCGATTAGACCCAGCATCAGGTCCCGCACAACCGCCCTGGTCTTGATCCGCTCCGTCGGGTCGGCGTCGCCGGCCACGATCGTCAGCTCCTGGATCAGGAGGCGGCTCATCAGGGCCGCCTCGTCGTGCTCGAAGCAGGCGAAGGTCACCGGCCGACCGGTACCGGCGATGTTGCGGGCCCACTGCAGGGCGCAGATGGTCTTGCCCGCCCCTGGCTGGCCGCCGAGGAGCACCACCTCGCCGGGGAGGAAGCCACCGTCCAGGATCGAATCGAGTGGCTGGAAGCCGGTACCGACCGGACCCATGCCGAGGGTCCGGAACCCGCCGCCCCGGAGCTGCGACAACAGCTCCGACACCCGGTGTGGCGTCGCCTGGGCACTGTCGAAGACGGTCATCAGAACAGCTCCATGGCGGTGACGATGGCC
The DNA here is from genome assembly GCA_024644005.1 of Acidimicrobiales bacterium. Lineage (GTDB taxonomy): Bacteria > Actinomycetota > Acidimicrobiia > Acidimicrobiales > SZUA-35 > JAHELU01. Next base: position 24,797 of record JAHELU010000045.1, on the reverse strand, counting down.
GGCCCGAGGATCACGACGAACAGGGCGGGAAGGATGCACAGCCCGAGCGGGAAGATCATCAGGATCGGCAACCGGTGGGCCCGCTCTTCGGCCCGGAACCGACGCTTCTCCCGCATCTCCACCGCCACGGTCCGCAGCGATCTCGCCAGCGGCACGCCCAACGACTCGGCCTGGCGGAGGGTCAGCACCACCGTCTTGAGGTCGTCGACCTGGGACCGATCGGCCATCGCATCGAGCGCGTCGGACCTCCTCGCGCCGAACTGGATGTCCTGCAGCATCCTGGCGAACTCCTGGGCCAGGGGATGGTCGCTGGTCTGGCTGATCCTGGCCAGCGCCGCTTCGAAGCCGAGACCCGCTTCGACCGAGATCGTCAGCTGGTCGAGCACGTCCGGCAGCGCCATCGTGATCGCTTCGGCCCGGCGGTCGGCCTTGGCCCGGATGAAGATGTCGGGCACGAAGAACGCTGCGATCACGCAGGCCGCCACCAGGAGCACATCTCGCGGCGTGGCGTCGCCGATGAGCCGGAGCCCGAGCAGCGCGCCGATCACCATCGGCAGCAGCAGCTTCGCCCCGAGGACCTGCTCGGCGGTCAACCGACCGGTCAGGCCGGCCTTGGCGAGCGCCTTCGCCTTCGCATCGACCCAGCCCATCGGGGTGAAGCGGAGCAGCTGCGTCCCGATCGATCGGATGATCGGGAGGACGAACCGATCACCGCCCGAGCGCTCGAGCACCGCCTGGCGCATCGTCGGCTGGTACTCGGCCAGATTCTGGCTGACCCGCTGGGTCAGCTGCCGATCGGTCGACAGGGCCCACCAGGCCAGTGGAATCGAGATGGCCACCGCACTGGAGGCCATCCAAACCAAGAGGGGCATCTCCACTTCCTCCCATTTCTTCCCGGAGGTCCGGGACTCAGTACTTGAGGTCGACGAGCTTTCGGATCCAGAAGTAGCCGACGGCCATGCCGAACACCGCGCCGGCGAGCATCAGCCGGCCCAGCGGCTCTTCGAGCATGAGGACGGCGTTGTCCGGTGTGCGCCACGAGACGAACAGGAACATCACCACCGGCAGCGCGAGCAGCACCCATCCGGAGGCCCGGCCCTCGGCCGACAGCGCCTGGACCTGCCGGGCCACCCGGCGACGGTCGCGGATGGTGTCGGCCACGTTGTCGAGCATCTCGGTCAGGTCGCCCCCCAGCTCCCGGTTGATGTCGACCGCCCGAGCGACCCACTCGAGGTCCTCGCTCTTCATCCGCTTGGCGACACCCATCATCGACTCGGTCAGGTCACGCCCGACCCGGCTCTCGAAGACGATCCGCCGGAACTGCTCGGCCGTCGGGGAGGGGGCCTCGCTCGAGACGAGCTCGATGGCCTGGGGGAGGCCACGACCGGCCCTGAGGGCGCCGCTCATGATGCCGAGGGTGTCGGTCAGCTGGTCGGCGAACTTCGATCGGCGACGGGCCGCTCGTCCGGTCAGGTAGCCGAACACGGCGACGGTCGCCGCGAAGGCGACGACGATGCCGAGCACCAGGCCGCCGACCACGGACGCCGCCAGGCTGGTCAACACCACACCGAGCAGCGACAGCAGCACGAACTCGCCCGGCCGGAGGTGGAGCCCGGCCGCGTCGAGCATCTTGTCCAGCTCACCCTCGCTGTCGCGCCGCGAGATGAAGCGGTCGGCAGCCAGGCTGAGACGACTGTTGAAACCCGCCATGCGGTCGGCCCCGACCGCGGTGTCGAGCTTCACCTGGGTCGAGGGGGCGACCATGAGCAGGCCGAGTACGACCAGCGCCAGGAACATCGAGCCGACGCCGAGCTTGAACGCACTGGCTCCTCCCAGCAGACCGGGCGAGGGGGCGGGCACGAGGCCGAGGGTGGCGTCCTCGGCGACGTTGATGACCGGCGCTGGGCCGGGATCGGCGGCCCCACCATCGCCGACCCCGACCCCGATCGTGGTGCGAGCCGTGGCGATCGCGCCACCGGTCGCAACCGACACCACCACCGTCCGCGCCGCATCGGTGTCCGATGTGAACTGGAGTCGGTAGCGGCTCGAGAGGCGGCCGGCGATGTCGGTGTAGAGCGCGTCCAACTCGCCGATGTCGGCGGTGGTGAAGAACTGGCCGCCGACGGCGTCGACGGCCTGCCCCAACGCCGCGAGATCCGCGTCCGGGCTCTCGATGGCGACGGCGTAGAGCGCGGCCGACGCCGCCTGCAGTTCGGCGACGGCCTCGTCCCGGGTGGCCGAGCTCACGGTGTCGTCGCCATCGGACAGCAAGACCACGTATGGCCGATCGGTGTCGAGCCCGGTCAGCAGGTCGGCAGCCGCCACGAGCCCGTCCCACAGCGCTGTCTCCCCGTTCGCCGTGAGCCCGTCGACATCGGCCAGCGCCGCGCCACGGTCGAGGGAGGGCGCTCGGTGCACGACGGCCGTCTCGCCGAAGCTGACGACGCCGACCCGGGCCTTGGCCGGGAGCTCCTCGATGAAGGTCGATGCTGCCGCCCTTGCTGCAGCCAGGGCCGAGCCCTCCATGCTGCCCGAGGTGTCGAGCACCACGACTGCATCGACCGCCTCCGTCATCGGGGCGATCGTGAACTCGACCAACCGGCCGCCGTCGGTCACGCCGAAGTTCGACTCGATCGGGGCCAGCTCACCGATCGAGGCCGGGATGGCCAAGTCGAGGGTGATCTCCCCGCCGGCGCCCTCGGTCACGTCGAGGATCTGGATCTCGCTGTCGAGTCCCTGACCGGCTGCGGGGGTGGCCGCCAGCGAGATCACGACCACTGCGAGCAGGAGCAACGGCAGCCGTCTCACGATCGGACTCCGGCCTCGGCCAGCGGGTCGTGGGCCGAGCGGATCAGCTCCTCGGGCAGCTCGATGCCCATGTGGTGGAGCTCGTCCGAGAACATCGGTCGGAGGCCGGTCGGCTTGATCACGCCGGCGTACGTGCCGTCGTCCTCCAGGCCGGCGGCGAAGTCGAAGGCGTACAGCGTCGAGAGCGTGATCGTGTCGCCCTCCATGCCGTTCACCTCACAGACCTCGGTGATGCGCCTCGTGCCGTCCCGAAGGCGGCTGAGGTGGACGATGACGTCCATCGCCGAAGCGATCTGCTCCCGGATCGACCGGATCGGCAGATCGAGGCCGGCCATCAGGACCATCGTCTCCAGCCTGGAGAGCGCGTCCCGAGGCGTGTTGGCGTGGAGGGTCGACAGCGAGCCCTCGTGGCCGGTGTTCATGGCCTGCAACATGTCGAGCGCCTCGCCGCTGCGGACCTCGCCGACGACGATCCGATCCGGGCGCATGCGGAGCGAGTTCCGCACCAGCTCCCTGATCGGTACCTGGCCCTTGCCCTCGACGTTCGGCGGCCTGGCCTCGAGCCGGATGACGTGACGCTGGTTGAGTCGCAGCTCGACCGCGTCCTCGATCGTGACGATCCGCTCGTCGTGGGGGATGAACGACGAGACGACGTTGAGCAAGGTGGTCTTCCCGGTCCCGGTGCCACCGCTGATGAGGATGTTGCGGCGACCCCGCACGCAGGCGTCGAGGAACTCGATGCACTGCTCGGACATCGTGCCGAACTCGACGAGGTCAGAGGTGGTGAACGCGGTCTTGGAGAACTTGCGGATGGTCAGCATCGGCCCGTCCACCGCCAGCGGGGGGATGATCGCGTTGACCCGACTGCCGTCGGGGAGGCGGGCATCGACCATCGGCGACGACTCGTCGATACGACGCCCGACCGCGGCCACGATCTTCTCGATCACCTGCCGGAGGTGCTGCACCGTCATGAACCTGGCCTCGGTCAGGTAGAGCCGGCCGGAGCGCTCAACGAAGATCGAGTCGTCGGCGTTGACCATCACCTCGGTGACGCTCGGGTCGGCCAGGAACGGCTCTATCGGTCCCAGGCCGAGGATGTCGGCCCCGATCGACTCGACCAGGCGTTGCCGCTCGGCCGGGGTCAGCTGATCGACCTCGTCCGAGAGGATCTCGTCCAGTTCCTGGACCACGTAGGTCCTGAGCTGGTCCTCACCCAGGTTGGGATCGAACAGCCTGTTGCCGAGGCGGTCGAACAGTGCCTTCTGGGCCCGCGTCCGCAGGCCGAACAGCGGATCGTCGTTCGCCGTCGCCAGTTCCCCGACACCCTCGATGACAGGAGTGCCGTCACCATTGTGCTCGTTCGACTTGCGGAGGAGGTCGGCGATGCCCATCAGCGATCCTTTCGTAGCGCTCGCAGGAACCGGCGGCGGGAGCCGCCCTGCTCTGGAGCGAAGTACTGTGCGATCTCTTCGAACTTCCTGGCCAGTTGGCCCGCTCCGTCCTTGTCGATGGCGGCGACGCCCTCGTTGGTCGAAACCGGGATCAGCCGGGTGCTCGGTATCTCGAACGAGGCCTCCAGCCCGACGACTGCCTCGATCTCGGCGACCGAGAGACCCACCTTGGCGTTGGCCCGGTTGAGGACGAAGGTCCGGCGCTGGGCGACGTAGCCGATCTGGTCGAGGGCATCGAGCTGGCGCCGGACGGCCCGGATCGACGGCACGTCGGTGGTGGACACGAACAGCAGGTCCGTGGCGTGGCCCATGGCGGCCAGGGTCAGCGGATCGATGCCGCTCGCCGTGTCGATGACCACGAACGGGAACTCCTCGGAGAAGGCTGCCAGCATGCGCTTCAGCTCGTCGGGGTCGATGTCGTCGGCCGCCACCAGATCGTCCGGTGGTGACAGCACGGCCAGACCCGATGGATGGGTGGCGAGGAAGACCTTGAGGGCGCTGCGCTCGTGGGTCGCTCCGTCGATGGCGTGCACCAGCGAGTACTCCGGCTGGAGGCCGAGGGCGGCAGCGCAGTCGCCGAACTGGACGTCGAGGTCGAGCAGCACCACCTGCTTCGGCATCCGGCGGGCCAGCCCGACGGCGAGGTTGGTGGACAGCGTCGTCTTGCCCGTTCCCCCCTTCGGGCTGACGACGGTGATCACCCGCCGCCGCAGCTCCGAGCCGGCCCCGGTCGTCTTCTCGTGGCGTGACTCGGCGATCTTCAGGATCGGATCGAGCTCGGCCCGGAACTCCTCGGAGGCCACCGACTCGACGAGCACGTCGCGAGCGCCGAGGCGGAGCAGCTCGAGCGCGTACTCGACTTCCTTCGTCGGTACGAGGCACAGGATCGTGGCGGTCGGGAAGCGGCGATCGATCTCGGGAACGATGGCCCTGACATCCTCGCGCTCGATGTCGCTGCCGAGCACCAGCAGATGGGGGTCCGCCGCGCAGGCGTCCATCGCCACCTCGGCCGGGTCCCGCCACTGGTCGGACCACACCCGGCGGACCGGTATCGATCGGCCGAACAGGGAGAAGAACGTCTTCTCGAGCGACTCGTTTGCGGACAGGACGGTGATGCCGCTCACTGGACGGTCACCTCGTCGAGGTACACGCTGCCCCTGGTCTGGATCGGGTCCTTGGTCTCGGGCACGGTCTCCCGCTCGATGGCCAGCCACACCTCACCGAACTCGGCGGTGAAGACCAGCCGCTCGGCGTCGAAGGGGTTGACCGCCATCGTCACGAACACGGTCTTCTCCGGAGCGGTCGTCAGCCGCTCGGCCTCCTCGTCGTCGTTGAACGAGCGGTTGAGCGGCTCCTGGACGGCGGTGACCAGGACCTTGCGGAGCAGGAGGTCGGTGCTGTTCGGAGTGCTTCCCGCCACCTCGTCGGCCACTGCGGCGGGTAGCGCCACCTCCTCGCCGTCGACCTCGACGACGGTTGCGCTCAGCTGGAACGGCTCGAACGATGCGAGCACGGCAACGGTCTGGCCCGGTTCGAGCAGACCGCCGACCGCTCGCTGGGCGTCGAGCTCGATCGTCACCTCGATCATGTCCTCGGGGATCTCGACTCCGGCCATCCGGTCTGCGAACTCCGAGCGCTCGATGAACCTGCTCGCCACGAGTTGCTCACCGGGGAAGAGATCGACCGCCGCCACCCGACCTGCCAGGCCGGGGAGGCTGTTGACCGCTCCGACGGCCTGCACCTTGGTTGGGACCTGCTCGACGGCGACGTAGCTCTCCAGGTCGTCTGCCGCGGTGCCACTGGCGATCGGCGTGGTGACCACGTAGACCTCCACCAGTTGCTCCCCGGCCAGGGCCCGCTCCTCGGCGTTGCCGACGTAGGCGACGAGGGCCACCGTGCCGAGCAGCGCCAGGAGGAGGGCTGCGACGATGCCGATAAGTCTTCTGTTCATGGTGCTGCTCTATCCTCTCGAGCCGGTTTCACGCTTGGGGTTCTCCGGTGTCTTCCAGGGTGGTCAGGCATTCGCCGCCTGTCATGGGTCATGGGGATCGTGGGCCTAGGGCGCACAGGCTGCATAGGCGTTGGGATCAACTCCACAGAGGGCGATGACCTTGTTCCCGGAAGACCCACTCCCGCCACCACAACACGTCCCAGTGATGAGGCCGGGCTTGACCAGGAACTCGAAGTAGCGGGCCGCCTCCGGACCGTTGACCCTGAAGTCGACGAGGCGGACCTTGATGACCCCCATGAGGTGGAACTCGGCGTTGGACCCCGGGTTCTCGGCGAAGTTGAACACCGGCAGCGTGAAGTAGATGCCGCTGTCCTTCAGGTCGTCGAGCTCGTTGCCGATGCCGGCCAGGGCCCCGGTGTCGCCCTCGTAGCAGTGGGGCTCGCCGTCGCAGTCGGTGACGGGGTGGTTGGCGAACGACACCTGGCCCGGGTAGCCGTTGAGCACCCAGTCCTTGGTGTCTGCATTGGAGTTCGCCCCGCCGTCGAAGTCGACGACGCCCCAGTTGCCGGGTATCGACGCGCCGCCGCAGGCGTCCGGCTGGTCCTTGTTGTAGTTGATCCGCAGCAGCGTCTCGGTGGCCGGCGGGTTGTTCACCAGATCCTGGAGGTCGGCCGAGCCATCGAAGCACAGGCCGATCGGTCGCAGCCCGGTGACGGTGAGCGGCGGGCCCCACACCGCGGTGGTGACCGACTGGGTCGGATAGTCACCGCGGCCGATCACCCCGGCCAGCCAGGTGTCGACGTTGTCGGTGGCGGTCACGGTCACCCGGCCGTGGTCGGCGTTGTAGGCGAACGGAACGCACGACACCAGCGTGGCCGTCGGGGCGTTGTCGACCAGATAGGTTCCGGCGGAGACGGCGCAGCCGTCGACGTCGTTGACGTAGTCCTGGGCCGCGGCGAGCGCCGCTGCGTCGGTGGCGGGAATCAGGGCCCGTCTGGTCCGCCAGCCGTTGCCGAGGTCGACGACCAGGGAGGCCATGCCGACGAGGGCGACCATGCTGATGGCGACCAGTGGGAGCGACACCCCTCGCTCATCGGTGCGGAGCCGGGGGCTCAGGTTCAGGCCTCGCATCGGAACACCGCCTCGCCTCTCAGGGTGACGTCGCGGTCGAACAGGAGGGGGACCGTGACGTTGTGGTCGGTGGTGACGGTCACGGTGACCTGCTCGCCCTCCCGGCCGGCACACCCGCCGGGGGCGACGGTCACGTTGGGCGGGTTGTCGAGCGGGATGCCGGCCAGGGTGGCGTCGACCCTCACGGCGATGTCGCCGGCGGTGGTCGACGAGATCGAGGCCAGCCGGGCCCCCTCGCGGGCCGCCGCCTCGATGGCCTGGGCCCGGTTGAAGGCGATGCCGAACTCGAAGATGCCGAAGAGGACGACGACCAGGACGGGAAGGACCAGGGCGAATTCGGCCAGCCCGGCCCCACGGTCGTCGACTACCCGATCCAGGTTCCGGGGCGATGCCACAGAAGCCGGGGCCTGTCGCCGCTCCTCGGTCACTCGTGGTCGCTCCACTGCCGTACTCCCGCTCGTTCCGTTCCCCTGCTCGACCAGAAGGTATCGATCGGCATCGCCGCCGGGCAGAGTGGTTGTTCCCCTGCTGCGCATCTTCGTGTAGTCCTTATGGCTCAGGCGAAAAGGGTTGTCGTAATGGTGTTGTAGGCCGCCGAGAGGGTGGTTCCCAGCGTGCCCAGTGCGATGAGGCAGGCCAGGAGGATCAGAAGCAGCAGCAGGCCGTACTCCGCCAACCCGGCCCCGCGCGCACTGCGATGGGAATCCGCCTTGGAGCGGTCGTTCGTGTCGTCGAATTGTGGTCCATGCATGCCGCATCCTCCTCGGGTCGTCCTGTCGATCCGCGTCGTCGGCCGGGCCGCAGTCAGCAGCCCGGCCGACCACTTCGTCAGCCGCCGAGAGCGGTGGTGATCTGGTTGTAGACGTCGGAGATCTGGCCGCCGAGGGCGCCGAGTGCCAGCAGGCAGGCGACGGCGATCAGGAACAGCAGAAGGGCATACTCGGCCAGGCCGGCCCCTCGCTCGTCCGCGGTCTTGGCCCGCATCCAGGTGATCAGAAACGCATAGTTGTTCATTAGTTAGGCTCCTCGCCTCGTAGTAGCTCGTTGCAGCCATGGTGGACTGCGGCCGGTCGCCGACCCATACTGAAAATGCTGTATTCGGCGATCGCGACGCACTCGAATTGCGGGGCTGGGATCCGTCACCATTCACGGCTTGGGCCATCGGACCCACGTGGTCGAGCGAGCGTGGGTCGGTCCCCTCTTTCGAGCCGACCGAACCCCTCGTTATGTTCGGATCGGTGAGGAGGTCCGCGGCTGCCATGGAAGCCCACCGGTGGTGAGAGCCGCCAGACAGGAAACGGTGCACGGGACGATGCTCGGCCAGCGGAGCGGTCCACCGATCGGCCGTGCGTTCGTGGCCTTTGCGGTCGCCATCGCCGCCGTCATGGCGGCAGCCGTCGCCGAGACGGCCTCCCGATTCGACCTGCCGGGTGGCCTGTCGTCGCGGCTCGGCGTCGTCGCCGCGACCGTCTTCGCCATCTCCGGCCTGCTCGCCGGCTACCGGGCGCTCGCGACGAGATCTCGATCGACCGGGGCGATCGCCGTCGTGCTGCTCGGCCCTGGAGCCGGGTGGTGCTGGCTCGTCTTCGTGGCCGCCGAGGGCACCGCCAGGCCGGCGACGACGCTCGTGATGCTGGTCACCGCCGGCCTCGCCGTCGTCCTGTTCGCCGAGGGCCTCCGGTTCGCCCATTGGCTCGACGTGTTCACCGGGCTCGGGGCGCTCGCGCTCGGTCTGGTGGCGGCGGTGATCCGCAGCGATCCGATTGCCGCCACCGACGCAGCGACGCCCGCTCTGCTGGCCGGCGTTGCCGGTATGACCTGCCTGTATGGCCTGCTCGTCGATCTCGAGGTGGCGGAGCACCGGTCGCTGGTGGAGCTCGTCGAGTCGAAGCGACGGATCGAGGAGGAGGTGGCCAGGGCCGAAGAGGTCCTTCACGACCTGCGCAGCGGGCTGCTGTCCATCGAGGCGGCGATCGGATCGTTCGACGGCGAGCTGGCCGGTCCCCTGCGGTGGGAAGCGGCACGGCTCCGGCGGCTCACCGTGCGGGGCGCTCGACAGGCGGCCGCATTCGACCTGGTCTCACGGGTCCGTCGCCTGATCCTCGCCCGTCAGGCCGGCGGCGCGGTCGTGGATCTCCGGGCTCCGGTCTCGGCCGGTGTCTGGGGCGAGGAATCGGAGGTGCTGGCCATCGTGGAGAACCTGCTGTCGAACGCGGAGCGCCACGGCGGGGCCCCGATCACGGTCGAGATCGCTGCCCGGTCCGAGACCGTCACGCTGTCGGTCTCGAACCGGGAGACGAGGCCCGTCCCGACCGATGTGGAGGTGCTGTTCGACCGAGGCGTCAGCACCCACCCGGATGGCCGGGGCCTCGGCCTCAGCAGGGCCCGCATGCTGGCCGCGATGAACGGGGCCGATCTCGAAGTCGATCGATCGGTCCGGGGTACCACCACCTTCGTCCTGGCCTTGCGGTCCGAGCCACCGGTCGGCGCATCGTGAGCGATCCCCGTCGGATCGTCATCGTCGACGATCATCCGTTGCTCGCTCAAGGACTGCGGGTCGAGCTGGAACGGGCGGGGTCGCTCGTGGAGCTGATCATCCCGGGTGCCGAGGTCGCGGCCGACGACGCGGCCGACGAGTTGGTCGCCGCGATCACCGCCCGGGGCCCGGACTGTGTCGTGGTCGACCTCGGGCTACCGATCCCGGGTGGCGGCTCGAGCCTGATCGGGCCGCTCGTCTCCGTTGGCGTTCGGGTGGTGGTGCTGACCGGCGAGACGCAGCGGTGGCTGCTGGCCCGGTCGGCCGAGGCCGGTGCCGAGGTGGTGCTCGACAAGTCCGAGTCGCTGGATGGGATCGTCGACGTGATCGATCGGATCGCCCGAGGTCAGTCGGTCCGGACCGTCCAGCGGCTCGAGCTGCTCGACGAGTATCGCCGCCTTTCGGCGGAACGGCGGCAGCGGCGGGCGATGTTCGGTGCACTGACGCCCCGGGAGGAGGAGGTGCTGGTCGGGCTCATGGCCGGCCAGCGCGTCCAGGAGCTCGCCGACCGGGACTACGTGTCGGTCAAGACCGTGCGCACCCAGGTCAGCAGCCTGCTGCGCAAGCTCGGGGCGAGATCGCAGCTGGCGGCGGTGGCCATGGCTCATGCGGCCTGCTGGTCCCCCGACAGGGACCGATGCTGAGCCCTGGCCACCCGTGAGCCTTCGCCGGGCGGTGTCGATGGGACTCGACCGGGTCGGATCATCTAGAATTGATTGATCATGGCGGGACAGCTCGAGCTGGTGCAGATAGGAATCAAGCTCTCGGCGCTCGGTCTCTTCGTCGGCGCGTTCGGACTGCTCCTCGCGGGCGGGACCGGCCCGCTCGGTTCGTCGTTCCGCTCGGCGCTCGAACCCGCCCTGCGTGAGATCCGCCAGTGGACGTCGCTGTCACGGTCCGAGTTGGCCGATGCGACGGTGCTGGTGGCGATCGTCCTCGCCATCTCGGCTGCGATCCTGGAGGTCCGGCTCCTGGCTGGCGCCGTCGCGGTCGGCCTGTGGCTGGCCCGGCCGTCGATCGAGCGGGTGACCCGCGACGAGCACAAGCTGTTCGCCCTGACCAAGTCGTTCTCGATCGACCTCGTCATCGGCTTCTACACGCCGATCATGCTCGCCCTGTTCCTGCTGGGCGACCTGCTGATGGGCACGTGCCTGCTGGCCGTCGTCGTGGCCCTCAGCTGGCCGGCCGGGGGAGGGGCGATCGCCGGGAGGCGCTGGCGCATGGCGCCGGTGACCTGAGCGATCCGGAGCCCGGTCGGGCCGACACCAACGGGACACGCAGCCTCAGGTGGCTCGGATATCGCTCAGCAGATCGGGGGGCACATCGAGCGCCGTGCCCGATCCGGGACCGGAGCCGAGGCCGACGCAGTCGCTGATCCCACCGAAGCGCTCCGCTATGGCATCGACGATCTGGTCGTGACGGCCGACCGCGGCGAACAGCCGGACGGTGTCGTCGTCGATGAGGGCGGCCATCTCGTCCCAGCCGCCGCTCTCCGACAGGTGGCTGAGCCGCTCGCCGAGCTCGACGAGGTCGTGCTGGGCCAGCACCGGCCAGAAGGCCCTGGTCGAGCCCCAGCAGCCGATCCGGTACCGGACCCGGTCCATCGCCTCGGCCACCGCTTCGTCGTCTGGTCCGGTACAGACGAATCCACCGCCAGCGATGGTGAAGGACGATCGATCCCGCCCTGCAGCGGCCAGTCCCGCTTCGAGCAGGGGCAGGACCGATGCCTCCACGTAGTCCCTGGTGCAGAACGGATGGAGCCGGACACCGTCTGCGACCCGGCCGGCGACCCGCACCGAGCCCGGGCCGTCAGCTGCGATGGAGATCCGCGGCGGCGGGACGTCGAGCGGATCAGGGGTCGAGCTCGGGGTCATAGGCTCGAACCGGCAGGGCTCCCCGTCGAGCGCAAGCGGTTGCGCTTCCGCCCAGGTCTGCCATATCTCCCTGACCGCCCACACGTACTCCTCGAGCCGGGGAGGGGGAGCCGGCGCCGGCGCGCCGACCGGCCCCTCGTCGCCCTCGACCTGGGTCCCGAGGCCGAGCTCGAACCGTCCGTTCGACGCCTTCTGCAGATCCCAGCCGAGGCGGGCCGCCACCATCGGACTGCGGGAGGAAGCGATCGCGACGCCGGTGGCCAGACCGACGGTGGTGGTGTCGACCGCCGCCACCGCCAGCGGCAGGAACGGATCGTGGCGGGTCTCCTCGGTGGTGATCGTGTCGTAGCCGGAAGCCTCCAGCCTCGCCGCCACCTCGCCGACCTCCCGCAGATCGCCGATCGGCAGGGACGTCTCGACTCGCATGGAGGGATCGTAGACAGCGGCGCCAAGAAGTCCAGCGGCTAGGTGCGAGTCCGCACTTCGCCACGTTCGGATCTCGGCTCAGTGAGCCGAGATTTCGACGCTGTGTATCGGGTCGGTGCGCCTACCGGCGCACCTCCTAAGTGTTGCCGGTCGAGGTGAGCCACTACTCTCGGCCCATGCCCGAACCACTGCGAATCGCCAACGCCAGCGGCTACTGGGGGGATGACCTGTCCGCCCTGAAACGGCAGATCGATGGCGGTCCGGTCGATGTCGTGACGATGGACTTCCTGGCGGAGATCACGATGTCCATCCTCCAGAAGCAGGTCCAGCGAAACCCCGACACCGGCTATGCGGTCGACTTCGTCGACCAGCTCGACGAGGTCCTGGACCGGGTCGTCGACCGCGACATCACGATCATCTCCAACGCCGGCGGGGTCCGGCCGTTGGCCTGCGGCGAGGCCATCGCAGCCAGGGCAAGGGCCAGGGGCCTCGATCCACGAATCGGGGTGGTGGCCGGCGACGATCTGATGGACCGCATCGGCCGCTGGCACGACGACGGGGTCGACATGTCGAACATGGACGACGGCCGCCGGTTCGGTGAGATCATCGAGCGGGTCTCGAGCGCCAACGCCTACTTCGGTGCCGCCCCTGTTGTCCGGGCCCTCCAGGAGGGGGCCAAGCTCATCGTGACCGGCCGGGTCACCGACACCGGCATCACCCTGGCCCCGATGATCCACCACTTCGGCTGGGCCACCGACGACTGGGATCGCCTGGCCGCCGGGATCATCGCCGGCCACATCCTCGAGTGCGGAGCCCAGAGCACCGGCGGCAACTTCACGGACTGGCGGGATGTGCCATCGTTTCACGACGTCGGCTACCCGATCGTGGAGATGAGCGATGACGGGTCCTTCGTTGTCACGAAGCACCCGGGCACCGGCGGTCTCGTCAACGCGGCGACCGTCAAGGAGCAGCTGGTATACGAGATGGGCGACCCGTCGGCCTACCTGACGCCGGACGTCGTGGTCGACTTCGGCTCGATCGAGCTGGAGGACGCCGGCCCGGACCGGGTCGCGGTGTCCGGTATCAGAGGGGCGGCCCCCACCGAGCTGCTCAAGGTCTCGATGAGCTACAGCGACGGCTACAAGGCATCGGGTGGGGTGATCGTGTCCGGACCGGATGCGCGGGCCAAGGCCGAGACCTTCGGCGACATCCTGTGGAGCCGGCTCCCCGAGTACGAGGACCGCCTGGTCGAGTACGTCGGAGCCGACGCCACCTGGGGCCCGCTCTCACCGAGCCGGGAGTCGACCGAGGTCATGGCCCGGTTCGGGGTGAGGGACCACGACCGGGACAAGGTCCGGGAGTTCTCCAAGATGGTGCCGGCGATGGTGCTGTCCGGCCCGCCGGGCGTGGGCGTCATCGGCGGTCGGCCCCCGGTCCAGGACGTCGTCGCCTACTGGCCGTGCCTGATCCCACGGGAGCGGTGCCAGGGTGAGGTGATCGTCTTCGGCGGCGGTGACCGGGTCGAGGTGACCGTCCCGTTCGACGGTCCGACCGGCGAGGGTCGGGTGACCCCGAACGGGTCGGCGGCCATCGACGACGGGGTGGAACCGCCGGCCCTGAGCGGCGAGACGGTCACCGTCAAGCTGTCGAGCCTGGCCCACGGCCGGTCGGGCGACAAGGGCGACACCTGCAACATCGGGATCATCGCCCGCCATCCGGCCCTCTACCGGTGGATGGTCGACACCATCACCGCAGAACGGGTCGAGCGGGCATTCGAGGGAATCGCCTTCGGTGACGTGGAGCGGTTCGAGGTGGCCAACATCGGGGCACTCAACTTCCTGCTCCACCAGTGCCTCGGTGGCGGCGGCACCCTCAGCCTCCACATCGACGCCCAGGGCAAGACCTACAGCCACGCTCTGCTGAACATCGACGTCGAGATCGACCGTGCGCTGGCAGCACTGGTGGGTGCAGCGTGACGATCCCGGGGTTCGGCGCTAGGGCGGGCCGGCTACGGTTGTTGCCCGCAGACCCGGTAACCGAAGTCGAACCCGAGGAGTGACAACGATGCCATCCGACGCCAGCGCCGCCGGTCCCCAGGACCCCTACTCGTCCTACCCGCCCGTCCCGGCCCTCACCGTGACCAGCTCCGATATCGCCGACGGTGAGCCGATGCCGACCCCCCAGCGGTCCGGGGTGATGGGAGCCGGCGGGGAGGATCGGTCGCCCCACCTCGCCTGGTCGGGGGCGCCGGAAGCCACCTTGGGCTACGCCGTCACCTGCTACGACCCGGACGCGCCCACCGGCTCCGGCTTCTGGCACTGGATCGTGACCGATCTGCCGGCATCGGTCACAGAGCTGGCGGCCGGGGCCGGCGCTGCCGACGGTGGACAGCTCCCGGACGGGGCCAGGCAGCTCAAGAACGACGCCGGGATGCGGGGCTACATCGGTGCCGCCCCTCCCGCCGGGCACGGCGCCCATCGGTACTTTTTCACGGTGCACGCACTCGACGTCGAATCGCTCGGGGTCGACGACGACGCCTCGCCTGCGTTCCACGGGTTCAACCTGTTCGGCCACACCCTGGCCAGGGGATCGCTGGTGCCGACGTCGATCACGGAGGGCTGAGGCCGACAGGGTCGACCGTACGAGGGAGCCGGTGGCGGGGACCGGTCCCCCTGTCCGGGTGTCGGCGTCGTGGGTAGTGTCTGTGACCGAGCCGATCGCGAACGATCGGACATCGGTCCACGGGGCCCAACCAGCGGAAGCGGCCAGGTGCCGCAGCAACACGGGGTGACGACATGTCCACCGCCGCGTCTCGGGGCGCAGCAGCCGGGACGGAGTTCAGCGCCGACACGGCCGATCTCGGCCACTTCGTCGAACGGGGTCGGAGCTACGTCGCCGGCCTGGAAGCGATCCTCGACCGGCTCCGGGCCAAGCGGTCGCTGGTGCTGTCGTCGATCGGCATCGGCACCGGCCCAGCGGACCGCTCGAGCCGACCGCTTCGCGAGCTGGTGGCCGAGGCCTCGATCAACAACTCGTTCGTCGACGGGATTCGGCGCACGCTGTCGTCCTTCGGCGGTGCATCGGTCGATCGGCGGGAGCTGGTGGAACGGATCGATGCCGAGCTCGTCTCGACCGGTCTCGACGTGGCTGGGGTCGACCGCACACTGGAGCGGGATCGCGATCTGGTTCGCCGGTTCCGGACCCGGCAGCTGATCAGCGCCGGTCTCGACAGCGCGCGAGTTGCGGCACTGGTCGGCCGGTCGTCGGCGACCGATGCTGCGCTGCGCCTGCTGGCGCTCGGCGTCCATCCCGATGCGGTGGCTGCTGCATCCATCGACCGGCTCGAGGAGGTGTCCACCCGGTTCCCGGCAGGTGGCGATGTCGAGAACCTCGAAGCGCTCCTCACCGACCACTACGCACCCGATCTCCACCGCCTGATCCTGGCCGGAGACGTTGCTCCGCCAACCGATGGCGTTCGAGAGCGGGTGGTGGCGGCGATGACCGCCGGGCTCGGCCCGGAGCAGGCCCGGCTGGCGCCGTCCTACTTCCCGGCCGCCTACCGTGACCACCTTCGCCTGTCGGCCCGGATCGACGCTGCCGAGGCGCGGCGGGAGGTGGCCGACGGCAGCTCCTGGTCGTGGTTCGACTCCGACGATCGGGCGCTGGCGGCCGTCGACCGCGAGCTGGCGGCGCTGCGGGCCAGCCGAGACCGGCTCGCAGCCGCCAACGGCATCGGCGCCGGGGGCGCCGTCGACTTCCTGGCGGCAATCGCTGCGGTGGCCGACGCCTCGGCCGGCTCGCGGTGGGAGGGTGAGCGGTACGCCTTCCTGGTCGACGGGTACCGCCAGGGCAAGATCTCGTCGGGAGGGATCTTCGGCCACGGTGAGGGCGCGCTCGAAGAACCCGACGGGTTCCAGGTCGAGCTCGGCCACGTCGGCCGGCGGGTGGCGGCCGAGCCGCTGACGGCGCTGGCGTTCTACGACGGCATCGGGGTGGCCGGCACCGCCGACCTGGCGACGCTCCTGGCCGGCAACGAGCTCGAGCGGGCGACGTTCGAGGACTACGGCCGGGGCCTGGCTGCGGCCTCGAACGCCACCAGCCCGTCCGGAGCGCCGAGCCTCGGGTTCTCTGGCGCCGACCTGATGCGACAGCCGAAGGCCGAGACCCGGAGCGGCGTCGTCTGGTACAGCCCATCGCTGCTGTTCCTGGCCGGACGGTTCCGCCCCGCATTCGTGGCCGGTGCCGCCGAGGCCACCCTGCGACGGGCCGATGACGGCGACCGAGCGGCCACCAGCGCCCATCTCGGCCAGCGGACGCTGCCCGGACCGACCGGGCCGGTCACGATCCGCTTCGACGGTGGCGAGGATCCCCGTAACATCCTGTTGAGCCGGGTCGCCGGTGATCCGGCCGCAGTGCGAGCGCTGATCCGGTCGCTCGGCGGTCCGAGGGGCCGGCGGTGGCCCGGTGCCCCGGCTCGTGGCTCGCTCGATCCGCTGCTGAAACCGGTGGTGCCCTTCGCCCCTGCGGTCGGTCCGCAGCCGGAGCGGCACTGGCTCGATCGGCTGAAGGACCTGGGCAACGTCGCCGATCCGGGCCACGATGCGCTCGACCCGATCGCCTATCCTCGGCTCGCCAGCCCCTACCCGATCACCAGCCTCCTCGGGGCGGTGGCCGAGCAGGCCGAGCTGTCCCGCTGGTTGCTGCGATATGCGGCCCGGACGGTCGCCGAGGACGGCCCGATGCTGCGCGACCCGGGCACCGCAGCCGGACTCGATCTCATCATGGCCGACCATGCCACCGTGATGTTCGACGAGCCCGACCTCGACGCGGTCGGGATCGGGCGAACCGAGCTCAACCGGGAAACGAGTCAGCCGTTGACAGCCGAGCACTGGAAGGCGGTACATGGCGATGTCCTTCGGCTCGGACGGGGCCAGGCCATGGCAGCACGGGCCGACACCCTGCTGTCCCTGGCCGTCGCCGGAGCGATCGACGCCGACGGCCGGTTCCACAGCGAGCTGACCCGTTCCTTCGCCCACATGGCGGGTCGGACCGAGGCCGAGTCATACGAGGCCCTGTTCACCTACAGCTCCCAGCTCGACGACCGGGCGAAGGCAGACAACCGCAGCGCCAACACCGCAGCCAGCGCGGCCCTGGGTGCGCTCGGTCTCGTCCCCGGCGTCAGCCTGCCGGCGCTCGCCGCCAGCACCGGCTGGGCCTGGTTCTTCGACGGCTACCCGACGGGCAGCGAGCTGGTGAAGATCCGAGAGGCGTGGCGCAAGCAGTACTTCGAGAGCGACAGTCAGCGATGGCAGCTCGGTGTCGCAACCGTCTATCTGGATGATCGATTGAGCGCCGCGCCCCCCGGGCACGCGACCCACCTCCCGATGCTCTTCCCCGATGGGACGACCCGGCAGGTACGCATTCGACGTGACGAGACACCCGGTGGTCTCCGCTTCAGTTGGCAGGACCGGGTTGGCGGTACCTGGCACGAGGTCCCTCGCCTGCTCACCGACGACTTCGATCGACGGTTCGTCGGCGCGGACGCCACCCCGTACGGCGCCGCGGTCATGGCATCGGGCTTCGTCGAGACGGCGTACCACGCAGGCAAGCAGGCATCCCTGCCAGTGCGCTCCTCCGGCTCGATCGACACCGAGTCGATCACCCACCCTGCGGTGGAGGCTCGGTGGACCGACCTCTGGATCGCCGGATGACCCACGTTGCTGTCGATCGCCGACGGTGGCCGAGAGAGACCCGGGTGACCCACCGGCGGAGCGGCGCCGCCCTGGTCGCGCTCGTCCTGCTCGCCATTGCGTCCTGCTCTGGACGGTCCCAGCCGACCCCGGACGTGATCGACGAGCTCGGCGGGAGGCTCGTCGGTGCCGCCCCGATCGACGGAACCGCCTGGCTGGTGGTGCGATCGAGCGCCGACGATGATCGGGGCAGCTATCTCCTGAGCCTCGATCCATCGTCCGGCGCGATTCTCGAACGATCCAGACTCACCGAAGGTGGCGTCCACGAGGGCCTGGCCGCCTGGGACGGGTCGCTGTACGTTCGGTATGGCGAACCCATCGACTCGGTCCCGCTGGAGGAGCTCGCGTTCGACTCGATTCTCCCCTACGAGGTGCTGCTCGAGATCGATCCGAGCACGCGCACGATCGTTCGGCAGTTCGAAGTGCCCGGCCTGATGACGAGGTGGGAGCCGCTGACCGTGCTCGATGGACGGTACTGGCAACATGCCGCCTGGAACGGCTATCTCGACCTCCGAACGGGCGAAGCCTCGTTCGTTCCCACCCTCTCCACCGTGAGGACCGCCCATCACGACGAGGATTTCGTGTGGACGGTCGGTCCGAAGCAGGTCATCCAGATGGATCGGCGATCTGGTGCCATCGTCGAGCAGTTCAGGTACGCCGACCATCACGACGACGATGTTCCGTTCAGCGGGCAGTTCAAGTTCCACGACGAGAAGTACTGGATCGTCGGCAACGATTTCGGGGACTTCGACAACGCATACGAGTACGACCTGGCCACCGGCGCGTACTCGAGCCCGGTAGCCCGATCCGAGTTGCCGACCGCGTCGTTCGAATCGGCGGGCAACCGGTGGGAGCTGTACAACGAGGACTGGTACGGGCGGCCACTGGAACCGGCGGAGCCGGGAGACGTCTGGCGTCGGGTCGACGTGGCCACCAACGAGACCATCGCAGAGTACGAGTTCGGTGCCTATCGACCCCGCTTCGTCGCCGACGAGTTTCTCTGGTTGACCAGGACCGCCGATGACACGGGAGGCGACGAGCTGGCCAGGGTGCCGCTGGAGTCCGGTTGAGCGCTGCCGAGGCGGACGGTCGAAGCCCCGGTATGGTCTTTCCGCGTGAAGTTGGCGGAGTGCGGGGGACCACAGGCTGTGTCAACAGCCCGCCAAGGGCCGCTCCGCCGTCTGCTCGCAGTCGTGCTCCTCGCCGTGGTAACCACGGCGTGCTCGTTCTTCGGGTCCGAACCCGAATCGCCCGAACTGCGGCCCATCGACCTGCGGGGCTCGGTCGCTGGCCTCGTCGACGTCGACGGCACGGTCTGGGCGTCGGTCCACCGTGATGCCGGTGGGACGCCAGACGATCCCGGCTGGACCGAGCTCGTCGCCCTCGACGCCGCCACCGGGACCGTGGTGGCGAGGGAGCGGATCGCCGACGGGCCGGCCGGCGACGTCTTCCACATCGACAACACCTTCTTCGTCCGCCGATCCGGGAAGCTGCCCGCTGTCCCGGTCGTGTCGACGGTCCCCGATCAGCTCTTCGGTCCGTTCGACAACGACGAGCGACAGTACGTTCTGGAGGTCGACGGCTCGACCTTCGAAGTCGTCACCCAGATCGAGGTGCCGGTGCACCCGTTGGACGGCGACCAGCTCGTCGAGATCGACGACCGCCTCTGGGTGCTCGGGCTCTTCGGGACGTGGGTCGTCGATCCCGATACCGGCGACGCCCGCCAGATCTCGCTCGTCGGGGGATTCGTCCACAGCGCCCAGCTGACCGCGGATGACCTCTGGGTGGTCACCGATCGCAGCGCCCTCCAGATCGACCGCACGACGACAGAGGTGGTCAAGACCCACTTCTACGAGGACTCCGCTGCGGGCTCGGATCTGCTGAGCGGCAGGTTCAAGCGACACGACGACCGCTTCTGGGTCTCGGGGGCGCCATTCGACGACTTCGATCACGTGTACCAGTACGACCTGGAGACCAGCGAGACCTCGAATCCGGTCCCGCAGGAGGACTTCCCCACCCGAGCGTTCGAGTCGGGTGGTTACCGCTGGGAGCTGTTCAACTCGGAGTGGCTGCAGCGGCCGGACGCGTCACCTCAATCAGGCGACGTGTGGAAGCAGTTCGACACCGAGACCGGCGAGGAGCTGGCCGCATACGAGTTCGGCGACTTCACCCCCCGGCTGGTGGCCGGCGGGCAGCTGTGGCTGACGCGCCAGAGCGGTGACCGCATCGAGCTGACTCGTCTCCCGATCGACCGCTGAACGAGGACCCCGGCCACCAGGCGTCTAGGCGAGGGTCCGGAGCTCCCGGCCGAGCACGTAGGTGACGAGAACCACGGCCAGAGCCAGGGCCGCCGCCCCCGACATGGTGGCCCCGATGCCGACCGCGTTTGCGATCAAACCCAGGACGAGGGCGCCGATCGGCATGAATCCGACCTGGACGAGCGTGAACAGTCCCATGACCCGACCCATCAGCGGCTGGGGGGTGTTGGCCTGGATGAGCCCCTGGTTCATGTTGATGTAGAAGCCGCCGGCCAGCCCCATGACGAAGACCAGGGGGAACAGTTGCCGGTAGCTGGTGGTCTGACCCATCAGCAGGGTCATCGTCGCCCCCACCATCATGGCCCGCTGGAACGCGGCGCCCTTGTTGGCCATGTCTCCCTTACGCATGACCACGAACGAGCTGATCGCCATCCCGACGCCCATCAGTGCGAACAGCGGTGCGGCGTCTCCGGAGTCTCGGCCAAGCTCTTCCTTCACGAATGCCTGGAGGGTGATCATCACCGCCGGGTTGACGGTCAGCCCGGCCACAGACAGCAGCAGGAACAGGATCCGCAGCGACCGGTCCCGCACCACGTGGCCCACCGCTTCCCTGGTGTCGGTCAGCACCGACCGCCTTGGTCCGACGGGCTCGATCCGATCCGGCACCCGCAGCGAGCGGAGGAATACCAGGCTCCCACCGAGCAGGATGGCCAGGAACCAGAACGCCCCGTCGAAGCCGAACCGCCGCCCCACCAGCTGGGCCAGCACCGGCCCCAGGATCATCGACGCGGTCATGGCCATGGCATTGATGGCGATCGCCCCGAACAGGTGCCGCTTGCCGACGATGGCTGGCACCAGCGAGGCCCTCACGGGTTGCCCCATCGACAAGGTCGCTCCGGCCAGCACCGCCGCGAGCAGCAACCAGGTCAGGGTCGCCCGTCCGCTTGCTATCAGCAGTGCCGACCCCACCAGCACCGCGGTGGACGCCATCTGCGTGCCGATCAGCAGCCTCCGGGGGTCGAGCCGGTCGGCCCAGGCACCGGCCTGCAGGACCAGGAACACGGCCGGGATGCCGAGCGCAAAGACCACGTAGCCCTGCTCGCGCTCGCCGAGGTTCAGACCATCGAGGACGAACCAGCCGAACACGAACCGCAGGGCGTTGAAGGCCATGAAGTAGGCGACGTTGTTCGACCACAAGCGTCGGAAGTCGGGGATCCGCAACGCCCCCGCCGGCGCGACCCGGGTCGGCGCCGTGCGCTCGGTCGACCCGTCCGGCAGCCCGGTCGAGGTGGCGTCGCTCACCGGACAACAATGCCACCGATCGATCGGTGCCCACAAAGCGCTCGGCTGGCGGCGAATGTGAGCTCTCGCCGGAGGTGCAACTAACGTCGCGCCATGGACAGCCCGCTCTCCGACCTGTTGGTCCTCGACCTCACCAGGGCCCTGGCCGGCCCGATCGCCGGTCGGCTGCTGTCGGATCTCGGGGCCGACGTCATCAAGGTCGAACCACCGGACGGTGACCTGACGAGGGCGACGAAGCCACGGCAGGACTCGATGGCCGTCTACTTCGTCCAGGCCAACGTCGGCAAGCGCTGCGTCTCGATCGACCTGGGCACCGGGGACGGCCGGGACCTGTTCCTCCGGATGGCGGAGCGGGCGGACATCGTGCTCGAGAACTACCGGCCGGGCGTGATGGAACGACTCGGCTTGAGCTACGAAGCCCTGTCCGCAGTCAATCCCGGGATCATCATGGCGTCGGTCAGCGGCTACGGCCACGGCAACGTGTGGGCTCATCGCGGCGCGTTCGCCGCTGCGGTCCAGGCCGAGACCGGGCTGACCGCCGACATCGCCAAGCGGCGCGACACCACGCCCCGGAACGACCCGGTTTCCCAGGCCGACGTCTACGGCGGGCTCCACGCCCTGGCCGCCATTCTCGCCGCGGTGCACCATCGCGACCGGACGGGCGAGGGTCAGGCGATCGACGTCGACATGGCCGAGTCCACGCTGGTGGCGAACGACATGACCGCCACCAACCTCCGGGACGACTGCGAGGTGACCGACGGCTTCCGATCGGGGAGCAACTGGCCGCCGTGCTACCAGCTGTCCACCGGCCGTTGGGTCACCGTCACCGCCGACCCGATGGTGGAGGGGGCGTTCCGGGCCTGGGTCAGGGCCCTCGATCGGCCGGAGCTCCGTGACGATCCCCGGTTCGCCACGATGGCGGCCCGACTCGATCACGGCGACGAGCTGCACCAGCTCATCGCCGACTGGGTCGTCGGGTTCGAGTCCGCAGCCGATCTGGAGAAGGCCATCGGCCTCTCGACCGTCCTGGTGGCAGACGTCAGGACAGCCCAGGAGATCAGGGACAGCGACTGGGCCGAGGATCGGGGCGCCTTCGTCGACGTGCCGTTGAAGCCGGGTGGCGATCCGGTGACCGTGCCCCAGTCTCCCTGGCGGTTCAGCAGATCATCGGTCGGGGCCGTGCCCAGGGTCGGCTTCCGGGGCGAGCACAACCGGGAGGTGCTCGGCCGCGTCTTCGGGCTGGGGGAGGACGAGCTCGACGACCTCGAGCACCGGGGGATCATCAGCGATCGCCTTCCCGATTGGAAGCGTTGACTCGATCGCGTCGTGACGAGCCCGGCCGCCTCGGCCGCCGGTCGTGGGACGGCAACGACCTCCGGGACATAGGATTCAACGGGAGGGACCGAGATGGGAGGAACCGAGAGGCCAGCCGCTGTTGCCAAGGTGGCGAAGCTGCTGGCTTCGCATCCGTTGACCGAGCCGCTGAGCGACGAGGTCAGGAACGGGGTGGCGAGCGTCGCCGCGCTGATCGAGCTCGGTCCCGGTGATGTGCTCGTCAACCAGGGCGAGCCGGGGGACGCGGCGTTCCTGGTCGTGGCCGGCCGCCTGGTGGCAACGGTCGACGGCTCGGAAATGGGGTTCGTCGGTCGGGGCGAGACCGTCGGTGAGATGTCGCTCATCACCGGGGAGCCGCGGTCGGCCACCATCACCGCCGCCCGCCCGTCGAGGGTGGTCCGCATCGGGGCCGAGGAGTTCGCAACGGTTCTCGCCGCCCATCCCGAGACCTATCGCAGCCTCACGGCCCAGTTGGTGAACCGGCTCGAGCGCACGCTGAGCGGTCGCCCGAGCTGGGTCGGCCACGCCACCGTGGTCGGCGTGGCCGGCGCCGACCGGGAGCTGGTCACCGAGATGGCCGGGCGGCTCGTCGCCTCGCTCGACGATCACGGCAGCCAGGCCGTTGCCGTCGACACCGAGCCGGGGGCTCACGGCGGCGCCGACCTGGTGACCCTCGAAGCCGAGAACGACGTCGTGGTGGCCATCACCACCGCCTCCGATCTGACCGGGCGGACCCACGGCTACGATCGCACCCTGCTGGTGGCCAGGGCCGATGACGCCGTGGCCCCGATTCCGGCCGGTCGGGTCGACGATCTCCTGCTCGTCCAGCCGTCATCGATCGACGTGCCGACCGGGACCGCCCGATGGCTCGACGCCATCGGACCGGCCACCCACCACCACGTCCGGGAGGACTCACCCAGCGACATCGGGCGGGTGGCGAGGCGGCTGCTCCGCCGCGAGCGGGTCCTCGTCCTCGGCGGGGGTGGCGCCAGGGGCCTGGCCCATCTCGGCACCTATCAGGCCCTGACCGAGGCCGGGCTCGACATCGACGCCGTGGTCGGCGTGTCGGCCGGGGCCGTCTTCGGCGCCTGCGTTGCACTCGACTGGTCACCGGAGCAGGCGATCGACAGGAGCGCATCGATGCTGATCGACGCCGGCAGCCTCGTCGACTTCACCATCCCGATGGTGGCCCTCAGCAGCGGCCGGCGGGTGACCGACGTGATCCGGGACGGCTTCGGGATGCAGGTGGATCTGGCGGACCTGTGGCGGCCGATGACCTGCATCTCCGCCGACCTCACCACCCTGTCGATGCGGCTCCACCAGCGGGGGCTCCTCTGGCGGGCGGTCCGAGCCTCGGTTGCGGTGCCCGGCGTGTTCCCCCCGCTGCTCGAGGACGACGCCGTGCTGGTGGACGGCGGCCTGGTCGACAACCTGCCCGTCACCAGGGCCCGGCAACTCCATCCGGGGGCCACAATCATCAGCTCCGACGTCGGCCGGCGCAACGAGGAGCTGAACGTCGACCTGCCACCGGACGGCATCGTGGGGGGCTGGCAGACCACCTGGCGACGGGCCCGGCGGCGCAAGCACACGCCCAGCCTGGTCAAGCTGCTCTACCGGCTGACCGCGCTCGGTGGGGGAGCGACCGAGAGCGAGGAGGGCGACATCCACATCCGCCACGAGCTCGACGGCCTCGGCATGTTCGACTTCGGCGGGGCCCGGCCCGCCATCACCGACGGGTACGAGCTGACAAAGAAGGTCCTGGCCGACAGCGATCACTTCGCCGGCTCATAGGGGTCACCGCACGGTGAGGTGTCTCGGGGTCACCGCACGGTGAGGTGTCTCGGGGTCACCGCACGGTGACCGTGCCCGCCTGGCCGTCGACGTCGAGTTGCGCCCCGTGGGGAATCCGAATCGTGGCGTCCTCCACCCCGACGACACAGGGGATGCCCAGCTCACGTGACACGATCATCGAGTG
>JAHELU010000044.1:12200-25617 GCA_024644005.1 Acidimicrobiales bacterium | reverse complement strand
GGTGCGACCTCATCGACGGCTTCGTCAGCCATGAACTCGTCGCCATCGACGAACACTTCCTCGTCAGCCGTGGCGATCGGCGGATCGGTCCGGTCATCGAGCGGGTGTGGCGAGACGGTGGCACGTTCCAGGAGTGGTCGGAGCACTTCGACCTCGACCTGTGGCTCGAGGCCATGGCCGACGCCGGCCTCGATGTGGACGATTTCGTCTACCGGCACCGCACGGAAGGCGAGACCCTGGCCTGGGATCACATCTCGGCCGGGCTGCACAAGGACTTCCTCTGGCAGGACTGGCAGGACGCCCTCGCCGAGGTGGGCCTCGAGGACTGCCGGTGGACACCGTGCTACGACTGCGGTGCCTGCACCGGTTACGGCATCGAGCACGTCGTCGCCTCGGCGGTACCTCCTGCCGGCGGCAGCCAGGGGACCGGCCAGGATCTCACCAGCGGGGGAGCGGTGCCGGTCACCCTCCTCGCCCCCCGGCGGGACCCGGCCGCCAGAACTGACCGTGACGAGGTGCCGGCATGACCGAGCGCCTGCGGTACAAGCTCAGAATACGATTCACCGAGACTGGCAAGGTTCGCTTCGTCAGTCACCGAGATGTGGCCCGACTCTTCGAGCGGGCCCTGCGAAAGCTCCGACTACCGGTGGCCTACAGCGAGGGATTCTCACCGCGGCCGAAGCTCAGCTTCGGCCTGGCCCTCAGCGTCGCCCACGAATCGGATGCGGAATACCTCGACGTCGAGCTCACCGAGCTCCCGGACCTCGAGGGCCTCCCCCAGGCACTGACGGCGGCGCTACCCGACGGCCTCGATGTCGTCGGTGTTGTCGTCCTCGAGCCGGGGACGGCGTCTTTGCAACAGGCAATAACCAGCTGTACGTGGTGCATCGAGGTAGTCGGTGCACCGGTGGCCGATGTGACGGCAGCAGTAGCCGAAGCACTGGCCGCACCCGAACTGCCAATGGAGCGGGTTCGGAAAGGCAAGACCGCTGTTACCGACGTCCGCCCTGCGATCATCGAGCTCGATGTGATGGGGCCGACCGACAACGGCGTCCAACTCCGCGCTCACCTGGCCACCGAGTCGGTGTCCCTCCGTCCTTCCG
This sequence comes from Acidimicrobiales bacterium, assembly GCA_024644005.1. Classification (GTDB taxonomy): domain Bacteria; phylum Actinomycetota; class Acidimicrobiia; order Acidimicrobiales; family SZUA-35; genus JAHELU01. The sequence goes on along the minus strand of JAHELU010000044.1, from coordinate 24,514 downwards.
AACTGGTGAAGGTCCTGGGGATACCGTCGCTCGACGAAGGCCGGGTTCGGCGCACCAACCAATGGATGACAATCGACGGGGTCCGGCGCGAACCGGTGAGCCGCCCCGACCCGTCGACCGGGCACGAGCTGCAGCGTGCCTCATGAGAAGGGATCGAGATAGATGTCCGACGCGTCAGAGAGCGGCTCAGCTCCCGTCGACAAGAACAGCCCCGCACCACCGGGTGGGGGCAGAGATGCCGCACCACCGGGTGCTGGCAGAGATGCCGCACCACCGGGTGGCGGCAGAGATGCCGCACCACCGGGTGGGGGCAGAGATGCCGCACCACCGGGTGCGGGGGTAGACCGAGACGACAGCACCCCATCCGGGTCGGGCAAGCCGGCCAGCGGTGCCGGCAAGCAGTCCGCCGCGGTCAACGATCCGCCGACGACGGCCAAGCAGCGGAAGCCCAAGATCGGCGACTCCCGACCGGCCCCCGAGCCCACCCGTTCGCCGCGTTCCGGGGGCGCCGGCTCAGCGGCCGGAGAGGAGGGCGGCGGTGGCGCCAGCCGGCGTCGCCGGCGTCGTCGCAAGAAGCCCGCCGGTGGCGGTGGGGGCGATCAGTCCAAGGCTCGCAGCCAGAGCCAGTCCCAGGCCAGAGGTCAGGACCAAGACGGTGATCAGGACCGCACGGGGTCCGGTCGATCCGGGCGTCGCCGCAGTCGCAGCGGACGCAAGCCGAAGGTCCAGCCGGTGGGACAGATCCTGGCCGAGGGCGAGGTCGAGCTCGACGAGGACAACCTCCGACAGCGCCGGGGCCGCTCCAGGAAGGGTCGCCCGGTCGGTCGCTACCTCATGGTGGTCTCCAAGCGCGAGGACGCCACCCACATCGCCATCCTCGAGGGCCGGACACTGATCGAGTACTACGTGTCGCGCCCGACGGACAACGTGTTCCAGATCCACGGCAACATCTATCTCGGGCGGGTCCAGAACGTGCTGCCCGGCATGGAGGCAGCCTTCGTCGACATCGGCACGCCGAAGAACGCGGTGATCTACCGGGGCGATGTCCAGTACGACAAGGACGACTTCGACGGCGGCAAGGTCCAGCCCAAGATCGAGCAGATGCTGAAGGCCCGTCAGCCCATCCTCTGCCAGGTGACGAAGAACCCGATCGCCCACAAGGGCGCCCGGTTGACCACCGAGGTCTCCCTGCCCGGTCGCTTCGTGGTGCTGGTTCCCAACAGCGACACCTACGGCATATCCAAGCGGCTTCCCGATGAGGAGCGGCGTCGGCTCCGGCAGATCCTCGACACGGCCAAGCCGAAGGGGCACGGCCTGATCGTCAGGACTGCAGCGGAGAACGTGACCGGACCGGAGATCGAGCGGGACATCGCCGGGCTCATGCAGCAGTGGACCGAGATCGAGAAGCTGGCCAAGGCCAGCAAGGCCCCGACGCTCCTGTACCAGGAGCCGGACATGTCGACTCGGGTCATCCGGGAGGAATTCAACAAGGAGTACCGAGGCGTGGTGCTCGACGACCGGGCGCTCTACGAGGAGGTGGCCGACTACGTCTCGACGATCACGCCTGCGCTGGCCGATCGGGTCGAGTTCTACGACGAGGACGACGAGAACCTCCCACTGTTCGAGCGGTTCCACGTCCACGAGCAGCTGCACAAGGCGCTCGATCGCAAGGTCTGGCTGCCCTCCGGCGGCTCGCTGATCATCGAGTCGACCGAGGCCCTGACCGTCATCGACGTCAACACCGGCAAGAACGTGGGATCGTCGAACCTGGAGGACACCGTCTACCGGAACAACCTCGAGGCGGCCGAAGGCATCGCCCAACAGCTCCGTCTGCGGGACATCGGCGGCATCATCGTGATCGACTTCGTCGACATGGAGAGCAAGAAGAACCGCGACGAGGTCATGCGCGTGTTCCGGGCCGCCCTCAGCCGGGACAAGACCCGAACCCAGGTGTTCGACATCTCCGACCTCGGTCTGGCCGAGATGACCCGGAAACGGATCGGGGAGGGGCTCCTGGAGTCGCTCTCGGTCACCTGTCCGCACTGCGATGGCCGCGGCATCGAGATCGTCGAGAACGCCCTCGACCACTAGGCGGTGCGCCGATAGGCGTACCGAGCCGAGACTCCCGTTCACCCGCCGAGGTCCTCAGTGTGACCGGCCCTCGTCGCCGCTAGCCTTAGTCTGCTATGTACGCAATCGTTGCCACCGGTGGCAAGCAGTACCGGGTCGAGGAAGGCCAGACGCTCGAAGTCGAGCGGCTGGGCGAAACAGGGTCGGATGTCGAGTTGCGCCCGGTCATGGTCGTGGACGGTGATCAGGTGCTCGCAACCCCGTCCGAGCTGTCCGGGGCGTCGGTCTCCGCCAGAATCCTCGGCGAGGTCAAGGGCCGCAAGATCGACGGCTTCACCTACAAGTCGAAGAGCAACCAACGTCGCCGGTACGGCCATCGCCAGACCTACGCCACGATCGAGATCACCGGAATATCAAAGGGCTGACATGTCGAAGACCAAGGGTGGCGGTTCCACCAGGAACGGCCGAGACTCACAGAGCAAGCGACTCGGGGTGAAGGCCTACGACGGTGAGCACCTCACCGCCGGCTCGATCATCGTGCGCCAGCGGGGCACCAAGTTCCATCCCGGCCGCAACGTCGGCAAGGGCGGCGACGACACGCTGTTCGCCACGGCCGAGGGTCGGGTCAAGTTCGGCTTCCGGCGCGGTCGGCGCTTGGTCGACATCCTCCAGGACTGATCCCTGCCGCAGGGCGGTCCCGGTCGATCGTGGGCAATTCAGCTCGCTCCATCGACACAGAGCGTTTTCCGCCTATACACATCGCGCCGCCTGAGCTACCCTGACTCCGGCAAGTCCGCCGGGATGCGCACACGACGGCCGAGGTTACCCACCTGGTCGTTCCGAATTCCGCGCTGGATCTGTGGCAGCTCGATGGGCTGCCCCCTCGAAGCCGGAGTTTCCGTGAGTCCTACCGCCGTAGAATTGGGCGCAGTGTCCAATTTCGTTGACGAGTGCAACCTCTGCGTTCGCGGGGGCGATGGCGGCGCGGGATGCGTCTCGTTCCGTCGCGAGGCCCACGTCCCGCTCGGCGGGCCCGACGGGGGCGACGGCGGAGACGGCGGGTCCGTGTGGTTGGAGGCGGATCGCAACGTCGCCTCGTTGCTGGCCTTTCGGGACCATCCCCACCGGATCGCCGAGAGCGGCACCCACGGCAAGGGAGCGAAGCGACACGGCAAGCGGGGTGCGGACCTGGTGGTCAAGGTACCCGAGGGCACCGTCGTCCACGACCACGACAGCGGGGAGGTGCTGGTCGACCTGGCGACCCATGGCGATCGCTGGCTCGCGATCCCCGGTGGCCGGGGCGGTCGTGGCAACGCCAGGTTCCTGTCGAACAAGCGACGAGCTCCGGCGTTCGCCGAGCAGGGCGAGACATCCGAGGATCGGTGGTACCGGCTCGAACTGAAGCTGATGGCCGATGTTGCCCTCGTCGGCTTCCCGTCGGCCGGCAAGAGCACCCTGATCTCGGTCATCTCGCGAGCCAAGCCGAAGATCGCCGACTACCCGTTCACCACGCTCGAGCCAAACCTCGGGGTCGTCCGGGTCGGTGAGGACAACGAGTTCGTGGTCGCCGACCTGCCTGGTCTCGTCGAGGGAGCCAGCGACGGTCACGGTCTCGGACACCGGTTCCTCCGCCACATCGAGCGGGCTCGGGTGCTCGTGTACCTCCTCGACCTCGCCTCCGTGGACGGACCGAGCCCGGCCGGACAGCTCGAGGTACTGCGGACCGAGCTCGGGACGTACCGCCCGGAGCTGCTCGATCGGCCGTCGGTGATCGTCGGCTCGAAGGCCGACGTCCTGACCCCGCAGGACTGGGGCGATCAGGCCCCGGTCGAGCTCGCCATCTCGTCTGTCACCGGCGAGGGGGTCCAGGATCTGCTCTGGCGCCTGGCGGCGCTGGTGACCGCCGCTCGCGACGCTCCACCGGAGCGGGACGGTTTCGTGATCCACCGCCCGGAGCCGACCGGGGTCGCGATCACGAGGGACGACGACGGATCGTGGCGGGTCATCGGTCGCGAGGCCGAGCGATCGGTTGCGCTGTCCGATCTGACCGACGTCGGTGCACTCGACTACGCCCAGCACCGGCTGAAGAAACTGGGGGTCGACAAAGCGCTCCGGAAGGCCGGCGTTCGTCACGGTGACGAGGTCCGGATCGGAGCCTTCGCCTTCGAGTACGAAGAGGACATGTGAAAGTAGTAGCGAAAATCGGTTCCTCGTCGCTCACCACGGTGACCGGCGAGATCGACCACGGGGCCGTTGCCAAGCTGTGCGCCGAGGTCGCCGACCTGAGAGAAGACGGCCATCACGTCATCATCGTCACCAGTGCCGCAATCAGTGCGGGGCTCGGTCCGCTCGGTTACGGGCCGGGCAAGCGGCCGAAGGACGCCGGGCTCCTCCGGGCGGCATCGGCCGTCGGCCAGATCGCGCTGATGGCGACGTACAAGGGCCATCTGGCGTCGAACGGGCTGATGGCCGGGCAGGTGCTGCTGGCGCCCACCGATCTGTGGCACCGGAGCCGGTACCTGAAGAGCAGGGGCACGCTCGAGGCGTTGATGGCCCGGGGGGTCGTACCGGTCATCAACGAGAACGACGCCGTGGCCGACGACGAGATCCGCTTCGGTGACAACGATCGGCTGGCCGCCCTCGTCGCCCACCTGATCGATGCGGACTGCCTCGTACTGCTGACCGACACGGCTGGCGTGTTCACCGGTGACCCCCGGCGTGATTCCAACGCATCGCTGATCGAGGAGATCGTCGAGATCGACCAGGCACTGGAGCTCGCGGTCGGCGGTCCCGGATCCACCGCTGGTCGGGGTGGGATGGCATCGAAGCTCGCGGCGGCCAAGATCGCCGCCTGGTCGGGCGTCGAGACGACGGTCGCCCAGTCCGATCGGCCGAAGGTGCTGCGGGAGGCGGTCGAAGGGGTGGCCGGTGTCGGCACGGTGTTCCGTCCCCGGGCCCAGCGACTACCAGCCCGGAAGTTGTGGATCGCCTTTGCATTGCCTCCGACCGGCCGGATCGTGGTCGACGAGGGGGCCAGGCACGCGCTCGAGCAGGATCAGCGATCGCTGCTGCCGGCCGGCGTCACCGGCGCCGATGGTCTGTTCGCAGCCAACGACGCCGTCGAGCTGCTCGACGAGCGCGGTGCCGTGTTCGCCAAGGGCCTGACCCGTTGGTGCCGGGCCGACCTCGACTCGTTCTCGGGTTCCCACTCCCGGGACCTCCCCGAAGAGCTCGCCGAAGAGGTCATCCATCGCGACGACCTCGTCATGCTGCCCTGAAGCGCTACGCCGCTCAGGCGGTGGTGCCTTCTCCCTCGGCCGGGACCTGAGCAGCCTGGGCCTGCCCGAGCATCGACTCCGTCGTGTCGGGTTGACCGGCCTCGATACCGAGCTGGGCCCTGATCTCGCTGAGCCTCGACTGCGCCTCGACGTTGAGCGATGCCTGCTCGACCTCGAGCATCCGGCCCTCCATCGACGATTCTGCCAGCTCGGCCGCCCCCTTGGCCCTGGCGTACCGCTCCTCGACCTTGGCCCTGACCTCCTCGAACGATGGCACGTCCTGGCCCACCTGCTCGCTCAGCGATGCCGTCGCCTTGTTGAGCTGCTCCTGCATCTTGGCCTGGTCGAGCTGCGAGAGCAGCTTCTTCTGCTCGCCCAGCTTCTTCTGGAGCAGGGCGGAGTTCTGGTTCACCGCCAACTTGGCCTTGTCCGACGCCTGCGAGGCCTGGAGGTGGAGGGACTTGAGGTCCTCGATCTCCCGCTCGAGGGCGATCATGCGGTTGGCGAACGACTCGGCCGTCTGGGTGTACTGGACGAACTTGTCCTGGTCGGCCTTCTTCTGGGCGTCGTCGGCCATCATCACGGCCTGGCGGGCGTTGGCGCTGACCTTCTCGTAGTCTTCCATCACCCGGTTGAGCTTGATCTCCGTCTGCTTCTGATGGGCGATGACGTTGGCGGCCTGCTCCTTGAGCTGGCGGTGCTGCTCCTGGGCCTCCATGATCGCCTGCTCGAGCTGGATCTTCGGATCGGCGCGGGAGTTGAAATCGCCGGACGCCCTCGCGACCATGTACTTCCACCAACGTCGAATCAACTTGATCATGCCGTTGATGCTAGTCGGCGCGGACGCTCGAACGTCGGCCGTATGCCCTGGAACCAGAGCGCCGCGACGTAGGTGGCGAGACCGGTGGAACCGACGACGGCGGCGTCGACGGGAGCGGGGAGCGGGAGGAAGTTGCCTGCGGCCATGAGGGAGCCGGCCGCCGCAGCGGCCACGGACACCTGTCTGGCGATCCCTGAGCGCACCGGAGTCCTGAGGCGGCGCCGGACGAGTCGGCGCAGGGCGGCCCACTCCACCCAGGCCGCGATGGAGGCTGCGAGGCCCAACCCGACCGCACCGAGGTGGGGCACCGCGTCGCTGACCCGTCGCTCGACCGGCACCCGGGCCCACGGCGGCCAGTGGGGGAACGAGCCGAACTCGGTGATGCGATCGCCCTCGAAGGTCAGCCAGTCGAACTGCAGGATCAGGACGAGGCCAACCGTGACATTGACCGCCAGCCGAGCGAGCGCGATCTTGGCCGGCCCCCGGACGTCGCCGAGGCTGTACAGCGTGTTCTGGGTGACCCTGGCCGTCATCGTGGCCGGCAGCCCGATGGCGAACGCAGCCAGCACGAGTGCGATCGCGGTGATCTTGGCGGGGTCGGTGAGCCCGGTGTCGAACAGTCGTGACGGCCAGCCGTAGACGGCATCGACGAACGTCGGCGCAGCGGTGACGTAGGCTGCGGTGATGAAGCCGGCCGGTATGAGCACACGCTGGAGGGCCGGCGGGAGCCGACCGGCCACGGCGGCCCTGTCGTCGGAGTGCCGGGACATCTCGGCCAGCTCGGCCGCGGCCACGCTGAAGCCGAACAACGAGATCGGCAGCAGGTAGAGCGGCAGGGCGAAGGAGTACCAGCTCAGCGCCCCGGCGACCAGGAGAGCCGCCAGGATCAGGTCGGCGTAGCTGGAGACCTGGACCACGCCTCGGGCCCCGACGGCGGGAGCGAACCTGCGCAGGACGTCGTCGACGGTCGCCGTTCTCGTCACGTTGAGCCGGATGGTGGGGGCCAGCCGGTGCACCCGCGGGAGCTGGACGAGGACCTGGAACAGCCCGCCCGCCACCACGGCCCAGGCCACCGCCACGGCGATGTCGTCGACGGACCAGCTGAGCAGGGCGAGGACCACCAGGACCGCGATCTGGGTCGTGTTCCAGATCACGGGGGCCGCATAGGAGAGGAAGAAGCTCCGGTGGCTGTTGAGGATCCCGAGACACCACGCCGAGATCACGAGGAACCCGATCCCGATGGTGGTGATGCGGGTCAGCGTGATCGCCAGCTCGTACTGCTCGGGGTTGCTCTCCCAGCCGGTGAACAGCCACACGAGTGGCCGGGCCAACAGGACGCCAGCAGCGACGATGACTGCGGTGAGCAGCGCCAGCAGGGCCACGACCGCTCCGGCCAGGTCGTCGGCCTCCTCCTGCCGATCGTCCTCGACGAGCTTGGCGTAGACCGGGATGAACGAGGCCGACAGCGCACCCTCACCGAGCAGGTTCTGCAGCAGGTTCGGCACCCGCATGGCGAAGTTGAAGGCGTCGGTGACGAATGGGGCCGCTCCCAGGACCACGCCGATCACGACGGTGCGGATCAGCCCGGCCAGCCTCGACAGCAGGATGCCGGCCGCCACGAGGTTCGAGCCTCTGGTCTGGCTCATGCTCCAGCTGTCGGGCCCGGCGACGCCCTGTCGCCCTCTGGGGCATCGGCGGCGCCATCGTCGCTCGGCCCGCCGGGATCGTCACCGGCCGCAGTGGGCCCGCCGGCCCCGGCCGCCTGGCGATCGTCCTCGGTCGGTACCGAAGCGATGTCCACCGCCTCGAGCGTCGTCAACTGCTCGTCGCTCGGGTTCGCCACGTCGACGAGCCGATTGGCGTGGCGGGACACCGCAGCCTCGAACAGGTTCCTGGCCAGCCGGCCGTTTCCGAATCCGCGGCCCCGCTCGTGGGCTGCGAACCAGGCCGAGGCCGCGGCCCTCGCTTCGGCCGTCAGGTGGTAGGTGCCGTTCTCGGCGATCAGCTCGAGGATCGCCACGAGCTCGTCGTCTCGGTAGTCCGGGAAGTAGATCGTCTTCGGGAAGCGGCTCTGGAAGCCGGGATTCGTGGCGACGAGCTCCGCCATCTCCTTCGGGTACCCGGCCAGGATCACCACCATCGAGTCCCGGCGGTCCTCGACGTTCTTGACCACGGCATCGATCGCCTCCCGGCCGAAGTCCTTCTCGCCCCCCCTGGTCAGCGAGTAGGCCTCGTCGATGAGGAGCACGCCTCCGTCGGCCCGGTCGAAGACCTCGGTGACCCTGGCGGCGGTCTGCCCGACGAAACCGGCCACCAGCCCGCTGCGGTCGACCTCGATCAGGTGGCCCTTGTCGACGGCGCCCAGCGATCGGTAGATGCGAGCGAGCAGCCGACCGACCGTGGTCTTGCCGGTGCCCGGATTGCCGCTGAAGATCAGGTGCATGGTGCTGTCGATGACCGGGAGACTCCGCTCCTCCCGCAGTCGCTGGACTCGGAGCAGCGCCGACAGGAGACGTACCTCCTCCTTCACCGCTTCGAGCCCGATCAGGCCGTCGAGCTCGGCCAGCAGGTCCTCCAGTGGCTCCGGCGGCTCCTGCTCGATCTCCGCCTCGACCTCGACCGGCGGTTCGGCCGTCGGCGTCGGCGTCGGCCCGCCGGTCTCGGCCGCTTCCCGGCGGCGACCGCTCGGCAGGGCCGCCATCAGGAGCCGCTGGAAGTCGACGATCGCCCGCAACTCGGTGTCGGAGGGGTACTGGTCGAGGGAGGCGACCGTGTGGGCCAGGGTCATGGCCTCGTCGTAGTAGGACCGTGCCAGCCGTGTCCCCTTCGCCTCGTCGACCTGGCGCAGCGTCTCGAACAGATCGGACGGCTTGGCCAGCCATGATCGCTTGCCCTGAACGAGGTCGTTGCGGCGCATGGCGTCCGGTGTCGCCATGCCGGGCAGCAGCTGATGATGGGCGAACGCCGCCACCAGCGCCCACAGCTCGTCATCGGTCTGGCGCTCGTCGACGTCGACGAACGCCGTGCAGAGGTTGAACGCCTCGACCAACGCATCTCGATCGAGCTTGGATCGCTCGACCGATGTACCGGAGGCCGCCGTCTGCAGCGCCGCCCCGATCGTGGTCGCGAAGCGGTCGACGGCTCTGGTCAGTCCTCTGTCCATGGCGGTCTCGATCGTAGTCCGTGATCTCGACGGGCAGCCTCACGGCGATCTTGCTGCCGATCTTGACCATGCAGTCAAGTCGTCTTGTACGGTTGTCGCTATGACTCATCGTTTTGACTCCGTCGATGCGGTACGAGAGGGCCTACGCAGCGTGGACTACCTCGCCGACGAATCGATTGCCGGCATCACGTATCTCGCCGACCGGCTGGGCAAGCCTGTCCTGGTCGAGGGGCCGGCCGGCACCGGCAAGACGCAGTTGGCCAAGTCGGTGGCCGAGATGAGCGGCGCACGGCTGATCCGCCTCCAGTGCTACGAGGGACTGGATGAGTCCAAGGCGCTCTACGAGTGGAACTACAAGAAGCAGTTGCTGCGGATCCAGGTGGAGTCGGGGGACGAGGACACCTCCTGGGCCGAGATCCAGGACGACATCTTCTCCGACGAGTTCCTGTTGCCCAGACCGTTGCTCGAGGCCATCACGGCCGACGACCCGGTGGTCCTGCTGATCGACGAGGTCGATCGGGTCGAGCTGGAGACCGAGGCACTGCTGCTGGAGATCCTGTCGGACTATCAGGTGTCGATCCCCGAGCTCGGCACGATCGAGTCGAAGCAGATCCCGCTGGTGTTCCTGACCTCGAACAACACGAGGGAGCTGTCGGAGGCGCTGAAGCGGCGCTGCCTGTTCCTGCACCTCGACTACCCGACGATCGAGCGGGAGAAGGAGATCGTGCTCACCAAGGTCCCCGACGTCAGCGACAGCCTGGCCGACCAGGTGGCGAGGATCGTCCGCTCGATCCGCCAGCTCGAGCTGAAGAAGCACCCGTCGGTGTCGGAGACCCTCGATTGGGCACGGACGCTCGTCCTGCTGGGCATCGACAGGGTCGACGAGGAGGAGGCCAAGAGCACGGTCAACATCCTCCTCAAGTACCGATCCGATATCGAGAAGGCGATCAAGGACTTCAGCTCGAACTCCGCCGCTCACTTCGACGGGCAGCCGGCCGCCAACTGACCGGCACGATCACCTCCGACTCGACGGACCACGGAGCCGACGATGACTGCCACCGAAACCGACAACCCGCTGTTCCACCTCCTCGAGGGGTTCGTCTCCGAGCTGCGCAGCGCCGGCATACCGGTGTCGCTGGTCGAGAACATCGACGCCGCCGAGGCGGTGAAGCACATCCCGTTGGAGGATCGGGTGGCATTCAAGTACGCCCTGGCCGCAACGCTGGTCAAGAACGACTCCCACTGGAAGACGTTCGAGACGCTGTTCGAGGTCTACTTCTCGCTCCGGGGCAAGGAGTACGCGCTCGAGCCGGACGCCGATGACCCGTTCGGCGACGTCGACCTCGACGACCAGGAGGGCGCGGAGCAGGCCTCGGGCGACGGTGGTCAGGGCGGCGGCGACGGCCTGTCACCCGAGGAGCTGGCCGAGCTGCTCTACCAGGCCCTCCTGCGAGGCGACGACGCTCTGATGCGGGCCATCGCCCGCCAGGCGGTGAAGCGGTTCGCCGGCATGGAGCCCGGTCGCCCGGTGGGTGGGACCTACTACCTGTATCGGACCCTGCGCAACCTCGATCTCGACGGCGTGCTCGAACGACTGATGGAGCAGGCCAGGGACAACGACGACGACGGGATGACACCGTTCGAGGAGCGACTCGAAAGAGACGAGTACGAGGCCAGGATCGAGAAGCTCCGCAAGGAGATCGAGGCCGAGATCCGCCGTCGACTGGTGGCCGACAGGGGAGCGGAGGCGATGGCCAAGACGCTCCGCAAGCCGCTGCCGGAAGACGTCGATTTCATGCACGCCAGTCGGGAGGAGATGGCCATGCTCCGCCGGGCCATCTACCCGCTGACCAGGAAGCTGGCGGTGCGGCTGGCCCGCAAGCGGCGGCACAAGCGAAAAGGACCCCTCGACTTCCGCAACACGGTCCGGCACTCGCTGAGCTACGGCGGGGTGCCGGCGGAACCGAAGTTCCGCCACCCGAAGCCGGCCAAGCCCGAGATCTTCGTCGTGGCCGACATCTCCGGCTCGGTCGCTGCCTTCGCCCGGTTCACGCTCCACCTCGTCTATGCCATCTCGAGCCAGTTCAGCCGAGTCCGGTCGTTCGTGTTCATCGACGGGCTCGACGAGGTGACCTCGTTCTTCGAGGGGGTCGACGACATCACCGAGGCGATCCACCGGGTGAACACCGAGGCCGACGTGGTCTGGGTGGACGGTCACTCCGACTACGGCCACGCCCTCGAGGTCTTCTGGGAGACCTACGGGAAGGAAGTCGGGCCGAAGACCACGGTGATGATCCTGGGTGATGCTCGCAACAACTACCACGCCTCCCAGGCCTGGATCGCCAAGGAGATCCAGCATCGGGCCAGGAAGCTGTTCTGGCTGAATCCGGAACCGAAGGCCTACTGGAACACCGGCGATTCGATCGTCGGCGAGTACGGGGCCTACTGCGATGGGCTGTTCGAGGTCCGCAATCTCCGCCAGCTAGAGGGTTTCGTCGACAACCTCGTCTGAGGGCTGGTGCCAGACCGACGTCGTCCTCGATTCTCTTTGTTTCGTGAGACGTAACTTCCTGCATCCTGTCGGCCGTTCTCAGCGAAGGAATGGTTGTGAGCGCATCTGCCATCGCCGTTCTGGATCGGCCCGTGACCCTCGCCCGCAGGGCGGTCCTGGCGGACGGTGTCGATCACGGGGTCGGACGGTGTCTCCCCGACGGTGCCCGACCGGGCCGCCTGGATTTCCGATTGTCCGGCGGGGCCTCGATGTTGGAACCACGATCCGGTTATCCTCAGGATGTGCTCGCGACCCTCGAAGATCGTCTCGTGGTGGGGGACGAAACGGTCCTGCGAGACATGTTCGACGAGTACGGGTCGCTCGTTCTCGGCATCAGCCGGAAGCTGGTGGGCGCCGAGGCGGAGGACCTGGTCCAGCAGGTCTTTCTCGCCGCGTGGCGGGGACGCGACCGCTTCGACCCGTCGAAGGGCA
>JAHELU010000044.1:0-12190 GCA_024644005.1 Acidimicrobiales bacterium | reverse complement strand
ATCTGCGGGCCGCCGGCCGTCGACCTTCCTCACCAACGGCCGAGGTGGAGGATCTCTCGCCGGTCGAGCCGATCGTCGACCAGGTGGTCGACCGGATGGTGTTGGCCGGCGCCCTGCAGGCGCTGCCAGCGGTCAGACGACAGGTCGTGGAGCTCGGCTTCTTCGAAGAGCTCAGCCATCCCGAGATCGCCGAGAAGCTCGACCTGCCGCTCGGCACGGTGAAGAGTCACATGAGACGGGGCCTGGAGGCCCTCCAACGTGAATTGCGAGGCAGCCGTGTCGACGCCTGACTTCTCTGATCTCGAACCGGAATTCGGTGACGTGATGGCCATCCTCCGGTCGGGCCCGCTCGAGGCGCCGACCGAGCGCCCGAGTGACGATGTCTGGAATGCCATCGCCGGCCAGCTCGGTGGGGACGTCCGGCCTGTTGCGGTGACGCCCGAGGGGCCGGCCATAGAATCGCCCGAGGACCAGGTCCAGGACCGGGTCGACAACGTCCGCTCGCTCGACGCCCACCGGTCACGGGGCAGGCGCTTCGCCGTGCTCACCGCCGTTGCCGCAGCCATTGCGCTGGTGGCGATTCCGCTTGCCTTGGCTCTCGGCGACGACGGCCCCGCACGACGAGCCGAGCTGCTGGCCCTCTCGGGCTTCCAGGGCGGTGGTCGAGCCGAGCTCGACGGCAGGACCTTGACGCTTGACCTCGAAGGGCTGGACGCTCCCGAGGGGGCGTTCTACGAGGTCTGGCTGCTCGACCTCGAGGGCGAGGAACTGGTCGACCTGCGCTCGCTCGGTCGGGTCGGGCCCGACGGCTCATACGTCGTTCCGGCCGATCTCGACATCACGGAGTTCAGCGTCGTGGACGTGTCGATCGAGCCGGACGACGGCAACCCGGACCACAGCGGCGACAGCGTGCTCAGAGGCGGCCTCGAGGAAGCCTGACGGGGCCGGTCACCGCCGCCCCGGTCGTCAGCGGTTCGGGATGACGAGCTCGGCCACCCGGAATGCCAGGTCGAGGGCCTGGCGGGCGTTGAGGCGGGGATCACACATGGTCTCGTAGCGCTTGGCCAGGTCCTCGGTCTGGACCTCCTCGGCCCCACCGAGACACTCGGTCACGTCCTCGCCCGTCAGCTCGACGTGGATGCCTCCCGGCCAGGTGCCGGCCCCGCGGTGGGCAGCGAAGAAGGCGCTGACCTCGGCGAGCACGTCGTCGAAGTGTCGGGTCTTGTGGCCGCTGCCCGAGGTGAACGTGTTGCCGTGCATCGGGTCGCAGGCCCAGACCACCGGATACTCCGCTTCCTTCACCGCCTCCAAGAGCGGTGGGAGGGTGTCGGCCACCTTGTCGGCCCCCATCCTGGAGATGAGGGTGAGCCGACCGGGCTCGCGGTCGGGATCGAGCACCTCGCACAGCCCGACGATGTCGGCCGGTGTGGTGGACGGGCCGACCTTGCAGCCGATCGGGTTCTTCACGCCCCTGAGGAACTCGACGTGGGCGCCGTCGAGCTGGCGGGTTCGCTCGCCGATCCACAGCATGTGAGCCGAGCAGTCGTACCACTGACCCGTGAGGCTGTCCTCCCGGGTGAGGGCCTCCTCGTACTGGAGGATCAGTGCCTCGTGGCTGGTGAAGAACTCGGCCTCGTGGATCTCGGTCTGCAGGGAGGACACGCCGGTGGCCTCCATGAACCGTAGGGCCCGATCGATCTCAGACGCGAGCGAAGCATACCGCTGACCCTCGTTCGAGCTGGCCACGAACTCCTGGTTCCACGCCTGGACACGGTGGAGGTCGGCGAAGCCGCCCTTCGTGAAGGCTCGCAGCAGGTTCAGGGTGGACGCCGACTGGTTGTAGGCCTGGAGCAGTCGCTCGGGAGCCGGCGTGCGGTCGCCCTTCGAGAACGGCATGTCGTTGACCATGTGGCCGAGGAACGATGGCAGCTCGGTCCCGTCGACCGTCTCCGTCGGCTTCGACCGAGGCTTGGCGAACTGGCCGGCGATTCGCCCGACCTTGATGGCCGGCACACCGGACGAGTAGGTCAGGATGACCGCCATCTGGAGGATGACCCGAAGCTTCTCCCGGATGGCGTCGGCGTTGAAGCCGTCGAACGACTCGGCACAGTCGCCGGCCTGGAGCAGGAACGCATCGCCCCGTGCGACCGCGGCCAGCCGCTCTCGGAGGTCCCTGGCCTCGCCGGCGAACACCAGCGGCGGCACCGACGCGAGCTCCTTCTCCACCCGTTCGAGGTTGGCCTTGTCCGGCCATGTCGGTTGCTGGGCAGCAGGCTTCGAGCGCCATGTCCCCGGGTTCCACATCACAGGAGTAGTTCACCTCTTCTCACCGACGGCCGCAATCGAATTCGGGCCTCGATCACGTCATTCGGCCTCTACGGAACTGTACGCAAAAAAAGAGCTGGAGCCGCCATCACGACGGCTCCAGCTCGGTGTCTACCGTGCTCTTGCTGATCTATCAGGCTGCGTCGAAGTCGCTCATGACGTCGCCGGCCTGGTCGCGGACGGCGCTGACGGCCCGCTTGACGAGGCGGCGAGCCGCTTCGGCCGTGACGCCGAGCTCTTCGCCGACCTCGCGGTAGCTGCGCTTGCGACCGTCGTTCAGGCCGAACCGCTGCTCGACCGCATACTTGGCCCGGGGGTCGAGGACCTCGAGCAGGCCGGTGACCATGGTCTCCTCGGCCTTGGCCATCACCTCGAACTCGGGGCCGGGGGTGGCGTCCGGGAGGAGGTCGACCAGCTCATTGGAGTCATCGTCACCGATGGTGCGATCGAGCGACGTCGGGGTGGTGAGGCGGTGCAGCCGTGCGTGCTCGTCGTCGAGCTCGTCACCGTCGCCCGATACCTGCCGCAGGGCGGCCCGCAGGCTGGCCGATCGGTCGCCGGGGAGGCGGACCAGGCTGGCCTTCTGATCGAGCGCCCGACCGATGGCCTGACGGATCCAGAACGTGGCGTAGGTGGAGAACTTGAATCCCTTGCGCCAGTCGAACTTGTCGACGGCGTGCTCCAGGCCGAGATTGCCTTCCTGGATCAGGTCGAGCAGCTCCATCGACGGAGGCAGGGGGTAGCGGCGGGCGACGCTCACCACGAGGCGGAGGTTGGCCCGAATGAAGCGGTCCTTGGCCTGGGCTGCGGCTCGGACGGCGCGACGATTGGCGATCGAACGGTCGCCGGCGTCGATCAGCTCCTGGGCCTCGCGGCCCTTTTCGATTGTTTGGCTCAACTGCCGTTCCTCGTCTGCCGTTAGGAGGGGGACCAGGCCGATCTCGTTGAGGTACTGTCCTACTGAATCACTCATGGCGCGTGCTTCTTTATCAGTTGATGTGTGGGGGGTGTGACAGGGCGGGTGCCTGTCGGTGGGAGTTGCTAGGCTCGTGCGTCCGGGGCGACTATTCGGTTTGGAAGGATCCGATCTTGACTGCGTCCGGCCTCGTTTACGAGCGCTATATGCCCAAACACCTGTTTTAGTACGAAGCTTCCTCCTTGGGAAGTGACTTCGGTCACATCAGGTGCGATTTCCTTCCATGCCCGATACACGGAACCCACCCATGGGTAACAACGGTCTCCGCATCGGCGTCCTCGGCGGCACGTTCGATCCCCCCCATCTCGGTCACCTCATTGCAGCTGACCAGGTGTTTCACGCGCTCTCCCTCGACGAGGTCATCCTCGTCCCGGCCAACGAACCGTACCAGAAAACACACCGTAGGAAGATCACCCCAGCCGAGCAGCGGTTGACCATGACCAAGGCGGCCGTCGGCCGGGCGGCCGGTCTGGCGGTCTCCGGCATCGAGCTCGAAATCGGCGGTCCCAGCTACACGTCGGTCACGCTCGATGCCCTCTCCGAGCGGTACGCCGACGCCGAGTGGCACGTGATCGTGGGGGCCGACGCCGCAGCCGGCCTCGACGCCTGGTACCGGCCCGAGCGCCTCAGGGAGCAGGCCACCGTGGTGGTCGTCAACCGGCCCGGCGCCGACTTCGGGCCGCCGACCGGTTGGAGCTGGGAGCTGGTGGAGATCCCGTCGGTGTCGATCTCGGGCACCGGCCTGCGGCGGCGGGTTGCGCAGGGCAACTCGATCCGGTTCCTGACGCCGGAGGCGGTGATCGACCACATCCGGGAGTGGAACCTCTATCGTGACCAAGGTTGAGACGGTTCGCCGCCCTTCTCATGCAACCACGTCGGTTCTTCATGGTCTTTGTCGCTGGAGAGCTCCTCTTGGCGATGGCGATTCCGTTCGTTGCGATCCGGGGCTACCACACGCTCCTCGACTCGAGGGCCGGTAGCTTCGTCGAGGAGCCGACGCCGTCGGAGCCGGGGTGGCGAGCGCTGGTCGACTCCACTGCCGTGGTCGGGATCGCCGAGGTCGATCGGGGCGTCGTCACCGGCCTCACGCTCCTGGTCCACAACGCGGAGACCCATGCGGCGGGAACGGCGATCCTCGTGCCCGGGACGCTCGAGATCGACGGAGCGCTCCTCCGGGACCGGTCCCCGGACCAGGCTCTGGCCGTGCTGTCGCAGACCCTCCGATTGTCCCTGTCCAGGACCGAGGTGCTCGACGAGCGGGGCTGGGCCGAGGTGC
Source organism: Acidimicrobiales bacterium (assembly GCA_024644005.1). Classification (GTDB taxonomy): domain Bacteria; phylum Actinomycetota; class Acidimicrobiia; order Acidimicrobiales; family SZUA-35; genus JAHELU01. The sequence continues at coordinate 7,613 of JAHELU010000044.1, read as the reverse complement.
TCGGCGACGCCCGGTACGCACTGGACAGTCCAGACCCCGTCCAGGACGACAGCGGTGGTGAGCTGTTCGGCGTCGGAGCGGTGACGGTAGAGCACGCCAATGCGTCCGCCTTCCTCGGACGCCCCGCCCCCGGCGCAGCGCCGGTCTCTGTCCAACCACGGCGTCACCTTTTCTGGAATGCCCTGATCGACGAGCCACCGTCGACGGCCTCAGCCCTCGGCGCCGATCTCCGGGCTCTCGATCGATCGACGTCGCAGGTGATCGATCTGCCGGTGACCCAGCTCGAGCCGGTGGCGATCATCGACGGCGCTGCGGTCGAATCGTTGATCCGAGATGTCGTGGGCTTTCCCGCCGGCTCCGTCCCCGGCGACCGGCTCCAGGTTCGGATCCTGGACCGGACCGGGACCGTCGACCTGGAGGACATCGCCGCCGCTGTGGCGGCCCAGGGCATGGAGGTCATCGAGATCGGGAATGCGGCCGAGTTCGACAACGGCGAGACGACGATCATCGCCCCCGTCTCACTGGTCGAGCAGGATGGCTCGCTGCCCCCCGAGCTGGGCGATCTCTCGCTGTCGCTCGGTACGACCAGTGTCACGATCGACAACGAGACGGTCTCCGACCTCGTTGTGACAGTGGTCATCGGCAGCGATTTCGACTTGGCAAATCTCCATTGAGCCACTTTCATGGAAGGAGCAACGACACCGATCGGCAACGACGCCGGGCGGTGGCGTCGAGAAGCCATACGAGGAGCACATCCTGAGCGCACCGTCAGCCCATGAACCGCACCAGCACATCCCGGTGGAAGACGACGAACTGGTCTCCTGGGTTCGCGTGGCCAGTGCGGCTGCGGACGAGAAGCTCGGCCGGCGAACCGACGCCTTCTACGTCGGCGAGATCCTGGGCATCACCGACTGGTTCGTCGTGACGTCCGGCCGAAACAGCCGCCAGGTCAGAGCCATCGTCGACGCCATCGAAGAGGCCTTGACGAGGACCGCTGGGCCGAAACCGGTCAGGATCGAGGGCCGGGACACCTTCAGCTGGGTGCTCATGGACTACGGCTTCTTCGTGGTCCACGTGTTCACCGAGGAAGCCCGTGAGCACTACGATCTCGAGCGCCTCTGGCGGGATGTGCCCCGGCTCGATCTGATCGCCTGAGCGGACCGGCCTCGGCGAGGCCAGCGGTCGCACCCACCCGCCGGCGTCCTCAGATCACGACGTTCACCAGCCCCGGCGCCCGGACGATCACCCTCTTCGGGGTGGCACCCGCCAGCCTGGCGGCGACCTTCTCCGAGGTCAGGGCCCGGCTCCGCGCAGCGGCGTCCGAGATGTCGCTCGCCACCTCGATGCGGTCCCGCACCTTGCCGTTGACCTGGACCACCATCGTGACGGTCTCCACCGTCAGCTTGTCCGGGTCCGCCACCGGCCAGGAGCGCTCGTGGATGTGCTCGCCGTCGTGGCGCAGGGCCCAGAGCTCGGCAGTGATGTGGGGCACGGCGGGCGCCAGCAGCTCCAGCATCGTGTCGATCGCATCCGCCAGCGTCTCCCGATGCGGTCCGCCGTCGGAGCGGACGTAGCCGTAGAGGCGGTTCGTGAACGCCATGAAGCCGGCCACCGCCGTGTTGTAGGCCCATCGCTCGTACTCGCCGGTGATCCGGTCGACCAGTCGGTGGGAGGCGGTGTCGATGGCGTCGTCTGCCGCGGTCGGCTGGCCGGTGCGGCTGCCGTTGATCAGCTCGGGGTCGGTGGCGGCCAGCCGCCACAACCGGTTGAGGAACCGCTCGCACCCCTGTATCTGGAAGTCCTCCCAGTCGACGTCATCGGCCGGCGGCTTGGCCTGGAGGATCGCGAGGCGCAGCGCATCGGCGCCGTGGACCTCGACCGACTCCTCGGGGCTGACGGCGTTGCCCCTCGACTTGCTCATCTTGGAACCGCCCATCCGCACCATGCCCTGGGTGAACAGCCGCTTCATCGGCTCCCGCAGATCCTTCGGGGCGTGGCCCAGGTCGGCCAGGGCCTTCGTGAAGAATCGGGCGTACAGCAGGTGCAGGATGGCGTGCTCGATGCCCCCGATGTACTGGTCGACCGGCAGGAACTTCCGCACCGCCGACATGGTCAGCGGCTGTTCCTCGTTCCACGGGTCGGTGAAGCGCAGGAAGTACCAGGCCGAGTCGACGAAGGTGTCGAGGGTGTCCGTCTCTCGCCTGGCCGGACCGCCACAGCCGGGGCAGATCGTGTTCAGGAACCCATCGTGATGCTGCAGCGGTGACTCGCCCGTCGGATGGAACTCGACGTCGTCGGGGGCCAAGATCGGCAGGTCCGACTCCGGTGCCGGGACGGTCCCGCAGTCGTCGCAGTAGATCATGGGGATGGGACAGCCCCAGAACCGTTGCCGGCCGACCAACCAGTCACGCAACCGGTACACGACCGTGCGGGTGCCCAGCCCCTGGCGCTCAAGCCACTCCGTAGCCGTCGCCTTGGCCTCGCTGACACCCAGGCCGTTCAGCCACTCGGAGTTGATGATCGGTCCGTCCCCGGCAAAGGCCTCACCGTCGAAGTCGTCCGGAGGTTGCACGGTGCGGACGATGTCCAGATCGAAGGCCTCGGCGAGCTCCCAGTCCCGCTGGTCCTGACCCGGGACGGCCATGACGGCACCGGTCCCGTAGGCCATCAGCACGTAGTCGGCCAGGAAGAGCGGGATGGCCTTCCCGTTGAACGGGTTCACGACGGACGAGCCGGTGAGCACGCCGCGTTCGACCTCGGCCGCCTCGGTGCTGAGCCGGTCTATCTCGGACCGGTTGGCCACCTCGGCCTGGAACGCGGTGACCGCCGCCCGCCGATCCGCCGTGGTCAGCTCGTCGACCCGAGGGTGCTCCGGTGACATGACGGCGAACGTCATGCCGAAGCCCGTGTCGGGTCGGGTGGTGTAGACCGACAGGGGCTCGACGTCGGTCCTGGCTCGGCCGGACGCGTCTGCGATCGGCAGACCGAGCTCGACGCCTTCCGAGCGGCCGATCCAGTTGCGCTGCATGAGCTTGACCCGGTTCGGCCACTCCAGGTCGTCCAGGTCGTCGAGCAGCTCCTGGGCGTAGTCGGTGATCCTGTAGAACCACTGGGAGAGGTCCCGTCGCTCGACCAGGTGATCGGAGCGCTCGCACCGCCCGTCGACGACCTGCTCGTTGGCCAGCACGGTCCGGCAACCGGGACACCAGTTGACCGGGGCAGTGGCCTTGTAGGCCAGGCCCGCCTCGAAGAAGCGGATGAAGAACCACTGGTTCCACCGGATGTAGCCCGGGTCGTGGCTCCTGATCGTCCGACGGTGGTCGTAGACCGCGCCGATCCGCCGTAGGGAGGCGGTCAGCTCGTCGATCCGCTGGTCGGTGAAGATCCTGGGGTGGACACCGCTCTCGATGGCTGCGTTCTCGGCCGGGAGGCCGAAGCTGTCGAACCCGATGGGGGAGAGGACGCCCTTGCCCCGCATGGTGTGGTAGCGGACGAGCAGGTCCCCGAACGTGTAGTTGCGGACGTGGCCGATGTGGGCCGGACCGGACGGGTACGGGTACATCGACAGGACGTAGTGGGCGTCGCGTCGGTCGTCGTTCTCGATCTCGTAGGTGCCGTCGTCGAGCCAGCGCTGCTGCCACCGCGGCTCGATCTCGCCCGGTCGATATCGCCCGGTCTCCCGGGCCGCTCCATGGGACCCGTCGGCGGGTGACGCACGCTGTGCCATGGTCGAAGCTTACGGATCGTCGGTCGGTCGGTCGCCGAATATCGTCGGCTGGTCGGGGCGATCGTGGCGGGCCGGTCGGGGCACTCCGCCGGCCGACCCCGGCGGCGGCGTAGAATCGACCGGTGACCGACGCGCAGGAAGACACACCACCGCACCGCTACGACGCGGCGCTGGCCGATCGGATCGAGACCGGGTGGCAAGCGGCCTGGAGGTCGGCGGGGACCTACCACACGCCGAACCCAGCCGGCCCGCTCACCGAGGGGCCGTCGAACGGCCCGGCCGATCTGGCCCAGCGGCCGAAGCTGTTCATCATGGACATGTTCCCCTACCCGTCGGGGTCCGGGCTCCACGTCGGTCACCCCCTGGGGTATATCGCCACCGACGTCTACGCCCGGTTCAAGCGCATGACCGGCTTCAACGTGCTGCACACGATGGGCTATGACGCGTTCGGGCTGCCCGCCGAGGAGCACGCCCGCCAGACCGGTCAGCACCCCAGGGTCAACACCGAGGCCAACATCGCCAACATGAGCCGGCAGCTCGCGAGGCTCGGCCTCGGCCACGACGACCGGCGGGCCATCGCCACCACGGACGAGGCCTACTACCGCTGGACCCAGTGGATCTTCCTGCAGATCTTCAACAGCTGGTTCGACCAGGACCTGCGCCGGGCCCGGCCCATCGACGAGCTGGTGGCCCAGTTCGCCAGCGGTGAGCGAGCCACCCCGGACGGACGGCCCTGGGCCGATCTCGATGCCGGCGAGCAGCTCGACGTCATCGACGGCTACCGGCTGGCCTACGTGTCGGAAGCGCCGGTCAACTGGTGCCCGGCGCTCGGCACCGTCCTGGCCAACGAGGAGGTCACGGCCGAGGGCTTGAGCGATCGCGGCAACCACCCCGTGTTCCGCCGCCCGCTCAAGCAGTGGATGATGCGCATCACCGCGTACGCCGACCGGCTGCTCGACGACCTCGACCTGCTCGACTGGACCGACAGCATCAAGACCATGCAGCGGAACTGGATCGGCCGCTCGGAGGGCGCGTTCATCGACTTCGCCGTCCCCGGCCGGGCCGGGCCGATCCGGGTGTTCACCACCAGGCCGGACACGCTGTTCGGCGCCACCTACATGGTGCTGGCCCCGGAGCATCCCCTCGTCGACCAGCTGACCACCGCAGCCTGGCCCGCCGGTACCGCAAAGGCCTGGACGGACGGGGCCGCGACCCCGACCGAGGCCGTCGCCGCCTACCGCCGACGGACCGCCCAGCAGAGCGACCTCGCCCGCCAGGAGAGCAAGGAGAAGACCGGCGTCTTCATCGGCTCGTTCGCCACCAACCCGGTCAACAGCAAGGAGATCCCGATCTTCGTCGCCGACTACGTGCTCATGGGCTACGGCACCGGGGCGATCATGGCCGTGCCCGGCCAGGACGAGCGGGACTGGGAGTTCGCCGAGGCCTTCGATCTGGAGATCATCCGGACCGTGCAACCCCCGGCCGACTTCACCGGCAAGGCCTATCTCGGGGAGGGTCCGGCGATCAACTCCGACTTCCTGGACGGGATGGGTGTCGACGAGGCCAAGTCCACGATGATCGCTGCGCTGGAGCGTGACGGGACCGGCCAGGGGACGGTCACCACCAAGTTGCGGGACTGGCTCTTCGCCAGGCAACGGTACTGGGGCGAGCCGATCCCGATCGTGTTCGACGAGACCGGGCACGCCAGGGCCGTCCCCGAGGACCACCTCCCGGTGGCGCTGCCCGAGCTCATCGACTGGGCGCCACGCGAGCTCGACGAGGACTCCGAGCCGGAGCCGCCGCTCGGGCGGGCCACCGAGTGGGCCACGGTCGAGCTCGATCTCGGTGACGGTCCGCGCACCTACCGTCGAGACCTCAACACCATGCCCCAGTGGGCCGGCTCGTGCTGGTACTACCTGCGCTACATCGATCCGCTCAGCGACGACGTCATCGCCAACCCCGTTGCCGAGCGGTACTGGATGCAGGGCGAGGGGACCCCGGCAGAGGGCGGCGTCGACCTCTACGTCGGCGGGGTCGAGCACGCCGTCCTGCACCTGCTCTACAGCCGGTTCTGGCACAAGGTCCTCTATGACCTCGGCCACGTCAGCACCCCGGAACCGTTCAAGCGACTCATCAACCAGGGCTACATCCAGGCCTACGCCTACGTCGACGAGCGGGGGATGTACGTGGAGGCGTCCGAGGTCACCGAGACCGATGGCCGGTACACCCACGGCGGCAATCCCGTTCAGCGGCAATCCGGCAAGATGGGGAAGTCGCTGAAGAACGCGGTGACCCCGGACGACATGTACGAGACCTATGGCGCCGACACGCTCCGGCTCTACGAGATGTTCATGGGCCCGATCGATCAGGACCGGCCCTGGGAGACGAAGTCGGTCGTCGGTTCCCAGCGGCTGCTGCAACGGGTGTGGCGCAACCTCGTCGACGAGCACACCGGCGAGCTGACGATCGGCGAGGAGCCGGCATCCGAGGAGTTGCGCCGCTTCCTCCACAGGACGATCGACGCCGTCCGCACCGACATGGAGCAGCTCAGCTTCAACACGGCGATCGCCAGGGTCACCGAGCTGAACAACGAGCTGACCAAGCTCGACGGCCCGACACCGAGAGAGATCGCCGACCCCCTGGTCCGCATGCTCTCACCGCTGGTGCCGCATCTGGCCGAGGAGCTCTGGCGCCGGATGGGCGAGGAGGGGTCGGTCGTCTACGCCGAGTTCCCCGAGGCGGATGCGAGCCTGCTCGTCGACGACGAGATCGAGATCGCGGTCCAGATCAAGGGCAAGCTCCGGTCCCGCATCCAGGTGCCGGCCTCCTCCGACGAGGCGGCGCTCGAGATGGCCGCGCTGGCCGACGAGCGGATCCAGGAGCTGCTGGACGGACTCGAAGTCCGCAAGGTGATCGTCGTCCCCGGTCGGCTCGTGAACATCATCGCCTAGGTGCGGAGGTCGGCCACCGTGCGGGCTCTACCAGGCGGCGACGGAATCGAGCTCGTCGAGCTCGTCGAGCTCGTCGACCCGGTCGACCGGAGCCGGTGGCTGGTCGACCTCGGCTTCCTGGGCTCCAACTGGCGCTGCATCTGGGGCGACGGGTGCGAGGGCATCCTGGACCGACCGGCGGCCGAGCTGGGTCACGGTTGCTGCTCCGTGGGGGCCGAGCTGCTCGACGAGGCCGAGGCGAGGACGATCGGCGCCCTCGGTCTGACCCTCGATCCCGCCCGATTCCAGTACCACGCCGAGGCGGCGGTCCGTGGCGTGCTCGGCCCCGACCGCCGCTCGACGAGCGTGGTCGACGGTGCCTGCATCTTTCTCAACCGACCCGGCTTCGACGGCGGTGCCGGCTGCGCCCTCCACCTCGCCGCCATCGACGAGGGAGACTCGCCCATCGACTGGAAGCCCTCGGTCTGCTGGCAGCTGCCGCTGAAGGTCGAACCGCTCGCCGACGGCACGAAGGTGCTCCGGCGCTGGCGCCGCGACGACTGGGGCCCCGACGGCGCCGCCATGGCCTGGTGTTGCACGGAGGCGCAGGCGGATCACCCCGATGGCCTACCGTCGGCCTACAGCGGAACCGAGCCGGTGGCCGACATCCTGTTCGAGGAGCTACGGGCCCTCGTCGGTCCCGAGGTGGCCGTCACCATCCGGCGCCGGGCCAACGGCGCCGGATGGCCCTGAGCCAGCCCACCACCCCAATCCCTCGGTGAAACGCGTGTGGCCCCAGCGGAGGTCTTGGTAGGATCGGACTTCCCCCGGGGCTATAGCTCAGTTGGTAGAGCGCTTCCATGGCATGGAAGAGGTCAGGAGTTCAATTCTCCTTAGCTCCACTCCCGAAAACCCCGCTCCAACAGCGGGGTTTCGTCCGTAGTGCGGGTCGATGT
>JAHELU010000208.1 GCA_024644005.1 Acidimicrobiales bacterium | reverse complement strand
AGCCAGCCGCCACGATCGCTGGTGGTGTCGATGTACACCGACCTCGTCGGATCGACCCGCCAGCGACGAGCGGTGGGGGACGAGCGGGCCAGGCAGCTCATGCAGACCCACGATCGACTCGTTCGCGAGGCCCTCGATCTCCACGGTGGCCGTTGGGTGAACAGCACCGGCGATGGAGCGCTCGTCATGTTCGACAGCGTCGCCGACGCCATGCGGGCGGCGGTGTACCTGCAGCAACTGTTCGATGGATACAACCGGGGCCGAGGCTCGGCACCGGCGCTGGGGGTTCGGATCGGGGCCGCCGTCGGCGAGGTCGTGTTCCTGGACGGCAAGTACGACGGGCTAGTGAACTACGAGGCAAGCCGGGTCACCGCCACCGCAGACGAGGGCCAGATCCACTGCACGGCCACGATGGCAGCCCTCGGTGCGCCGGCCGAGCTGACCGTGGTCCAGCTCGGCAAGGACCTCGCAGCCGACTTCCCCGACACGATGGTGTGCCGCATCGAATGGTCGGATGTCGCCCGAGTGAAGATGCCGGTATCTCCCTCCATCGACGCCGTCCGGGCGGCCACGTTCGTCGGGCGAGCGTCCCAACTCGACACCATCGTGGCCGAGCTGAAGTCGGCGGAAGCCCGGCAGCTCAATCTGGTGCTGATCCAGGGCGAGGCCGGAGTGGGCAAGACCAGCCTGGCGGCCGAGGCGGCGGCGATCGCCAAGGCCCGTGGCGTCCAGGTCTGGTTCGGCCGGTGTGATCGCGAGGACCCGCCGCCGTATCAGGTGTGGGAGGAGGTCTTCGGCGACCACGACCGGGTCCACCTGTTCGAGGAGCGCGACGACGACTCGGACAGCGGCGAGCGCTACCGGATCTACGTCAACGTCGAGCAGGCGCTGCGCGAGAAGACGTCGAGGCAACCCGGCATGATCGTGCTCGACGATCTCTCGTGGGCCGACCGATCGTCGCTCCTCCTGCTCCGCCACCTCATCCGGCACGGACGGGGACTGAGCTGTCTCGTCCTCGGCACCTGCCGAAGCGCCGGTATCGACAAGAGCGAAGGGTTCATCCAGCTGGGACCCGACCTCAAGAGCGGTCACCGGACGATCGACCTCGGTGGATTGACCAAGGACGAGATCGCCGAGTACGTGGCCGAGTCCGACCCGACGGCCGGCACGGACGTGGATGCGATGGCCGACTTCCTCTACCAGAAGACCGGCGGCAACGCCCTCCTTGTGGCCGAGACGCTCAGCGCAGCTCGTGGGGCCGGCGTCGATGGCGGCGACTTCGGAACGACCCCACTTGCGCCGGCGGTCACCGAGATCGTCGACGAGCGGCTGGCCAGAGTCGGGCAGAGCACTCGCCGAGTTCTGCAGATCGCAGCCGTCGCAGGCCGGGAGTTCGCCGTTGACCTGGTCGATCGCGTGGCAGACCTCGGTCCGTGGGAGGTGTCGCAGGCCCTCGACGACGGCTTGGCAGTCGGGCTCATCGAACGCGACCGGCAGCGTCGACCGGGACGCTATGCATTCGTCCACGACCTGTTCCGGGAGGCCTTGCTCGAGAGCGTCGGCGCTCGGGTCAATGCCGTGCACCGGGCCATCGCCGAAGTGATCCACCAAGGCCCCGACTGGCGAACCGATCCGAGCAGGCTCGTTCATCACCTGGTGGCAGCCGGGTTCGCCGAGTCGAGAAGGCAAGCGGTCGAGCTGGCCCAGGAAGCGGCCCGTGACATGAGCGGGGCGAAGGCGATGGCGCTGCTGGAACAGGCCAGGCGGGCCGCTGACGCCGGCCGCGGTCTCCCGATCCTCGAACCGTACGAGCGGGTGAACCTCGAGCTGGCCTACGGGGTGGCCCAGAAACGAGCCGGCTCGAGGGGCGCAGCCAGGACGCTGCAGGCCGCAGCCCAAGCCGCGTTCGCCGACGGGTTCGACGATCTGCTCATCAAGGCCGCCCTGGCCGGTGGTCGTGGCGTCTTCGCCGTGTCCGGGGCCATGGACGAAGACCGAATCCGGATCCTGCGCTCTGCGCTCGACCGGAACGACGAGGCCGACCGCTTGACCAAGGCCAGACTCCTCGGCCAGCTCGGGGCCGAGTACACCTGGGAGGATCACTCCAAGGCGGCCAAGCTGACCGAGGAGGCGGTTTCCATCGCCAGAGCCGACGGCGATCGGCGCACCCTGGTCCGGGTGCTCCTGGCCAAGTTCGCAACCCATTGGAATCCCAGCGAGCTCGACGTGCGGCGCGAGGTGATCCGCGAGCTCGACGAGCTACTCGGTGATCTGGAGGGCGAGAAGCGCTGGCGGTTCGCCATGAACAGCTTCGGCTTCCCCACCGCGCTCGAAGCCGGTGATCACGACGCTGCGGTACGTCATCTGCAAGCGATGCAGTCGCTGGAGGCCGAGCTGCAATCTCTGGAGACGACCGGCTACTGCCGGTTGTGGGAGTCGACCCTGGCCACCGCCAACGGAGACATCGACCGGGGTGAAGCCCTGTCCGAGGAGTTCGCAGCGCTGTTCGAGCGGATCGGCAAGCCCAACGAGGCGTTCGCCTGGAAGCTCGGGTTGGCCTACCCGGTCCACTGGCACCGTGGCACCCTGGCCAAGCTCGAGGAGTCGTTCGCTCTGGCGGCCAAGGCAGCGCCCGGCCTCGTCGTGCTCCGAGCGGCGCTCGCAGCGATTCGGGCCCAGATCGGCAAGGAGGACGAGGCCGAGCGAATGGTGCGCGACCTGTCACCAGCTACGCTCAGGTCGACCGTCACCACCATCGACCACCTCGTCACGCTGTCCGTCCTGGCCGACGCCGAGAGCCGACTGCGGGATCCGGATCGAGCCCGGTGGCTGATCCGCCAACTCACCCCCCTCCGGGATCAGTTCGTCCTCGACGCCACATCCTATTTCGGGTCGGTTCGTCGGCCGTTGGCCATAGCGCACGCCGTGAGCGGGGATCTGACTCGTGCCGACGAGCACTTCGCTGTTGCGCTCGAGCGGAACCAGGGTCAGGGGGCCGAGCCGATGGCACTCCGGACGAAGGTGGACTGGGCTCGCGAGCTGTGTGCGTCCGACCGCGCCGACCTCGTGGACCGAGGTGAGGCGATGGCCAGGGAAGCGGCCGCTGAGGCCGCCCAGCGGTGGCCGGGGATCGCTCGGGATGCCACCGAAATCGCAGCCGGCGAAGGCTGACCGCAGTTGCAGCAGTCGACTTCTGAGCGGCGGGCCGAACGGCCGCTTCCGCCCGGTACGGAGGTGCCCTCGGATTGCTTGTCGGTTGTTGCCAAGCGAGGTGGCCGGTCGGTACATTGACGCCACCATCGTGGCGACGGGCAGCCCTTGACTCCAACCGAGAACAACGAACCGACGTCCCGGTCCGACGTCTGCATTGTGGGCGGCGGGCCGGCCGGGCTCGTGCTCGCCGCCGAGCTGGCCGCCCGGGACCTCGGCGTGGTCGTGCTGGAGAGCGGACCGAGCCACGGCCCGGCCCGGGACTTGAGCCGAGGGCAGGTCGACGGCGACCCGATCTACGCCCTGGACCTCACCGAGACCCGCCATCGACAGCTCGGCGGCAACGCCAACCTCTGGTCGGTCAAGATCGGTCGGGACGCCCAGGGCTGGGTCTACGGGGTCCGCTACGGCACGCTCACCGATCTGGCCCTCGACCGCCGGCCCTGGATCGACGACTCCGGCTGGCCGCTGACCGGCGAGCAGCTCGACCCCTGGTATCGGCGAGCCCACGATCTCCTCGCCCAGGCCGACTTCGCCTACGACGTCGACGGCGACGGCGACGGCCATCCGGGAACAGCCTCCATCGACTGGCTGCCCCGCGAGGACTTCGAGCGGCGGAGCTTCCGGTTCGGGCCCCGAGACCGGGTGCTGACCGACCTCCGCTCCCGCCTGGCCGACCGACCCAACGTCGACGTCCGCCAGGACGCAACCGCCACCGACCTCCGGCAGCCGTCGGCGGGCGGTCCGGTCGACCGGGTCACCTACGCCGACAGCACCGGAGCGAGCCATCACGTGGCGGCTCGAACGGTGGTGCTGGCCGGTGGCGGTGTCGAGAACGCCCGGTTGCTCCTCCACGCCGAGCACGAGCGGGGCGGCATCGGCAACGAGACGGACAACGTCGGCCGCTACTTCATGGACCACCCGCTCTGGGCCATAGGCGACATCCGCCTGGACGACGTCGACGCACTGTCCGAGTTCGCCTTCTTCGATCTCCGCACCGACGAGGACGGTGCCAGACACGACCACCTCGTGACCAGCCGCTCGTGGTGCGAGGCGAACCGGGCCGTGGAGATCGGGTTCGCGTTCTTCCCCCGTCCGGCCCGACCGATCGTCGGGGCGATCGAGACCGCTCGACTCCTGGCCCACCAGCGAGCCCAGCTCCGGACCGATCCCCGACAGCTGGTGAGCGCCGTTCCCCAGCTCCTGCCCGGTCTGCGCCACCTGCCCCGCGCGGCCTACGTCTCCCTCGTGCGAAAGCAGTCGCTCTTGCCCGGCTTCGGGCGGGGCGGGTGGTCGGAGGACCCACGAGGGCTCGGGTTCGAGGAGCTGGAGCTGGTGCTCCAGTGCGAGCAGGCGCCACTGCGAGCGAGCCGGGTGACCCTCTCGGATGAGCGGGACCGGTTCGGCATCCCGCTCCCCCGCGTCACCTGGGTGCTGGGTGACCAGACCCGCCGATCGGTCCTTGCCCTGCAGCGGCAGCTGGCCGAGCGGATCGAGGCCCGATCGATCGGACCGTACACGCCACGGGCCGGCAACCTCGAGGAGCTGACCCCGCCGACCAGCATCGCCCACCACCTCGGCACCACCCGCATGAGCCGGACCGCCGAGGATGGCGTGGTCGATGTCGACTGCCGGGTCCACACCTGCCCCAACCTGTTCGTGGCCGGCAGCTCGGTGTTCCCGGTCGGCGGCTACGTGAACCCGACGCTGACGATCGCCGCCCTGGCCATGCGGCTGGCCGACACCATCGCCAGGGAGTCGAGCGGACCGACGGTACGCACCTCGCATCGACCAGCTCCCTGACCTGGTACACGAGGGGCGGGTTCGGCGCTAGGGGTTGAGGCAGGCGGGGATCGAGTCCGTCGGCCCATCCGGGGTGCCGGTGTCGCCATCCGGGTCGTAGATCTTCACGTGGTCGACGGTGGAGAACTGCTTGAGGGTCGGGACGATCAGGTTGGCGATCGTCATGGTCGATCCGCGGCTGTTGCAGCCGCCGACGAGGTGAACCCGGGCGATCCCGCCGTCGATGGACAGGTTGGTGAACCCGGTGGTCTCGGACCTCTCGACCGCCAGGTTCGTCGCCCGCTCACTGGCCGACGGGCCGGCGAACAGGGCCTGGAGGGCGCCGGTGGCCGGGGTCTCGGCGGAGACCTGTCGAGGCACCGGCCGCACGTATGGCTCGGTTCCCGTCGCGAAGTTCTCGGTGTCGACGAAATAGACGTCGACGGTGGTGGTCGCCGTGTCGACGTAGTGGGGGATGCGCAGTCGTTGACCGTGGAAGATCAGGTCGGGGTCACCGATCTGATCCCGGTTGGCCTCGTAGATCGCCGGCCAGCGAGCACCGTCGCCGTACTCGGCGGCGGCGATGCCGGACAGCGTGTCGCCCTCGACGACCACGTGATGGGTGTAGCCGACGTAGCTGTCCACCAGATGGGATCCGAAGACCACCGGGACCACGTCCTTGTGGATCTCGGAGGCCCCACCACCATGAGGGCCCTCGTCGGGGTAGCCGACGTTGTCCTCGAACACCTCGACGAACCCGTTCGGCGTGGCCGGCCGGTCGGCGAGCTGGAGCTCGACCTGGAACTGGCCGACCTCACCCATGCCACCACCGCACATGCAGAACGTGGAGGCGAGCTCTGCACCGTTCCCGTCGCGGACCCGGGCCCGGATCGTGGCCTCGAAGCCGGTCGCCAGGCCACCGACGAAGATCCGCTCCCCCACGATGTCGTTCGGTTGCGGTTGCTGTATCAGCGTCTCGTTGGTCATGCCATCATCACCTCCGGCTCGGGCCGCCCTGGGCAACCCTACTAGGGCTAGGCGAGACCGCGGGCAGTCCGGAGGTCGTCGAGCGGATCGTCGTCGCGGCGGGGGGCTGATCGGCCGGTCTCCCGACCCTTTCAGTCCCGCCGCTCAGTCCCGCCGCTCAATCCCGCCGCTCAGTCCCGCCGCACCGAAACGATCTCGTCGGGACCGACGTCGGTGCGCTCGACCACGGTGCCGTCGGGCCACGTCACCCGGACGGTCACGGCTGCGTCGCTCTCCCCGAGCCCGAAGTGGGCCCGCGGGTCCTCTGACGACAGGTAGCTGCTGCCTGCCAGCAACTCCCGCTCCTGCGCGTTGCGGTCGGACCCGGTGACGGTGACGATGGTTCCCGGGGTCGCAGGTGCCGGCGCCACGACCAGCCAGTGCCCGCCGGCGCCGGTGTTGCGCAGCAGCGCCAGATCGCCACCGATCGTGCCGACGGCGAGGTCGAGGTCGCCGTCGTTGTCGTAGTCGGCTGCGGCCAGACCCCGGGCCAGGTGCCGGCCCGCTGTGTCGAGCCCAACGTCGGCGGTCGCCTCGGCGAAGACGCCGCGCCCGCCGGGGCCTTCGGGCACCGTCAGGTTCTCGAACAGCTGGAGCTGCTGGCGG
>JAHELU010000207.1 GCA_024644005.1 Acidimicrobiales bacterium | reverse complement strand
AGCGGGTGGCGATCATCGGCAACGGCGCCAGCTGCATGCAGACCGCCCCCGAGATCCAGCACGACGTCGCCTCGCTCACGATCTTCCAGCGCTCGAATCACTGGGCCGCCCCGTTCGAGCAGTTCCGGCGGGAGGTGCCAGAGCCCCTCCGGTTCCTGCTCAAGGAGATGCCGATCTACCAGGCCTGGTACCGGGTCCGGCTCGGCTGGACCTTCAACGACCGGCTCCACAGCGCCCTCCAGAAGGACCCGGACTGGCCGCACCCCGAGCGGGCGCTCAACGAGACGAACGACGGTCACCGGGCCTACTTCACCCGCTACGTCGAGCGCGAGCTCGGCGACCGCATCGACCTGCTCGACAAGGTCCTCCCCACCTATCCCCCGTTCGGCAAGCGGATGTTGATGGACAACGGCTGGTACCGGATGCTCCGCAACCCCAAGGTCGAGCTGGTCGACGATCCGATCGTCCGGATCGAGCCGGACCGCATCATCACCACCGACCACGACGGCGACGAGGTGGCGTACGAGGCCGACGTCCTGGTGATCGCCACCGGGTTCGACGTGCTCCGGTTCCTCACCACCTACGAGACCATCGGTCGCTCGGGCCGGACGCTGCGGGAGGTCTGGGACGACGACAACGCCAAGGCCTACCTAGGCACCGTCGTCCCCGACTTCCCCAACTTCTTCATGCTGTACGGACCGAACCTGCAACCGGGCCACGGTGGCAGCCTGATCTTCGTGATCGAGATGCAGCTGCGGTTCATCATGAGCATGATCCGGCAGATGGCGGCCGAGGGGCTCGGGGCGGTCGAGGTCACGCCGGAGGTCCACCAGGCCTACAACGCCGCAGTCGACGCAGCCCACGAGAACATGGTCTGGACTCATCCTGGCATGTCCACCTACTACCGGAACGAGCGGGGACGGATCGTGGTCAACTCCCCCTATCGCAACGTCGACTTCTTCGAGATGACGAACGAGGCCGACCTCGACGAGTTCATCACCGAGCCCCGTCGCTCGTCTCCGGACGCTCGACCAGCGCCCGGAGACCGTGACTGATGGCAGCCCCGACCGACGAGGCGTGGCCGTCGCCCGGCAGCACCCGGTGGCTCAGCTCGAGGTGCTCGTACGAGCGGCTCCGCAGGGTGGCCACCAGCTCCTCGACATTGGCCCCCATCCCGAAGTAGGCCTCCTCGTCGCTCGCCGCCACTGCCTCGGCCTCGCCGTAACAGGTGAAGACCGCGGCCGGCAGGTCGTCGTTGGCGGCGGCGTAGGCCGCCTCGTGGGCCAGCACCGCCCGGTCGTCCCACCAGATCGACGGGCTGGCCAGCAGCCACTTGTCGAACAGGTCCGGGGCCTCGAACAGGGTGCGCAGCCCGAACAGGGCGCTGAAGCTGTGACCGACGAGCCACCGCTCGGTCACCGCCAGCCCACCGAGCCGATCGGCGATCACGGTCGGGAGCAGCTGATCCCGGATGAAGCCGAGCAGGTCCTCCGCCCGGCCGCACTCCTCGGCCGTCACGTTCTTGACGCCGGTGATCGTGGGCGGGACCCAAGGTGTCGGGGTGTACCATCGGGCCCGCTCCCGGAGGTACTCGCCCATGGAATCGGTGGCGAACGACAGCCCCACCACGGCCGCTTCCGGGGCTTCGGCCGACATCGACATGATGCGGGAGGCATCGAGCGTGGTGCCGAACACCCACGGGCCGTCGAGGCACACCAGCAACGGGACCTCGTCGAGCGATCGGTGGCGGGCCGGCAACCCGACCGAGACGACGTGGCTGATGCCGGTCCGTTCGCAGACGAGCGGGAACTCGGTGGTCGGCCATGCCATAGCGAACAAACCGTACCGGAGCCCGGCTCGGCCGGCCCAGTGCTCGAACGAGCGGCTCAGAACTGCACGACATCGGCCCGGGCCAGGGTGAAGCCCCGACCGGAGCCGTTGGTGCAGGTGACGCCGGCGGCGGCGCTGTCGCAGCGGAACGGACCCACGACCATGGCGTCGCCGTAGGCGAGGGCGGGAGCGGTGGGATCCCAGGCGAAGTCGCTGTAGCACGGCCACACCACCCCGTCGCTGGTGACGTCGATGGCGTTGCCGAAGTCGAAGTCCTCGCACCCGGGCTGGGACGGCTCGTCGGCCGTCCACTCCTTGTCCGAGATCCAGCACGATGCGCCGTACTCGACGTCCATGACGCAGGCGATGTTGCCGGACGGGCTCACGAATGCGCCGGCATCGCCGGCCAGGATGACCTGGGGGGTGATCGTCTTCGGCTGGCCGGTGGTGGCCTGGTCCGGGGCTGCGCCGGTCCCGGCCTGGACGCCGGAGCTCCGGTCGGCAGCGCTCCGGTCGTCGGCGGTGACCGACCCGGTTGGCGGATCCGACGACGGACTGGAGCCGTCCGGGTCGGTGGCGGGGTCGGCGACGACCAGTGTCGATGCGGGGCCGGCGGTGGTGGCGGCGGCGGAGGCGACGACCGACGATCCGGTCCCGGCCGAGGTCGACGTGTCGGGTCCATCGTCGCCACAGCCGGCGACTACCAGACCCACGAGTCCCATGAGACCCACCACACCCAGCAGCGGGACCGGTGCGCTCGGCGATCTCATCGCCGACAAAGATAGGGCCTACCGGACCGGGGGCCCGGTCAATCCCCCAGTTCGGCTCCGGTCCAGAACCCCGGCTCCGGTCGGGCCGTCTCGGCCTGGGCATAGCGCCGGAGCCGGGCCAGCCCGGCCGGATCGTAGAGCTCGATGGCATCGAAGATCACCGACGGCCCGACGGCCCGGAGGGCTCGGTCCGCCGGCGAGCCCGGCCTGGGCAGGCTCGAGGTCAGCACGAGCACCGGATCGGATCGATCGCCCTGACCGGCAGCGGCCAGGACGTGCAACCGCCCGAGCAGCCGCCAGACGGCCTCGATCCGCTGCAGGCCGGGCTTGTTGGTCACGAAGGCCCCCGCCACGTCGACCCACCACTGCCGCCCACCGCTCGGGGCCGTGACGTGGAAGGCGAAATCGACGATGCGGGACGGGTGCCGGGCCTTCTCGTCGATGGCGGTGAACCCGGCGTCCTCCAACCGGCCCCTGGCGATGTCCTGGACCTTCTTGCCCTCGTCGACCGCTCTGGCCTGGAAGTGCTCCTGACGGTCCTCGGCGGACAGCCCGGCGACGGCTTCGGACTGGCACTCGGCCGGCAGCTCGCCCAAGGCTGCGGTGGCCGAGTCGAACCGGGCCCACCGCTCCAGCTCCACCGCCAACCGCTCGTCGGCCAGCTCGACATAGGCCGGGTCGGTGTCGAAGCCGACGCCGATGCGGCCCGCTCTCGCCGCCGCCACCACCGTCGTACCGGAGCCGGCGAAGGGATCGACCACGATGTCGCCACGGTAGGTGTAGAGATCGATGAGCCGGCGGGGCAGCTCGATCGGGAACGGAGCGGGATGGCCGACCCTGGTTGCCGATTCGGCATCGATGCGCCAGACATCCCGGGTGACGTCGACGAACTCGTCGTTGGCCAGTGTCGACTCGTTCGGCAGGGCCCGCCGGCGGCGCTGCTTGACCGACAGGGCACGGGAGAACCGCCCCTTGGAGGCGATGATGACCCGCTCGGTCATGTCGCGCAGGACCGGATTGGACGCCTTGGCGAACGAGCCCCAGGCACAGGAGCCGGACGAGGCGGCCGCCTTCTCCCAGATGACCTCGCCCCGCAGCAGCAGCCCCAGATCGTCCTGGAGGATGGCGATCACGTCGGCGCTGAGGCTGCGGTAGGGCTTGCGACCGAGATTGGCGACGTTGACCGCGATCCGGCCGCCCGGTTCGAGCACCCGACGGCACTCGGCGAAGACCGATCGGAGCATGTCGAGGTACTCGAAGTAGGTGGCGGGGACCCGATCGTCGGCGTCGTACCCGCCGGTGACGGCCAGCTCGTACTCCTTGCCGACGAAGTACGGCGGTGAGGTGACCACCAGGGCCACGCTGCTCTCGGGCAGGATCCGGAGCCGATCGATCGAGCCGACGTAGGACCGCCCCGCCCCCAGCTCGGCCAGCAGCTCGGCCGGCCGGTTGACCGTTTCGTCATCGGACAGCTCCGGGGCCGAGAACCGATCGTAGAAGGCCGACGCATCGTGACCTTCCCGGCGACCGACCCCGAATGCCGAAGTACTGGTCTGCCGATTCGCTGCTCTCACACCGTCGATCATAGACAGCCGCCCCGACACACCCGGGCGGAGCGGCGGGTCGTCTCGCCCAGCAGGTGTCGGTGGGGGTAAAACAGCGTGATGACCGAGAAGCGGTTCTTCGAGACGATGCTGACCCAGGCCCGGATCGACGCCATGGTCTCGTCGGGGGACTGGACGAACGAGCACCTGTTCGACCGGTTCACGGCCAACGGCGCCACCCGGGCCGACCAGCCACTGGTGACCGACGGTCGGGGTACGATGACCTGGGGCCAGGCGGCCGTCGAGGTCGAGCAGCTCGCCAGGGGACTGCTGGAGATCGGGATCCGGCCCGGTCAGGTGGTCCAGCTGCAGCTACCGAACCGTCGGGAGTTCCTGCTGGCGGTGCTGGCGCTGGAGCGGATCGGCGCGGTCGTCAATCCCGTAGCCCCGATCTTCCGGGCCAACGAGGTGTCGGTCATGTCGGCGCTGTCCCGCCCGGCGGCGGTGATCACGGTCGAGGAGTACCGGGGCTTCGAGCTGGCGGCGATGCACCTGGACCTCAGGGAGCGGTGCCCCTGGGTCGGGCGGATCGTCGTCGCCCCATCGGGCCGGGCCAGAGAGCCGCTCCCCGACACGATGAGCTGGGGGGACCTGCTGGCGGCGGGCGAGGCCTCGTCGATCACGGACCAGGCGATCGAGCTGTTGAAGCCGTCCCCGAACGACGTCTGCGAGGTGATGTTCACCTCCGGCACCACCGGCCAGCCGAAGGGCGTCATGCACACCCAGAACACGATCAACGTGGCCGCCGATCTGTGGTTGGAGCGGGTGGCCGCCGACTGCCGGGTGTTCCACATGGGCTCGACGCTGGCCCACCAGACCGGCTACCTGTTCGGCATACGGGCCCCGATCACCGCCGGCGGCCACGTCGTGTACCAGCCGGTCTGGGATCCCGCCGAGTTCGCCGGGCTGATCGAGGCCCACGGCATCGAGGCGTCGATGGGGGCGACGCCGTTCCTGGCCGATCTCCTGGCCGTCGACGGACTCGACGGGCGGGACCTGTCGAGCTTCAAGGCCTTCGTCTGCGCCGGGGCCGCCATCCCCCGGCCGGTGCTGGAGCAGGCCAGGGATCGGCTGCCTTGCACCGTCATGCCCGGGTGGGGCATGACCGAGACCGCCCTGTCGACCACCGGCCGTCGGGACGACCCGTTCGAGAAGCGGGCCACCGACGGCTCGGTGCTGCCGGGCAACGAGGTCCGGGTGGTCGACGAGGACGGCTCGCCCGTGCCGGCCGGCACCGAGGGCGACCTCCAGTTCCGGGGCTCGCTCACGTTCGTGGGCTACATCCAGGGCCGGGAGCTGACCGAGTCGTGCTTCCGGGACGGCTGGTTCGACACCGGCGACCGGGCCGTGATGGACGACGACGGCTACATCTCGATAAGCGGCCGGACCAAGGACATCATCATCCGGGGCGGGGAGAACATCCCGGTGAAGGAGGTGGAGGACGTGCTGCTCCGCCATCCCGGGGTGGCCGGCGTCGCCCTCATCGCCAAGCCCCACGAGCGGCTCGGCGAGGTGGGCTGCGCGGTGATCGTGCCCGACGGCGAGCCGGCGCCCACCCTCGCCGAGCTCACCGGGTTCCTGGACGAGCAGGGGGTCACGAAGCAGTTCTGGCCGGAGGCGCTGGCCACGGTCGACGCGTTCCCCATGACCCCCAGCGGCAAGATCCAGAAGTACCAGCTCCGGGAGCTGGTGCTGGGCGAGCGCTGAGACCGACCGGTCCGGCCACGATCACCGCACGGCCGATCGGCGCCGGATCGCGCGTATCCAGCGGCGGGCTGGGGGGTCGTATCAGCAGGGAAAGAGCACGTCGCTGCTGAGATGCAGGGGGCCGCCGTGACGCAGAGGAGTCGTGGAGATCGGGAGCGGGATCGAGCACCGTCGTTCGCCGAGACGGCGAAGATGGGCGCCGCCCACCAGGCCGGCCAGGCCGCTGTGGCCATGGCCTTCGCCGCCCTCGGCGTCTCCGCCCCCCTCCGCAAGGTGCTCGACGACGTCGCGGAGTGGACCGGCGGCTCCAGCAGCGCTGGCAACAGCGAGCGCGGTCAGGACGGTGGCACCGATCCGATCGAGGTGGCTCCCGGCGCCGATCCGGGCTTCGACGGCGGGGACCAGCCCTACTTCTACGAGGAGATCGTGTACGAGGAGTGGACCTTCGAGTACACCGAGCCCGCCTCCGACTGGTCGGACGGGACGCTCGACCTGGACTACTTCGACGCCCCCGGCGCCGAGCCGGTGTGGTTCGAGCCGACGCCGTACGAGGCATTCGACGGGTACGAGGCATTCGACGGGTCCGACCAGTCGCTCGACGCCGGCCCACCGGTCTCCGACGACGGCGAGCTCGGCGGCGTCGACTGGGGGCTGGGATGACCGCCATCGACCGGTTGATCGAGCTGTGCTCGGAGCTGCTCGAGGCCGAGTACAGCCCCCAGCTCGACCAGATCCGGGTCGGTCTGCAGGGGCC
>JAHELU010000206.1 GCA_024644005.1 Acidimicrobiales bacterium | reverse complement strand
GGAGCCCGGGCCGGCGAGCGTCGCCAGCGGACCGGCGCCCCCGGGCCCGGCGGCGGTCCCGGCAGGCCTTGCGACCGAGCCGGTCGCGGCGCCGGCCGAGGCTCGGACAACGTCACCCGCCGAGCGTGCCGCTCCGTCCCCGCCCGCCTCCGCTGCGGTGCCACGACCACCGCAGTGGCCCGTGGGAGCTCGAACGGACGCGGTCGACCGCGGTGGGTCCCGGGAGGTGTTCGGTGGTCCCCGGCCACGGGCCTCGCACGTCACCGATGCCGGGTTCCTGGCCTTGTTGGAGCGCCGACTCGACGAGACGAGCGCAACCGAGTCGGATCTGGCGCAGCGGCGGCAACGCCGGACCCGAAGTGCCGGCCCGGCTCTCGCCCGACCGGCCGAGACCGAGTCCCGCCCGATCGTCCCAGCCCCCGGCATCGCCCCGCTGGCCGTCGCCCCGCTGGCCGGAACGGTGAACCTGCTGGCGGTGGGCCGACCCGGCTCGGCCGGCTTCTGGCTCGAGCTGCAGCGGGCCCAGCACGAGCTGGCTTCGTTCATGCCGCTCGCATCGCCCTCCGTGGCCGTCATCGGGCCCCTCGCTCTCACGACCCCCACCGTCCGCCGGCTGCGGGGCGGGGCCGGGTTCGGCTCGGCCGAGGTGATCGCACTCACCGATCGGGCGGAGATCGTCAGCGAGCCGTCCTGGCAGCTGGTCCGCTCAGGCCACCAGCTCGTCGAGGTGGCGCAGGAGCGGCGCGACTGGCCGACGATCCTGCTCGTCGACGTACCGGTGGAGCTACCCAACTGGGTCGCTCCGCTGCAGCACCGGTTGCGGATGGCCGGGGTCGGGCTGTTCCGCTACGCCGTCCCCGGCACCCCGTCGGCCCAACGGCTCGACGCCTACCGCCTGGCCTGCGACGTGCCATACGCGCTCGACCTGGTGTCCCGGGTCGAGCCGCAGCGGTTGGTGGACATCATCGCCCAGCGCCATCCAGTGGCCTCGGTCGCCGGGACAGACCTCAATGCCGAGCTGCTCGTCGCGTTGCGGCGCCAGGTCGGCGCCGGGCGGACCGATCGATGACCGGCAGCTCGCCGTCGGTCGAGCCGAGCGAGCGGAGCGGTGACCGTGGCCCGTGACGGCAAGCGCGTGGAGCTCGTCGACGAGACGTCGTCGTCGGACCTGCCGGCCTACATCGGTCTCGGCTTGATCGCATCGCTCATCATCGGCTTCGGTCCCCTGGCCGACGCCTTCGAAGGACACGGCTCGTTCGAGAGCGCCATCACGAGGTTCCTGGCCTGCGTCGGGGTCTGCGTGGTGGCCGCCACCGTCCTCGGCCGGATCCTCGACTCCGCACCGCCCGAGGAACTGCCCGATGAGGACGGCGGCAGCGAGCGAGGCGAGCCGACCGGGCCGGCTGTGGCCGACGGCGTCGACGACTCGAGGGCCGTGCCATAGGCCGTCTAGCCCGATTCCATCGGACCGTTATGTTCCGGGTCGGATCGACCGACGAACACTGGTGTGAGTCACCGCCGATCGCGAGCACAAGCATGAGCCAGGCTGCAATCCAGGGCCGGGCCATCGAAGACGGTTCGGTACCGGCATCCATCGATGACGTCGTCTACGGGTTCCGGGACCTGCCGACCCTGGCGCCGCTGGCGATGGAGGTCATCCGACTGGCCGACGACGACGACGCGTCGATGAAGGACATGGCGGACGTCATCAGCAGCGATCCAGGTCTGGCAGCCAGGCTGCTGCGGTTGGCCAACAGTGCGGCCTACAGCCGGGGACGGGAAGTGACCAACCTGCCGATGGCGGCGACGCTCCTCGGGATGCGGACCCTGAAGATGGTCACCCTCGGCTTCTCACTCGTGGCGAACGTGACGACCGATCGATTCGACTGCTCGATCCTGTGGCGGCGCAGCCTGGCCACCGCGGTCCTGGCCCAGCGACTGACCTCGGAAGTCGATCCAGGACGGGCGGACGACGCATTCGCGGCGGGGCTGCTGGCCAACATCGGCAAGCTGGCCCTGGCCGAGGAGCCGATGTACGTCGAAGCGGTGGCAACCGCCGGTCCCTGGATGACCCCGCAACAGGAGCGGGAGCTGCTCGGCTTCACCAGCGACGAAGTCACAGCTCGGATCCTGGCCGGCTGGGAGCTGCCCACCCTCTTCGTCGACGCGGTACGGTCGCGCGACGACCGCTCCGACGGTCGGGCCCCGAGCCCGCTCGGCGGAGTGCTCGAGGTGGCAGACGCGGCAGCAGCGCTCATCCTCGGTGACGATGCCGACGACAAGGCCGGCGCCCTCGACAGGTTGACGATCGCCACCGCGACCCATCTCGGCATGACCGTCGGCGATATCGAGCGAGTCATCGACCAGGTCGGCCCCGAGCTGGACGAGATGGCGAGGATGTTCGACCTCGACGTGATCTCGCCGAGCTCGGTCGAGGAGATCGTGTCCGCAGCCCAGGCCAGGCTGGTCCGGTTCAGCATCGAAGCCACGTCCCAGCTGTCCCAGGAGCAACAACGCAACCAGGAGCTGACGGCGCACAACCTGCGGCTCCTGGTACTGGCCTCGACCGACACCCTGACCGGGCTGCCGAACCGCAGGACGTTCGATGCCTACCTGGCTGGCCAGGTCGCCGGACGGATGCGCCACCCCCGGCACACCCAGCTCGGCCTCGTCCTGTTCGACGTCGACCGGTTCAAGGACGTGAACGACCGCTTCGGTCACGGCGTCGGCGACGAGGTGCTCCGGGAGATCGGGCGGCGTCTGCGCACGTGTACCCGGCAGAGCGAGCTGGTGGCCAGGATCGGTGGCGAGGAGTTCGCCCTCGTCCTGCCGGACGTGACCGTCGAGGAGCTCCAAGGCGCAGCAGAGCGCATGCGCAGCCTGATCGGCGACGAACCCATCGAGACGCGAGCCGGCTCACTCCAGGTCACGGTCAGCGTCGGCGCGTCCTGCATCCATACCCCCCGGGACGACGCAGCGGTCACGCTCTCGAAAGCGGCGGACGACGCCATCTACCGATCGAAGGCCGGCGGGAGAAACCGCGTCTCGACCGTCCCCCTCGACTGACCGGGAGGGCCGGTGAGTAGTCACAGAAGCGAGGCCGTCGAGGTCCCTATCGACCGGATACGGCTGCCGCTGCTCCGAATCATCCACCTCGAGAACCTCTCCGGCATGGCGCTGATCGCCGGGGCGGTGACCGCCCTCGTGCTGGCCAACACCGGGTTCGCCGAGTCGGTCCAACACTTCTGGCACTACCACCTGGAGGTGAGGGTCGGCCCCATCCAGCTCGACGAGTCTCTGGTCCACTGGGTCAACGACGGACTGATGACGGTGTTCTTCTTCGTGGCCGGGCTGGAGATCAAGCGCGAACTGGTGACCGGTGATCTCCGGGCGCCCCGCAAGGCGGCCCTCCCGGCCATCGCCGCGCTCGGCGGCATGGTGGTACCGGCGCTGGCGTTCGTGGCCGTCAGCGGCCCTGCATCGAGGAGCGGGTGGGGTGTGCCGATGGCCACCGACATCGCGTTCGCCGTCGGCATCCTGACCCTGCTCGGGAACCGGGTCCCGCCGCGGCTGAAGGTCTTCCTGTTGACGCTGGCCATCGTCGACGACCTGGGAGCGATCCTCGTGATCGCCCTCTTCTACACGACCGCACTCGACACGACGGCGCTGGCCATCGCAGCCGCCGTGCTGATCGGCATGCTCGTCCTCCGCTTCCTGGGCGTCTGGTGGATGCCGATCTACGTGATCGTCGGCACCGGACTGTGGCTCGCCGTCTTCGAGTCCGGTGTCCACGCCACCCTGGCCGGCGTGGTGTGTGGGCTCCTGGCCCCGGCCCGACCCCGCCGCCCGGAGCGGACCGAGGTGGTGGCCTACCCCGATCACACGATCGACGAGCTGAAGGCGATCGTGTTCGAGACCAGGGAGACCAAGTCCGTCGTCGATCGGCTGATACACGGGCTGCACCCCTTCAGCGCCCTGCTGATCGTGCCGGTGTTCGCGCTCGCCAACACCGGCGTCGGCATCTCGGCGACCGCGCTCCTGGAGGGCATCGCCTCGTCGACCGGACTGGCGATCCTCCTCGGCCTGCTCGTCGGCAAGCCGGTCGGTATCACCGTCGCCGCCTGGCTGGCGGTCAGGACGGGCCTGGCCGAGCTTCCGAGCCACACCACCTGGACCCACATGGTCGGCGTCGGCTTCCTCGGCGGCATCGGTTTCACCGTCTCGCTGTTCATCACCGATCTGGCGTTCAGCGGCAACGACGCAACCATCGACAGCGCCAAGATCGCCGTGCTGTCGGCATCGATCCTGGCATCGGTCCTCGGTGCGCTCGTGCTCGTCAGGGCGAGCGGCCCTGCGGTGATCGGCGTTGTGGACGACGGCTCGGCGCTCGGCCCGATCACCTACGACGAGCTGAACGCAACGGCGCCGGACGCCTTCATCGCCGACGAGCTCGGCAGTGCGGTCGGTGCCGACGAGCTCGGCAGTGCGGTCGGCGCCGACGAGTTCGGCAGTGCGGTCGGCGCCGACGAGTTCGGCGCTGCGGCCGGTGCCGACGACCGGTAGTCGCCCGACCGTCCGAACAGGGCGGCAAACGACGGTTGCCGGGTGCGGTCCGTGTTACCGTCCGGGAGTGGACGCAGATCGGGCGCCGAACGGCTGAGGGGTGTCCTTCGCCGCCCTGCGAGGTCGGCTGTACGGGCTGGGCTTCGTCGACGAGTTCGGACCGCTCTACGCCCTCTACACGCTCTGGTTCGACGACAACGGCATCTCGGCGGCCCAGATCTCCACCGTCTTCCTCCTCTGGGCCGCGGTCGGCATCGTGCTCGAGATCCCCAGCGGGGCGGTGGCGGACCGGGTCGACCGGCGGCACCTCCTGGCCGTGGCGTTCGGGCTCCGAGCGGCGGGGATAAGTGTCTGGCTGGTGTCACCGACCTATGGTGGCGTGCTGGCCGGGGCCGTCCTGTGGGCGGTGCACTCGGCGCTGGCCAGCGGCGCCTGGGAGGCGCAGATCCACGACCAGCTGACGGCCATCGAGCGCGAGACCGGGTATCCGACGGTCATGGCCCGGGTCGGCCAGTTCAGCTACCTCGGCATCGCCGGTGGCACGATCGTCGCCGCCGGGGCGTTGCGGCTGGGGGCCTCGATCGAGCTGCTCGGTTGGCTCACGGTCGCCATCCACGGCGTGTCGATCCTGCTCGTCGAATCGCTGCCGGACGTGCGGTGGGTCGTCGCTGCCGACCGAGCCGGCGACGGAGCGGTGAACGGCAGCTCGCCGGTGATCGGGCCACTGGCGGCCTGGCTGGCGACGTTGCGGACGGGATTCCGACAGGTACTGGACACCGGGGCCGTCCTCCGGCTCGTGCTGCTCGGGGGCCTGCTCGAAGGCCTGTTCGTCGTCGACGAGTACGTGCCGCTGCTGGCCCGTGAGCGTGGGGCCGGCGATTCGCTGGTGCCGGTCTTCGTCCTCGTCGTCTTCGTCGGCCTGCTGGCCGGCGGCGAGCTGGCAGCCCGCCGTCCCGGCGATCGGGGACCGACGCTGGGGGCGGCGATGGTGATCGGCGCGAGCGCAATGCTGGTGGCGGTCCAGAGCTCGTCGCAGTGGGCGCTGGTCCTGGTGGGGGTGGGCTACGCCACGCTCGAGTTGGTCTGGATCGCCAGCGACGGTCGCCTGCAGGAGCGGGTCGCCTCGAAGCACCGTGCGACGGTCACCAGCGTGCGGGGATTCCTCTCGGGCATCGTCGCCACGATCGCCTTCGCCGTGATCGGCGCCCAGGCCGACGGCAGCGATCCCCGACCGGGGCTCCTGTTGGTGACCGCGGTGCTGATCGGGGTGGGACTGGTCGCCATGTCGTGGCTGCCCGGGCCACGGGCGGCGCTCGAGCGACCGGCCAGCTGAGTCCGGCTGCTACCCGGTTGCTCGCGCCTCGGGCCCGACGCCGTAGTGTGGTCGGTGATGATGGCGATGCACATGATGTGGCCCCGGGACCCCGAGACGGTCAAAGGGGTGCAGATCGAGCGCCGCTCGGCGGCTCGGGTCTGGAACTTCGCCAAGCCGTACCGCAACCAGGTGCTCGGCTTCCTCGCCGCGGTGATCCTCCAGGCCGTGCTCGGCCTCGTCCCGGCCCTGCTGTTCGGTCGCATCATCGACCAGGCCATCCCCGACAGCGACCGGCGCCTGCTCGCCATCTTCTCGGCAGCCATCGTGGGAGCGGCCCTCCTGCAGGGCGTCGTCGGCCTCGGTGAGCGCTACTGGTCGTCCCGGATCGGGGAGGGGGTCATCTACGACCTGCGGGTGGCGCTGTTCGACCACGTGCAGCGACTCCCGCTCGCCTTCTTCACCAGGACCCAGACGGGCACCCTCACCAACCGGCTCAACAACGACGTCATCGGTGCCCAGCGGGCGCTGACCACCACGCTCGGCACCGTCGTCTCGAACGTGATCACGCTGGTGACCACCCTGGCCGCAATGTTCGTGCTGGAGTGGCGGTTGACCCTGCTGGCCCTGATCCTCACCCCGTTCTTCGTGCTCCCGTACCGGCGGATCGGGCGGATCCAGCAGGCGATCACCCGGGAGTCGATGGAGCTCAACGCCGGGATGAACTCGACGATGACCGAGCGGTTCAACGTGTCCGGGGCCCTACTGGTCAAGCTGTTCGGCCGGGGTGACGACGAGCTCGAGCTG
>JAHELU010000205.1 GCA_024644005.1 Acidimicrobiales bacterium | reverse complement strand
TCCTCACCGATCAGGCGATTGAACAGGGTCGACTTGCCGACGTTCGGTCGACCGACGATGGCGATGCTGAAGATCCGCTCCCCCGCTCCGGCACCGTCGGCTCCACCGCTGCGGTCGTCCGCGCCGGTCCGGTCGGCCAGGAGATCGACGACGGCGTCGAGCAGGTCGGCCACACCCCGACCGTGGATCGAGCTCACCGGGTACGGCGTACCGAGCCCGAGCCGGACCAGGTCCCATATGGCGCTCTCGTGGGCGGCGTCGTCGACCTTGTTGGCAATGAGCAGCAGCGGCCGATCGACCGACCGGAGCCGCCGGGCCAGCTGATCGTCCTCCTCGGTGACCCCGATCGTGGCGTCGACGACGAAGAGGATCACGTCGGCGCTGGCGAGTGCCGCCTCGGCCTGCCGTGAGACCTTGCCGTCCAGCTCGGACCCTCCTGCCAGCCAGCCGCCGGTGTCGACGACGCGGAACCGGTTGCCCTGCCACTCGGCCTCCACCTCCTTGCGGTCCCGTGTGACACCCGGCTTCTCCTCGACGATCGCCTCCCGACGGCCGAGGATCCTGTTCATCAGGGTCGACTTCCCGACGTTCGGCCGACCGACGATCACCACCTCTGGGAGGGACCTCATGACCGGGCCGGGCCGGACCGCTCCAGCGCCGCCCGCAGCGAGATCCCGTCTGTGCCGACGATCTCGACCGGTCTCGGCAACTCCTCCGGTGTGCTCCCATCGAGGAATACCCCACCGGACAGGCAGACATCGGGCAGGAGGTAGCGATGTCCGGCAGGCTCGTCTTCCAGCTGCCGGGCGATGTCGGAGCCGACCAGGAGCCCGGTCACGCCGATGTTGCCACCGAAGAACCGGTTCTCGACCGGGACCACCCGGACATCGCTGCGCTGGAGGGAGGCGATCAGCGGCTCGAGCACCCGGGCCCCGTAGGTCCCGGTCAGGACGCCGATCGGCCGGTCCCGCTCTCGCTCGCCATCCGTTCCGGATCGTAGCTGTATCGGGCGATCCTCTCGGGATCGCAGCTGTACCGGGCGATCCTCTCGGGATCGCAGCTGTACCGGCTGGGCGGACGTCGCGGCGCCACAGCCGTGGTGGTCCGGCACCGAGGCCAGACGGACTGCCCGGTAGCCCTCGGCCGGTGCACCGTCGACCCAGGAGAAGAAGCCGGCGGCCGGCGTGACGGCTCGATCGGTGAGGCCGGTGAACTCGGCCTCGAACGTCCTGGCCATGCCGATGCCGTCCTCGTGCATGGCGAACCCCTCGTAGGTCTCGGCAGGGGGGAACGGACGATCGGCCAGCAGGTAGTACTCGTCTGCGGCGTAGACCAGGCGCCGACCGAGGGCGGCCAGGTAGAGGTCCTGCCACGCCTCCACCTCGTCGATCACCGCCGCCGCCTCACCCGCCGTGTGGAACCGCATCTCGGGCTCGTTCGAGTGATCGCTGACCCCGAGCGGGACCACGGCCAGCGACACCAGCTCGGGGTACTCGTCGAGCACCCCGACCAGTGTGTCGCTCAGCACCGGACCGTCGTTGACACCGGGGCAGACGACCACCTGACCGTGCACCTCCACCCCCGCGTCGAGCAGGGCCCGGAGCCAGCGCAGGCTGGTGGCACCCCGGCGATTGCGGAGCAGCTCGGACCGCTTGGCCCGATCGGTGGCGTGGATGCTGACATACAGCGGCGACAGGTTCTCGGTGATGACCCGCTCGAGATCGGCTTCGGTGAACCGGGTGAGCGTGGTGAAGTTGCCGTACAGGAACGACAGGCGATAGTCGTCGTCCTTGAGGTAGAGGCTCCGCCGCATCCCCGGCGGCAGCTGGTAGATGAAGCAGAAGCTGCAGTGGTTGTCGCAGGTCCTGATCTGATCGAACACGGCGGACTGGACCTCGATCCCCAGGGGCTCACCCGAGCGCTTCGAGATCTCGAGCGTTCTCGACAGTCCGCCCCGATCGATCTCGATGGCCAGCTCCGGCTCGTCGACGAGGAGCTGGTACCGGATCACGTCCCGGGGCTGCTCACCGTTGATTGTGGTCAGCGAGTCGCCGATCAGCACCCCGGCCCGGTGGGCCGGCGAGTCCGGTTTCACGGCGACCACCTGGGGGAACGACACCGATACAGGATACGGCTGGCGAGGCCGGGCGGGACCGCCGACCAGATCCGACAAGGAGCCGCCCGGTTGCGTCTCGCTCCACCCATACTGCCAAGGTGATCCAGATGAACCGATTCCAACTGCGCACGGTGAGTCGATGCGGATCGCCGTAGTCGGGTCCGGGATCGCCGGGCTGGCCTGTGCCCACTTGCTGGACGATCACCACGACGTGACGCTGTACGAGGCCGACCGGCGGCTGGGAGGCCACACCAACACCGTGATCGTCGACGATCCCGATGTCGGGCCACTGCCGGTCGACACCGGCTTCATCGTCCACAACGATCGCAACTATCCGAATCTCATCCGCCTCTTCGGACGACTCGGAGTGGCGACCCAGGACTCGGAGATGAGCTTCTCGGTGTCCGATGCCGAGAGCGGCTTCACCTATCGGGCCACCAACCTCGCCACGCTGCTGGCCCGACCTCGCAACGCCGTCGATCCTCGGCTGTGGCGCATGCTGTACGACATCGCGAGGTTCTTCCGGCTCGGCCGCCGGTTCCTGGCCGATCCGGACCCGACGCTGACCATCGACGGCTTCCTGCGCCGGGGCCGCTTCTCGGAGACCTTCACCCGGCTCCACCTCGTCCCGATGGGGGCGGCGGTCTGGTCGACCAGCCCGCCCGACTTCGGGCGGTTCCCGGCCGAGACGCTTCTCCGGTTCCTCCGAAACCACGGCCTCCTCGGCGTCGGCGACCGGCCCCAGTGGCGAACCGTCGTCGGCGGGAGCGGGGCGTATGTCGGGGCGATCGCCGACCGGTTCGGGGGCGACATCCACCTCGGTTGCCCGGTCGACGAGATCGCCAGATCGACCACTGACGGCCGGCCTGGCGTGACGGTCTCCTCGGCTCGGGGCGTCGACCACTTCGACGTCGCCGTACTGGCCTGTCACAGCGACCAGGCCGCCAAGCTCGTGGCGGACCCCACACCAGGGGAGCTGGAGCTGCTCGGGGCCATCCCCTACACCGAGAACGACGCCGTCCTCCATACGGACACCTCGGTGTTGTCGCCAGCCCGGCGGGCCTGGGCCGCCTGGAACTACCATGCGGGAACCGGCCGGGATCGAGCGACGTTGACCTACGACATGACCGCTCTGCAGCGCCTGCCAGGCCGCCACCGCTATCTCGTGACCCTGAACCCCGATCCGGGCGTCGAGCTCGACGGCGTTCTCGGCCGGTTCAGCTACGCCCATCCCCAGTTCACCGCGGCCGCCATCGAAGCCCAGCGCCGGGTGGACGAGATCGATGGCACGGACCGGCTCTACTACTGCGGAGCGTATTGGGGGTACGGCTTCCACGAGGACGGGCTGAGCTCGGCGCTCCGGGTCTGTCGCAAGCTCGGAGTGGACTGGTGAACCTGCCGTGACCGCCACCCAGCCCTGGATCCCCGCCCCGGCATCGTTGGCCGTCGGGCGCGTGTGGCACCGACGCAACGCACCGGCTGATCACGAGTTCGCCAACGACCTGCGACAGGTGTGGATCGATCCCGACCGACCGGAGGAGCTGTTCGGCCGCCATCCGCTCTGGTCCACCCGCCGGCCGGCCCCGATTCGATTCCGCCGGCCGGACTACTACGACGGTGGCACGGGACCGATCGGTCCGGGGATACGGGCACGTCTGGCCGAGCGGCTCGGCCGAACGCCCGGTGGACCGGTGCGGATGCTGACCCAGCCCAGGACCTGGGGCTGGCTGTTCAACCCGATCTCCATCTACGTGGTCTGGGACGACCAGCAGCGAACCGGTTCGACCGGCCCGGTGGGCGCCGTGCTCGAGGTGACGAACACGCCATGGAAGCAGCGCCACCACTATGCGGTGGCGCTGGACGCCGACAGGGACCGCTCGACCACGAGCTTCGACAAGGCGCTCCACGTGTCGCCGTTCCTCGATGAGGACTACGTCTACGATCTGCGCCTCGGGCAACGCGATGGTGGTCGAGTGGTTGATGTGGCGTTGGACCTCCATCGACCAGCCCTGACCGCAATCGAGTCGGGCTCGGTCACGACGGTGGCCGAGCCCGTGGTGGAGACCAGGCTGCTCACCACACTGCAGCGGCCGACCGTCCGGGCCATGACCGCCGCCCTCTACCGAACCCCATTACCGACCCATCGGGTCAGCCTGGGCATCCACTGGCACGCAGCTCGGCTGTGGTCCAAGCGGGTGCCCTTCGTTGCCCACCCCGGGAGGCGAGCATGACAACCGCAGACATCGAGCAGCCCTACCCGACGACCACGAGGACCGTGGTCAAGCTCCAGCCGGTCGAACCGGAGCAGTTGCTCGGCCGCAGCGGCCCGTCTCGGTTCACCGAAGGCCTGCTCAGAACCGGGGCCGCAGCGGGCACGGCCAAGGCCCTGCTCTTCAGGTTGCTGGAGCGCATGTCGAGCGACCACCTCACGATCGTCGACACCGACGGGCGGCGTCACCGCTTCGGCCCGTCCACCGCCGACAGTGCCACCGATGAGCGATCCGGCCGGCGCCTGGCTGCCACGATGACCGTTCACGACGACCGGGCCTGGACCGCCGTGCTGCGGGAAGGGTCGATCGGGCTCGGCCGTGGCTACATCGAGGGCTGGTGGCACACCGACGAGCCGACCTCGGTGGTCCAGATCCTCATCCGGAACCTGCACGGGTTGGACGACCTCCGAAACCGGGTCAACCGGTTCACGGGCCGGTTCGGGGACGTGGCCAGACGGGCCCTCCCCCGCAGCTCCCGGCGTCGCAACCGTGAGGACATCGGCGCCCACTACGACCTCGGCAACGACTTCTTCCGGCTGTTCCTCGACGACACGATGACCTATTCGTCTGCCGTGTTCGCCGACGGCCTGGAAGACCTCAAGCAGGCCAGCCTGGCCAAGTACGACCGGCTGCTGGCCAAGCTCGGTGTCGACGCCGGCCACCAGCTACTGGAGATCGGCACCGGCTGGGGTGGTCTGGCCCTCAGGGCGGCGGAGCGGGGATCGTCGGTCACCACGACCACCGTGTCGGCTCGCCAGCTCGAGGAGGCCGAGGCACGCCGTTCGACCTCTCCGGCCGGCAACCGGATCAAGCTGCTCAGCCGCGACTGGCGAGACCTGTCCGGCCGGTTCGACCGGATCGTCTCGATCGAGATGATCGAGGCGGTCGACTGGCGGGACTACAACCGGTTCTTCGCCACCATCGAGCGGTGCCTGGCCCCGGACGGCATGGTCGGGCTCCAGGCGATCTGCGTGCCCGACCGGCGGTACGACCGGGTCAAGAACACCGAGGACTTCATCCGGCGCTTCGTCTTCCCGGGCGGGTTCCTCCCATCGATCGGTGCGGTGGCCCGCTCGGTCGGTCACGCCACCCGGTTGCAGATCCTCGACGTCGAGGACTTCTCGGCCCACTATGCGGAGACCCTCCGGCAATGGCGGCTGCGGTTCGACGCCCGACTGGCCGAGGTGCACAAGCTCGGTCTCGACGATCGGTTCTGTCGACTGTGGCGGTTCTACCTCGCCTACTGCGAGGCGGGCTTCTTGGAGCGCCACTGCACCGTCAACCAGATCGTCCTGGTCGGACCGGAGTGGCGTCCCAGCGGTCTCGATCTGCGGCCCCTGTAGCAACGGTGGTGCTCGCTGACGACCGCCTCACCCGTAGGCTGGACTGATGGCCGAATCACAGGTCGACCGGGTGCTGCTGTGCGCGCCGAGAGGGTTCTGCGCCGGGGTGGAAATGGCCATCAAGGCACTGGCCTGGATGGTGCGGGCGTTCGAGCCGCCGGTGTACTGCTACCACGAGATCGTGCACAACAAGCTCGTCGTCGACCGGTTCCGGGATCGGGGCGTCGTGTTCGTCGACGACATCGGCGACGTCCCCCCCGGTCGGCCCATCATGTTGTCGGCCCACGGGTCGGCCCCGGACGTGGTGACCGCCGCTCGCGAGCGGGGAAGCTACGTGGTGGACGCAGTGTGCCCGCTGGTCACGAAGGTCCACCACGAGGTCAAGGTCAGAGCCGGCAAGGGCTACCAGATCGTGTACATCGGTCACGAAGGTCACGAGGAGGCGGTCGGGACCATGGCCGTCGCCCCCGACGCCATCCATCGGGTCGAGACGGTCGAGGATGTCGAGGCCCTGCCCGACTTCGGCCAGCCGACGGCCCTGCTGGCCCAGACCACGCTCAGTCATCGGGACTGGAGCGAGGTGGCGGACGCTGCCGCCGCCCGCTACCCCGACCTGTTCACCCCTGCCCGGTCCGACCTGTGCTTCGCCACCACCAACCGCCAGTCGGCCCTCATGGCCACCGCCGACCGATGCGACGCCTTCGTCGTGATCGGGTCGGCCAACAGCTCCAACACCAACGCCCTGGCCAAGCTGGCGGCCGAGGCGGGCTGCGAACGGGTCTTCCGGGTGAACGGCCCTGACGAGCTCCCGGACGATCTGACCGGCACGGTCGGCGTCACCGCCGGCGCATCGGCCCCCGAGGACGTGGTGCGGGCGGTCATCGAGTTCCTCGCGCCACGCCAGGGTGTCGAGGAGGTCCACATCACCGAGGAGGACGAGTACTTCCCGCCCCCACGCAACCTGCG
>JAHELU010000204.1 GCA_024644005.1 Acidimicrobiales bacterium | reverse complement strand
GTCATCATCGCCCTGGGCGAAGTGGTGGTGGCCATCGGGGCGCCGGTGGTCGAGACCCTGTCCGAGGGCGACCGGCTCGACGGCAACCTGGTGGCAGCCCTGACCGCCTCGGGTCTCCTGGCCGGGCTCCTCTGGTGGTCGTACTTCGACCGGCCCCTGCCCGCCCTCGAGCTCCGGCACGAGCAGCTGTCGGATGCCAACGACCGGGCTCGATTCGCCCGAGATGTCTACACCTACAACCACTTCTTCATCGTTGGGGCCATCCTCGTGGCGGCCGCCGCCTTGGAGGAGATCATGCTCCATCCCGCCGACCCCTTGCCGACCGCGTTCCGCTGGATGCTCTTCACGGGCATCTCGGTGTACCTCCTCGGCGTCGTCCTGTCGATCCTCCGGGCCTACTCGGCCCTGGCCGTCGAACGGCTGGTGGCCGTGGCCGCCCTGGCCCTCCTGATCGGGCTCTCGGCATCGTTGGCCGGGCTGTGGTTGCTGATAGCGGTCGACGTTCTCCTGCTCTCGGTCCTCGCCATCGAGCACTACCGGGTCGAGGTCGCTCATCGGATGGTTTCCGTGTCGTCCAAGAACCCGACCACCCACCAAGCGAACGCAGGCGATTCCTAGGGCCCTGTCGGTCAGAGCACAGCGATGCGGAGCCTCGCTTCGGGGTGGTCGAGCTCGGCCCTGGAGCCAGTTCCCCCAGGGGTGGAGCCAATCGGGGGTCAGCCCGCTCCGACTCGTGAGTGCCGCAGTGACCGTGGGAGCATCGACTCGTGCCTACTGGTGACGAGCGGGTGGCCCCTCCAGCCAGGAAGCGGCTCCGTCGGCGGTGGCCGTGGATCGTGGGAGGAGTCGTGGCGACGCTCGTTGCTGCGTCCGCAGGCTTCGCCGTGTGGGCGACCTCGACCGCCGATCCGCAGCCCGTCGCTGTCGCCGCCCTCGAGAGCGACGAGCTGGTTCGGGTGATCGAGGACGACGGCTTCGTGTTCGCTCCGGTGACCGGTGCTCGGGTCGGCCTCATCCTGTATCCCGGCGGCCGTGTCGATCCTGCGAGCTACGCCGCCTTTGCCCGCCAGATCGCTGAGTCGGGCTATCTCGTGGTCGTTCCGGAGCTCAGCCTGAACCTCGCCGTTCTCGATGTCGATGCCGCCAGCGACGTCATTGCCGCAAATCCTTCGATCGAGGTGTGGGCCATCGGGGGGCATTCCCTCGGAGGTTCGATGGCCGCGGTGTTCGCCGCGGACAACCCCGACGTCGTCTCCGGCCTGTCCTTGTGGGCGGCCTATCCTCCGGGCGGTACCGATCTCTCAGATGCCCAGCTCGAAGTGGTCTCGGTGTTCGGCACCCGCGATGGCCTGACGTCGCTCGACGACATCGACGACTCGAGTTCCCGCCTGCCACCGTCCACCGAGTTCGTTGCGATCGCCGGCGGCAACCATGCGCAGTTCGGCGACTATGGCGCCCAGCCCGGCGACAACCCCGCAACGGTCAGCGCCAGCGCCCAGCGTCAGCAGACCGTATCGGCCACTGTGCGCATGCTCGCATCGATCGATCGGGAACGAGGTGGCTGACGTGGACCGACGACACTCGAACAGGGCAGGGGCGGCCAGGGGAACTCAGCGACCAGCCGGCGACCGACGTGGGGCGATCTCACCTAGCATCGTGCAGCATGACGCATGGCCGAACGCACGCACGCCGGACGGGAGGTCGTAGATGGCTGGCGAGCTCGGCTGGAGGGATCTGACACGGTCCGAGCGCGAGCGCGAGTACTCCCCGAGCTCGTGCGTGGGCGGAGACATCCAGCCGTTTCTCGACGACTACGCCACCTCGAGCGAGCGGGCCCGGCGCTGGTGTGCCTCGAACGGACACGTGATCCACGAGGTCAGCTACGGCCCGGCCTCTTCGCAGACAATGGACCTGGTCACACCGGGAACCGACCGCCCACATCCCGTCGTCGTGTACATCCACGGTGGGTACTGGCAGTTGCTGTCGAAGCGGGAGTCGTTCTTCGCTGCGATCGACTTCCTGTCCCGTGGCGTCGGATTCGTCGCCGTCGACTACACACTGGCCCCGGCTGCGACGCTCGACGACATCGTGGCCGAGTGCCGCACGGCCGTTGCGCACCTCCACTCCTCGGCCGAGCGGTTCGGTCTCGACCCGGATCGCATCTTCCTGGCCGGGAGCTCCGCCGGCGCTCACCTCGCAGCGATGACCGCCCTGGACCCTGGACGGGCAGGACCGACCGCTGGGGTGGTGCTGGTCTCCGGCATCTACGAGCTCGAACCGTTGATCGGCACCACGATCAACGACGCGCTGCAACTCGATCTCGCTGCTGTCGAGCGCAACAGCCCGATGCGGTGTCGACTCGAAGGGTTCCCACCGGCCGTCGTGGCCTGGGGAGACAACGAGACCGCCCAGTTCCAACGACAGAGCCGCATGTTCTCGCAGCTGCTGACCGAAGCGGGCACGGCGTCGACCGAGATCGAGATCAGCGGTCGCAACCACTTCGACGTCATCATGGACGTCGGCCGGGAGCAGACCCCGCTCGGCCGAGCGGCGTCGGACCTCATCGAAGGCGCAGAGGCGGACCATGGCCCCCATTGACGCCCTCGTGATCCTGCGTCGGGCCGAGATCTTCCTGACGTACCTCACCGGTTCGTGGAACGTGCTCTCGACCATCACCTCGGACGGATTCAGCGAGTTCCGCGACCATCTCGGTACCGCATCGGGCCAGCTCTCGTTCATGTACCGCCACCTCGAGTTCGTCCTCGGCAACAAGAACCGCCGGCTCGCCGAGGCCCATCGAAACGTGCCCCACGTCTGGCCCGCCCTGGAGGCGGCGCTGGAATCACCGAGCCTGTACGACGACGTCATCGCCGCACTCGCGCGTACCGGGCTGTCCATCGACCCCGGCGCGCTCGACCGTGACTGGTCAGAGGGCTACTCCGCCGACGACTCGGTCGAAGCGGCCTGGCGCCGGGTGTACCGGGATCCCTTCCCCGACAACGAGCTCTACCAGTTGGGCGAAGCGCTGCTCAGCATCGATCAGCAGTTCTCCATCTACCGGTGGCGACACTTCGTGACCGTCGAGCGAATAATCGGCTACAAGCCAGGACCCGGCGGCTCTGCGGGGGGTCGAGTGGCTCGAGCAGGTGACCCGACATCACTTCTTCCCCGAGCTCTGGGCCATCCGCAGTTGACCCGGCTGTTCTCCGAGGTTCGTCGACGACGTTCTGCGTCGCGGCGGCTCCGGGGCGGCTCTCGGGTGGTCGGACCGTCAGCGCGCCACCAGTGGATCGGCGGCGTCGGTGGGAACCAGCGGATCGACCGGCACCAGGCGGTGGCGGATGACGTCGCGGGCCAGGGCGGCCCGCCGACCGGCCAGTGCGGGATCGAGGGTCGCCATACGGGCATCCTCCCAGGCCAGGAAGACGGCCGAAGTCATGTGATACAGGGAGCTGGCCGCCCGGCGCACGTCCTCTTCCCTGTCCCGATCGTGAGCAACGGTGGTCATGAAGGCGACGGCCCGGTCCAGCAGCGGCTCGAGGGTCGACCGCAGGTCGCCGTCGACGCCGGGCTCGGCCAGGAGCTCCCGCAGATAGCCGCCAAGGGCGTCGAGAGAGCCCTCCCGCCTGGTGGCCCTGGCGACGTCGAGAGCCACGATGTTGCTCGTACCTTCCCAGATGGAGCCGAGGTGGGCGTCTCGCACGATGCGGGCGTCGGACCACTCCTCGATGTAGCCGATCCCGCCGCGGATCTCCATCGCATCGCCAGCGACCTTGCGGGCGTCGCGGCAGGTCCGGAACTTGATGAGCGGGGTGAGGATGCGGAGCACGCGGCGCATGGCCTCGTCGTCGGCATCGGCCCGTTCGAGCACTCGGGCGGTGTGGAACACCATCGCCCGGCCCTGCTCGGCGACCGTCAGGAGCTTGTGGAGCTGGCGCTGCATGAGCGGTAGATCGGCCAGCCGGCGTCCGAAGGCGGTGCGGTTGGCGGTGATGAACGACGCCTCGTTGACGGAGCGGCGCATCATGCCGGCGGATCGGACCCCGTTGGCCAGCCGAGACATGTTGATCATGTCGGTCATCTGCTTGAAGCCGGCGCCGGGATCACCGACCAGGTAGGCGACCGCTCCGTCCAGTTGGACCTCTCCGCTCGCCATCGAGCGCGTCCCGAGCTTGTCCTTCAGCGTGACGATCCGGTGGTCGTTGCGACGCCCATCCGCCAGGTGGCGTGGCAAGAGGAAGAGGGAGAG
Source organism: Acidimicrobiales bacterium (assembly GCA_024644005.1). GTDB lineage: Bacteria > Actinomycetota > Acidimicrobiia > Acidimicrobiales > SZUA-35 > JAHELU01. Next base: position 2,456 of record JAHELU010000204.1, on the reverse strand, counting down.
TCCCCTGGTCCCGCTCTCGGCCCCCTCCGGCCGGGCCAGCACCATGGCGAGCTCTGCATCGGGATTGGAGCAGAACCACTTGTCGCCGTACAGCCGCCACCGGCCGTCGTCTCCCAGCCGTGCGGTCGTCGAGATGGCGCCGACGTCGGACCCGGCCTCCTGCTCGGTCATGAACATGGCGCCCTGGAACAGCTCGTCCGGGTCCTGGCTCGTCAAGCGGGCGAAATAGGTATCGATCAGCTCCTGCGAGCCGAACTTGACCAGGGTCCGCGTGAGCGAATCGGTCATGCTCAGCGGGCAACACAGCCCGAACTCTGCCTGGACGAAGAGGTACACGAGCCCGTACTTGACGAGGGGTGCGAGCTGCTCGGCCTCGCCGAACACGCCACCCCGGTGCGACATCGCCGCCAATCCGAACTCGCCGAAGGCGTATCTCTCCAGCTCGACATAGTCGGGGTGCTTCACGACTCGATCCGCCGGTGCTCCATGGCGGGTCCGGACCTGGAGAGCGGGCGGGTTCTTGTCGGCCGAGAGAGCCAGCCGCTCCAGTTCCTCGCCGACCAGGCGCCCCATCTCCCGGAATTGCGGCAGGATCCGGTCGAGGAGATCGTGGTCGAGGTAGACGGCCAGCAGCGGAGCGAAGTCCTCGTCGACCTCGAAGGCGTTTGTCCCGGCGCTGTCGGGGATGTTGCGGTGAATCGATCCTGGCGTCGTCATCGTTGCCTCACGAGACTCGGTCGTAGACCCCGGTGGGGGCTGGCTCAAGCGTAGCCCTGTCGTCTCCGCCGGATCTCGCTGCAGATGGCCGGGATCGAGCCCGGGACGGACACGGCGCGAATTCGTGTGGCGTGATGCGCCACGGCGGAGTGCCGCGGTTGGCCAACGACCACGACGAGCTAGGTTCACTACATGGTGCGTCACCCCGCTTGGCCAATGGCCCTCCTGCCCGCTGCCACGGGTGGGAAGCGGCACCGCTGACGATGCGCCCCCGACAGCGACGACACCGTCGCCGAGACCGGCCGCAACGACGACCACGGCGGTGGCGGCCCCGGTCGGCCGGCGCCGTTGCGCTGTGGGCCGTGGCGACGACGGTGGTGCTCGTCGGGTGTGCCGGCACGACGCGGTCGAGCGACGACCAGGCCCGAACGGGGGCCGCCGCCTCCTCGGCTGCTTCGATCGGGTCGGAAGCAGCGGCGGACCGGTCGGCACCCGGGACGGTCGCTCCTCCCACCTCCGAGGCCTCGACGACGAGCACCCGCCCGCCGGAGCCCCGCACGCTGACGATCGAGGTGCACCCTCCGGACGCAATCGTGGACATTCGCACCACCGACGGCTTCTCGGCGCAAGGCCAGGGGCCCGACCCGATCACCGCGGAGATCCCGGCCGAGGTCGTGGAGGTGACCGTCTCCGCCGAGGGCTACCAGGACTACCGGGGCGAGATCGTCCTCGACGGCGCGTCCGGTGCCACCACCGAGGCCACCGTGTGGCTCGATCGGCCAGGCCAGCTGGTGCACAAGCTGTTCGAGGTCGAGGTGGGTGGGGCCCCCAAGGGCGTGGCCTTCACCCCGGACGGATCGGAGGTCTGGACGACGCTCCTCAACGGCAGCGGGGTCGAGGTGATAGATGTGGCCTCGGGGCAGGTCACCGCCACCATCGATCTCGACCAGGGGGCTGTCGAGGTGATCTTCAACCGTTCCGGTGACACCGCCTATGTCAGCCAGATGCAGACGAACTCGGTGTTCGAGATCGACGTCGCCAGCCGGGCGGTGACGCGTCAATTGGACACCGAGGGGGCGTGGACGAAGATCATGGCCCTCTCACCGGACGAGGGCGTGCTGTACGCGTCGAACTGGATCGACGACAACGTCTCCGAGATCGACCTGGCCACCGGGGAGGTCACGCGTCTCTTCTCGACTGTGCGCACGCCCCGCGGCCTGTATCCGACGCCCGACGGCGAACGGCTCTACGTGGCCGGGTTCGCGTCCGGCGAGTTGCAGGTCATCGACCTCGTCACCGGCGAGAGCCGGGTCCTGCAACGGACCGGCGGCTCGATGCGTCACCTCGTCGGCTCGCCCGACGGGTCGGTGGTCTACGCGTCCGATATGACCAGGGACACCATCTTCGCCGTCGACACCGAGACCGACGAGGTCAGGGAGCTGGCCACGACCGACAGGAAGCCCAACACGATCGACCTCGGCCCCGACGGCCGGGTGCTGTTCGTGTCCAACCGGGGCCGCAACAATGCCAAGTCGTACTACCTTCCCGGCCCGGAGTGGGGCTCGGTGCTCCTGATCGACACCGAGACGGGTGAGATGCTGGATGCCATCGTCGGCGGCAATCAGACCACCGGGTTGGAGGTGTCCGATGATGGCACACTGCTGGCCTTCAGCGACCTGCTCGACGATCGGGTGGTGGTCTATTCGGTGCCGTCCACCGAGGAGCTCCTCGCCGGCGGG
>JAHELU010000043.1 GCA_024644005.1 Acidimicrobiales bacterium | reverse complement strand
CCGCCATGGCCGCCGCCCAGTAGGCGTCGTTCATCTTGACCCAGGCCGCGGGCGTATTTTCCTCCGGGTGGGAGCCGCTGCCGCAAAGCACTGCGCCGAGGTGGAAGTTACGCACATCCTCAGGGCTGCAGGTACTGCGCTCGGCCATGGTCATCTGGCCGATTTTCTGCTCCAGTGACATACTCGCCAGCAGCGCGTTCACGCGCGCTTGCAATAGCGCATCACTGCTGGTCACAGCCATAATCCGCTCATTGCAACTGTTCGTGATAAAGTAAGTCGTGCAAAAGTAAATCGCACTAGCTTGAATTGTATGACGGCGAACTGCATTGACTTGCAGTGCCTTGGCCGGAAGTCGCCTAGCATGCGGCGCGCGAACATGTATTGAGCCCGATAGCTGTGCATGACCTATTGCTCATTTCAATTCACCCTCGCGCCGACTGAATGCCACTTATCATTGATTGACCCTCCACCCCTGGCCCTGAGCGCGAGCATCCCGCGTCAGCCTGGCCCTCATCGTCGCCCTGCTGGTCGGCGTTCCGGCGCTCCTGTTGGTGATCGTCGGCTTCCCGCTCCCCACCGAGACGCCGTCGATCGAGCTGATCCGCTCGCACCTCGCAGACGGCGATATCCCCGATCTGTTCGTCGTCAAGACGCTGGCGGTCGTGGTCTGGCTGGTCTGGATCCAGCTGGCGATCGCCGTCTCGACCGAGACCGTCGCACTGCTCAGAGGGCGGGCCTCGAGCGCGGCACCGGTGCTGCCCGCGGTCCAGCAGCTCGCCGGCAAGCTCGTGGCGTCGACGGTGCTCATCGTCTCGGCGTTCAGCCCCACCAGGTCGGTAGCCGCGGTGCCGATCACCCCGATCCAGGCGGCCGAGCTCACCGTCGAACCCGGCCCGTCCGCCGGCCACGTGCCGGTGGCCACGGCCTTCGCCGCGGTCGACGGGCCGCCCTCCGCCGGTGGTGTCGATCGGGGCACCACCCTCACCATGACGGCGGCCGATGGGGTGTACCGGACCAGGAGCGGCGACAGCTGGTGGGACATGGCCGAGCGGCTGCTCGGCGACGGCATGCGCTGGAGCGAGCTCCGGGATCTCAACGCGGGACGGACCATGCTGACGGGCGAGGTCGTCTCCGAGCAGACAGAATCGGTCAGCGGTGGCTGGCGGTTGGCGGTACCGGCAGACGCCGATGCCAACCTGCTCGAGCCGATCGACGCCGGCGACCGCGGCGCCCGCCACGTCGCCGCCTCGAGTCCCCTCGTCGAGGCCATGAAGCCGGCGATGCTGGTCTTCGAGGGGCCATCGGGGGTGGTCGATGCCGGCCCCGGTGTCCCCTACCAGGTCGTCGAGGGGGACAACCTGTGGGACATCGCCGAGCAGCACCTGGGCGACCCGTTCCGATGGCCCGAGATCTTCGAGCGCTCGAAGGACCTGACCCAGTCCTTCGGCCGCCGGATCACCGACCCGAACCTGATCTGGCCCGACTCGATCCTGTGGCTACCGACCGATGCCACCGGGGTGCCGCCTGCGGATCCCGAGCTGGTCCGAGACGTCGTCGGAACCATCCCCGACAACGGCTCCAGCGGACCGACGGCGGTCCGTCCCGAAGATCTCGATCGGGCCGTGGCCGATGCCGCAGACGCGCTCGCGACCCTCGACGGCGGTCCGGACGATCCCCGCGGTCCCGGTGGCCACGACGGCCGTGCACGCTCCGGTAACGGGTCCCGGCCGGAGCGGCCCGAGCCGGCCCGCCTCCACGACGGCGCAGGGCCGAACGGGGACGACATGACCGGAGCCGGTCCCGGTCACGTGACCACGGGTCGGGTCGCCCTGGCGTTCGGCGCCGGCGGTCTGCTTGTCGCCACCGGTTTGCTCGGGCTGTTGCAGCGGGCCAGGAAGCTGCGGCGGTCCGAGGCTGGCGAGCGCTCGAGACCGGCCCCACCCCCGCTCGAGCTGGTCGACCTCGAGACCGTGCTCCGCAACAGCTCGGACGGTCGCCGGGCCGGATCCGTTCACGCCGCCATCTCCTCGCTGGCCGACCGCCCGATCATCCCTGACGAGCCGGTGGCGGCCCCGGAGGTCGTCAGGATCTCCCGGGATCGTATCGAGGTGGTCCAGCTGGGCCCCGACCCCCATCTGCCGGCGCCCTGGGCGTCCGGAGATGCTTCCGAGATCGCGGGGCTCGGCGATCGATCGGTGGCCGTCCTACCGGCCGAGTGCTTCCCGGAGCCGGCCGGCGATGGAGCCGATGACCTGCCGGCGCCGACCTGTGTCACCGTCGGGGGAGGACTGCTCGTCAACCTGGAGACGGCGGGGGTGGTGGCCATCGACGGTCCGGTCGAGGCGGCGGCCGGCCTGGTCCGATCGATGGTCCACGAACTGGCGACCGGGCCGGCCCGCCGCTTCATCGACATCAGGGTCTCCGACTGGCTGCCCGGCGCCGACCTGCACGACCACGTCCGCTGCGGCCCGCTCGACAACCTGGCGGGTGAGCTCGAGCCGTGGTTGGAGGACGTCGAGCTCGGCCTGACCGCCTCCGGTGGGTTCAGCGCCTACGCGTTGCGGGCCGCCGGCCTCGGTCGTTCGCTGCCGGACCCGAAGGTGATCTTCGCGGAGGCGGCCGATGCGGCCAACCTCGGCCTGCTCGTCGAGCGGGCGAGACGTCACTCGTTCCCCCTGGCGGTCGTGCTCTCCGGCGATCTCGACGGCACCGGCATCGAACCCGCGATCACCCTCAGTCTCGATGCAGACACCGTGCGGCTCGAGCCCCACGGCTTCACCGCAGCGGTGCAGTACCTCGACGTCGACCTGATCGTCGGCGCCGAAGAACTGATCGATCACGCCCGCCGCGCCCCGATGGTGCGATGGGACGACGACCAGCCGACGATCCTGCCCCTGTCGGACCACGACACGGACCCGGCCCAGGTTGCGACCGAGGAGACCCCGCAACGAGAGATCGCCACCGAGCTCCCAGCCGAGGAGGAGGAGGTCACCGATCAGGCCACCACTGTCGACGTCGGCGTGCTCATCCGGGTCCTCGGTCCGGTGGAGCTCGATGGCGGCCCGGCCGACCTGACCGAGGAGGAGCAGTCGCTCCTGACGTTCCTGGCCCTGGTCGGCCCGTCGACCGCCGAGCAGGTCCGGGACGCGGTCTGGCCGGGCGGTGGCATCGACGACGAGCGCTTCGACGAGATCGTTGCTCGGCTCCGGGCCCGACTCGGTCAGTGGTTCCCCGACACCGGAGATGGTCGGCTCCGTGTCCGATCCATCGTCACCGACCTCGGTGCGGCCCGCCGGTGGATCACCCAAGCCGGCGCGATGTCCGGCGAGCGGGCCCGCAACCTGATGCAGTTGGCGCTTTCCGATGTCCGGGGGGAGCCGTTCAGCGGCGTGAGCGAGCACCACTGGCAATGGATCGACGACCACAAGCTGGCGATCGGCACCCAGGCGTCCACCATGCTGATCGACGCCTGCTTCGATCTCTGCGACAGCGCCTACGACGCAAACGACGTCCACCTGGCCAAGTGGGCGTGCGACGTCGCCGCCCTCGTCGACCCGCTCCACGAGACGGTGGCCACCCGCCGGGTCCAGCTCCTGCAGATCCTCGAGGAGAGGCCGGCGGCGACGGCCGTCGTCGACGAGTGGGAGGCCCGGTTCGAGCGCACCGCCGGCCGGCCGGCCCCGCCCGGCGTGAGGTCAGCCCTGCGACCGGCCGAGGCGTCACCGCCCCATGTCAGCTGACGCCCTCGTCGTCGAGTTCCTGGGGGAGGAGTACACGATCACACCCGAGCGTCCGTTCTGCTTCGGGCGCAGCGCCGACCTGAGCGTCGACGACAACCAGCACCTCCATCGCCGGCTCGGTCTGATCGACCACGCGGATGGCATGTGGTGGCTGCACAACGTCGGCTCGGCGCTCACGATCGAGGTGGTCGACCGCAACTCCCCGTCCCGGCTCACCCTGGCCCCTGGGGCCACGATGGCGCTCGTCTTCGAGGAGGCGGCGCTGCGGTTCCAGGCCGGCGCCACCCTCTACGAGCTGAGCGTCGACGTGCCGCTCTCCACGCCGGTGGCCACCGCCGCGGGCCGGGGCCAGGGCGAGGTCGAGGGCGCCCCGACGGTGACCGGGGCCGAGCTGGTGTTCACCACCGACCAGCTCCGGTGCATGGCAGCGCTGGCCGAGCCACGGCTGCGGGACCCGTCCACCATCGAGCTGCCGACGAACCGGGCCGCCGCGGCGCGCCTGGGCTGGAAGCTCACCAAGTTCAACCGCAAGCTGGACAACGTCTGCACCAAGATCGGCAACGCCGGCGTGTCCGGTCTGCGGGGCGGTGCCGGCGCACTGGCCACCAGGCGGCGGGAGCGGCTGGTGGAGTACGCCCTCGCGGCGAGCCTGATCACCGCCGCAGACCTCGTCCTGCTCGATCAGGGGGACCAGCGACGGTAACCGACCACTACCGACCGACCACCACGAGGCCGACGACGAGCCCGAGGGCCATGTAGGGACCGTAGGACAGCTGGTGCTGCCGGCCACGGCCCGCCGCCAGCAGGATCGTCGCCACGGCGGCACCGCTCACCGTGGTGACCACGATCGCCGCCGACAGGGCGTCCCACCCGAACCAGCCGAGGGTGGTCGCCATCGGGTACCCGTACTTGACGTCGCCCATCCCGAGTCCGCCGATCAGCGAGGCCGCCAGCAGCACAGCCGAGAGGACGAGACCGAACCCGATGGCTCGAGCACTGCGATCGAGATCGTCCGCCACCAGGCCGGCCGCCGTGACCCCGACGGTCACCGCAGCTGCCAGCGGGCCGACGATGCGGTTCGGCAACCGATGCTCCCGGAAGTCGATGATGGAGAGCCAGGTCGAGACAGCGACGACTGCGGGCAACGCCACCACGGCGAATGCGCTCGATCGATGGCGCCAGGCCACCGCGACGGCCCCCGCCACACCGACGGCTGCCACGGCCCGGTCCCTGGCCCGGTGGGGCCCGGTCACCAGGACGCCGTCCGAGCTAGCGCGGCCGGGCCGGGACGACAAGCGCCTGTCTCGATCCGAAGTGCAGGGCATCACCGATGCGGACGGGCACCGCCTCGTCGCCGGAGACCCGCCGCCGGCCCCGCTCGCCTCGCCGCGTGACGAAGGTGCCGTTGGTGGAGTCGCAATCCCGGGCATAGAGCTCCCACCCCCTGACCTCCACCACGAGATGCTGCCGGGAGACCTGGGAGCCGGCAACGGTGAGGGTGTCCCGTCCGCCGTCGCCGCGGGGGCTGCGACCGATCGCCAGATCGGCGACGACGTCGATCGCCGTTCCGTCTTCGAGCAGCAACCGACCGACGACCGCCGGTGGCACGTCGATCACGGCGGCCGCACCGTCGAAGGGATGGTCACAGAGCCGGCAGCGATCGGCGTCGGGATCGTTGGGATGCCGCTGCCGGCAGAGCTTGGTCGGGATCGGCTCCATGGCCGGTACCAGCCCGAGCGAAGGCGCCGTCCACCCTGCTCCCGACGCAGCCGGATCGGGTATGGCTCCGGCGCCGGCCGTCGGTCCCAGCTTCATAGCACCACCCACCGTAGATCGGATCGATCGGCCCTGGGGATGGGGACCGGTCCCCGCCAGCAGAGTCGGCTCGTCACGACAGGACCAGCAGCCCAGCCGCAGCCGTCACGAGCAGCAGCCCGGCCGTGACCATGGCGACGAGCACGGCGCTGATCACCACATCCCGTCGGGATCGACCAGCGCCGGCGGCCTGTGGTCGTCGTTCGCTCAGGCGGACCGCTCGCCTCAGCTCGGCGGCGAAGGCCCGGGCGTCGGCCGGCCGTCGGTCGGCGTCCTTGGCCATCGCCCGCTGCAGGAGCTCGACGATGGGCTCCGGCGTCGAGGGGTGGGGGGCGCCGATGTCGTCGTGCAGCGATCGCTCCATGACGATCGCAGCGTCGACGGTCTCGCCGACCCCGGTGAACGGCGCCCGCCCGGCAAGCACGGCCCAGAGGGTGGCTCCGAGGCTGTAGACGTCGATCGTCGGCGCAGCCACACCGGCCTGGAAGGCCTCCGGTGGGCTGTAGGAGGGCGTGTATGCGATGGCCGGTCCGGAGGTGGAGACACCGGCCGCCAGTGCGATGCCGAAGTCGGAGAGCCGAGGCTGGAGGTGGCGGGTCAGCATCACGTTCCCCGGCTTGACGTCGCGATGGACGATGCCCTCGTCGTGGCTGTCGGCGAGGGCCTGGGACAACGCCTCCAGGATGAACACCGCCTCGGGCCAGGGCAGCGGCCCCCGATCCCTCATGAGCCGGAACAGCGAGCCACGGTCGTAGAACGGCATCACCAGGTACGGCTCCCCCCGCTTGGTGTTGCCGGTCTCGAAGATGGGCACGGTGGCGGCGTGACCGGACAGCCATCCCATGACCTCGCGCTCGTGCTCGAACCGCTCCCTGGTCTCGATGCTCCAGGCGGCGTGGACCACCTTCACCGCAACGGTCCGGTCGAGCACCGCCTGCCGGGCTCGGTACACCGTCGACGAGCCGCCGCTCCCGACGACGGTGACCGCGCTCAGCCCGTCGATCCCCAGCTCGGCGCCGTCGCCGACGCGATGATGGGTCCGCTGGTTGCCGGCCATCCGGCCACGATAGAGCATGGGGACCGGTCCCCCTTCCCGGTCGGCGCGTCCGTTCCTAGTGTCGAAACCGAAGACATCGGTACGGGTTCGTACGGCGGGACGCCACGGCCGATGTCGGACGGCGGCATCGTCGGTGGCCACCACCCACCGGCGGTGCCGCTCCCGTCCGCCACGTCGGCCCGGCGGAATTCCGGTTCGCCACCGACCACCCGCTGGTAGCCTGATCAACTGGCCTACGTTCCGCGGTCGGCTCGGCCGAGCGCCGCCCACCGCCCCCCGAGGGTTCGTCAGGTCGGGCCAGGGAGTGGTCGATGGCTGGTGTAGACGATGGACGATCGGAGCTCGCGGCACGGCACGCCACCGTTGCCCGGAGCGGTCTCGGGCTGGTCCGCGAGCTGGTCGGTCTCCATCCGGTTCCCTTCGTGGTCGCCGTGCTCGGGGCCGCCGTCTACGCGGCCGGGACGGTCGGCTCGACGATCGTGCTCGGTCGGATCACCGATGCCGTCCTCTACCCGACCTTCCAGACCGGGCGGATCCCGTCGGGCTCGATGGCCTGGGGCGTGGCCGCCATCCTGGCGGTCAGCTTCCTGAGGGTGTCCGGCGTGGTGACCAGGCGGTACTTCGCCGGCATGACCAGCGAGCGGAGCCAGCGGTCGATCCGCCAGCGGCTCACCGAGAAGTACCTGCGACTGCCGCTGTCGTGGCACCAGCAAACCCCCACCGGACAGCTGCTGGCCCATGCCGACAACGACACCGAGGTCGCCACGGAGCTCCTGCATCCCCTCCCGTTCTCGCTCGGCGTGGCCTTCCTCGCGCTGTTCTCGGCCGTCTCCCTGTTGGTGATCGACTTCTGGCTAGCCCTGGTGGCGTTCCTGATCTTCCCGGCCCTGACGCTGCTCAACCGGATCTACAGCCGCCGGGTCGAGCGGCCATCGGCGGCCGTCCAGGCTGCCGTCGGGGCCGTCTCGGCCACGGCCCACGAGAGCTTCGACGGAGCCCTCGTGGTGAAGACCCTCGGCCGGGCCGAGGCGGAGGGTCGGCGATTCGCCACCGCTGCCAACCGGCTGAGAGCCGATCGGGTGGTCGTCGGCTACATCCGAGCCGTCTTCGAGTCGATCATGGATGCCTTGCCGAACATCGGCATCGTCCTGGTCGTGCTCTTCGGGACGTACCGGATCGATGCCGGAGCGATCACCAGGGGGGACCTGGTCCAGGTGGCGGCGCTGTTCACCGTGCTGGCCCTGCCGATGCGGGTACTCGGGTTCTTCCTGGAGATGATGCCGCCGTCGGTGGTGTCCCGCCGTCGGCTCGACCGGGTGCTCGAGCAGCCCGAGCCTCCATCGGCCGACCGCCCGGTCGAGTTGCCGGCCGGGCCGCTGTCGGTGCGGGTCGAGGATCTCACGTTCGCCTACCGCTTGCCGGGACAGGCCGAGGCCCCGGTCCTGGCGGGCGTCGACTTCACGATCGAGCCGGGTGAGGTCGTGGCGCTGGTCGGCTCGACCGGCGCCGGCAAGTCCACGCTCTGCTACCTGGTGTCAGGGCTGATCCCGCCGGCGGCCGGTGCCATCGAGCTCGGGGGCCGGCCCATCGAGCAGCTCGATGACCACGCCAGGACCGGGGCGGTGGCCCTGGTGTTCCAGGAGTCGTTCCTGTTCGCCGACACCGTGCGGGCCAACATCGACCTGACCGGTGAGGCCAGCGACGCCGACGTCGAGCGGGCCGCCGACATCGCCCAGGTCGGCGAGTTCGTGGGCCAGCTGCCTCGGGGCTTCGACACCGTCGTCGGCGAGCGCGGGGTGACCCTGTCCGGGGGCCAGCGACAGCGGGTGGCCCTGGCCCGGGCCCTCATCCGCCATCCCCGGCTCCTCCTGCTCGACGACGCCACCAGTGCCGTCGACCCCAAGATCGAGCAGCGCATCCTCGGCGGTCTCCGGATCCGGGAGTCGACGACGTCGCTGATCGTGGCCCAACGGGTCTCGACGATCGAGCTGGCCGATCGGGTGCTCTACCTGGCCGGCGGTCGTATTGCGGCCGCTGGAGCGCACGACGAGCTGATGAGCCATCCCGGCTACGAGGCGCTGGTCCGGGCCTACGAGGATGTGAACCTGTGATCGTCGCAGCCCCGGAGGGCCTGCTCTGCGAGTTTCGCCTGGCGGCGAAACGTCTTCCGCTGGGGCGCCTCGTATGGGCCCATGACGGTCGTGAACCTGTGATCGTCGCAGTCCCGGAGGGCCTGCTCTGCGAGTTTCGCGCAGAGGTGAGTCCGTGACCGCCCCGGCCGTCGAGCTCCTCGGCAGCGACGAGGAGCACCACACGGTCGGCGCCCTCCAGATCCTCCGTCGTGGTCTCGCCGCCAGCCCGGAGCTCCGGCAGGGCCTCGTCGTCACGGTGGTCATGGGGCTGGCGGTGGCCGTCGGTCGCCTGACGGTCCCGGTGATCATCCAGCTCGCCCTCGACCGGGAGCCGCTCGATGACGGCTCCGTCGAGACCGGTGGCATCGTGACCATCTCCGCCATCGCCGTCGGGGTGATCGTGGTGGCGGGGCTGGTCGGCTGGTGGACCCAGCGTCGCCTCGTCGATCGAGCGGAGGAGGCCATCGCCAACCTGAGGATCAGGGCCTTCGATCACATCCACCGGCTATCGGTGGCGGACCACAACGACACCAAGCGAGGGGTACTCGTGGCCAGGGTCACGAGCGACGCCGAGGCACTGGCCCGGTTCGCCCAGTGGGGGCTCTTCTCCTGGACGATCAATCCCGCCTTGATCGTCGGCATCGTCGTGGTTCTCGCCGCCTACTCGTGGCAGCTGGCCATCGTGTCCGTCGTGGCGTACGCCCCGGTGGTGCCGGTCCTCAGCTGGATCCAGAAGCGCCAGATCGTAGCATACGACACGTTCCGGACCCGGGTGTCGGACATGCTGTCGGCCTTCTCGGAAGCCGTGATGGGGGCGGCCGTCATCCGGGCCTACGGGGCCCAGGACGAGGTCCGGCACAAGCTGCAGCGCACGATCGACCGGCGGTACTCGGCCAGGATGGTGGCGAACCGGTACATGGCCATGGTCTTCGTCGTCGGCGACGTGTTCGGCGCCGTGGCGCTCGTCGCCGTGCTGGTCACCGGCCTGTGGCAGCGAACGGCGTGGGGTCTCGAGCCGGGGGCGCTGATCGCCTGCCTCTTCCTCACCACCATGTTGCACGGGCCGATCGCCGACCTGGCCGAGACGATGGACCAGACCCAGACCGCCGTCGCCGGATGGCGCAAGATCCTGAACCTGCTCGATCACCCGATCGACATCATCGAGCCAGACGACGGGGTCACGCTCGAGCCGGGGGCGATCGAGATCGCCGCGATCGACGTCGACTTCTCTTACCGTGACTCCGGACTGGCCCTCGACGAGGTCAGCATCGTCATCCCGGCCGGCACCAAGGTGGCGGTGGTGGGGGCGACGGGCTCCGGCAAGACCACGTTCGCCAAGCTGCTGTGCCGGCTGGCCGATCCGACCGGGGGCAGGATCGAGCTCAACGGGACCGATCTCCGATCGATCGACCCGGTGTCGAGGATGCACTCGGTCCGGATGGTTCCCCAGGACGGGTTCCTGTTCGATGCCACGATCGGCGAGAACGTCGGCTTCGGTACCACCTCGGCCAGCGAGGCCGAGATACTGGCCGCATTCGATGCGCTCGATCTCGGTTGGTGGCTAGCCAAGCTCCCCGAGGGTCTCGACACCGAGGTGGGGAAGCGGGGCGAGAACCTGTCGGTCGGGGAGCGCCAGCTCGTCGCCCTGGCCAGGGCCCAGCTCGCCGACCCCGGTCTGCTCGTGCTCGACGAAGCCACCTCCGCAGTGGATCCGGAGACCGATCAGGCCCTGACCCATGCGCTGCGTCGCCTGGCCGAGGGCCGGACCCTGGTCAGCGTCGCCCATCGCCTGGCCACCGCCGAGGCGGCCGATCTGGTCATCGTGTTCGATCACGGGCGGCTGGTCGAGCACGGCTCCCATCACCAGCTGGTGGCCCGGGGCGGGATCTACAGCGCGCTCCATCGAGCCTGGATCGGCAACACCCGGTCCGGCGACCAGGTGGCCTGACGAGCCGTCGCCGCCCCCGCTGCCGGCCGGCCGGTGGGCGCCGTCTTCGCGGTGGTGACGATACGATCGGGCGGGGTCACCGCAGCCCCGGGACGACCGTCCCGAGCCCGGTCCAACAACCAGTCCGCCAACCAACCGATCGAGCACTGCCAGACCACCGCAAAGGAGCGCCTCACCGTGAGCAAGCCCCCCGTTCGAGTGACCGTGACCGGCGCCGCCGGCCAGATCGGCTACAGCCTGCTGTTCCGAATCGCCGCTGGCGAGCTGCTCGGCACCGATCAACCGGTCATCCTGCAGATGCTGGAGATCACCCCTGCCCTCGGTGCCCTCGACGGGGTGGCGATGGAGCTCGACGACTGCGCCTTCCCGCTGCTGGCCGGCATGGTCAAGACCGACGACGCCGATGTCGCCTTCGGAGATGCCCAGTACGCCCTCCTGGTCGGCGCCATGCCTCGCAAGCAAGGCATGGAGCGGGCCGACCTGTTGCAGGCCAACGGGGGTATCTTCGGTCCCCAGGGCAAGGCGATCAACGACTCGGCGGCCTCCGACATCAAGGTCCTGGTGGTCGGCAATCCGGCCAACACCAACGCCCTGATCGCCATGTCGAGCGCCCCTGACGTCGACCCCCGGCAGTTCAACGCCATGACCAGGCTCGATCACAACCGGGCCATGTCGCAGCTGGCGGCCAGGGTCGACCGCCCGGTCACCGACATCACGAAGATGACGATCTGGGGCAACCACTCCACCACCCAGTACCCCGACCTGTTCCATTGCGAGGTCGGCGGCCAGAACGCGGCAGCGCTGGTCGACGATCAGCAGTGGCTGGAGAACGAGTTCATACCCACCGTGGCCAAGCGGGGCGCGGCCATCATCCAGGCGCGGGGTGCGTCCTCGGCCGCATCGGCGGCCAATGCGGCCATCGATCACATGCGGGACTGGGCGCTCGGCACCCCGGACGGCGACTGGGTGTCGATGGCGGTGCCGTCCGACGGATCCTACGACGTGCCCGAGGGCATCATCTCGAGCTTCCCGTGCACCACCGCGGCCGGGGACTACCACATCGTCCAGGGCCTCGAGATCGACGACTTCAGCCGTTCCCGGATCGACGCCTCGACGGCCGAGCTGGTGTCGGAGCGCGACACCGTGAACGAGCTCGGGCTGATCTGACCTACTTCAGGAACTTGCTGGTGGTGTTGTCGGCCAGCAGCTTGCCGGCGGTCTGGCGGGTCGGGCAGTAGTACACCGTGTAGCGCCGGTACTCGACGGTCCGGATCGTGTCGTCGCAGTCGAGGCACGGCTCGCCGCTGCGGTTGTGGACCTTGGACGGTCGATCCGCGCTCTTGCCGATGTCGTCGAGCGTCCGCTCGTGCTCGGTGGCGGCGGCCACCACCGAGCCGATGGCGGCGTGCAGCCGGTCGACCTGTTCCGGGTCGAGCTTCGAGGCGTTGGCGAAGGGCGACAGGGCCGCTTCGTAGCAGATCTCGTTCGCCAGCAGCCGCCCGATGCCGGCGATCGTCTGCTGGTCCCGCAGCAGCCCGTGCAGCCGGCGGGAGCTGGCCGCGAGCAGCTCGCCCAGCTGCCGGCGATCCACCTGATCGGCCTCCGGCCCGAGCCCGACGAGCGGTTCCTGGGCCAGGGGGTCGCCGTCGACGGCCCAGACACCGGCCTTCCGCTCGGTGCCGGCCTCGGTCAGGAGCCAGGCCTCCTGGCCGGCTGCACCGTTGCCGGCTGGCCCGTCCGTGTCGTCCTCGGCGGAGAACACCCAGCGGGCCAGGCCGAGCTTCGGCTTGCGTGATCGTTTCGGATCCTGTCGGAGCCGGCCGCCCTGCATGAGATGCACCACGTGGGTGTGGCCGTTGTCGAAGGCGAGCAGCAAGTACTTGGCCCGCCGCCCGACCCCGGTCAGGCGATGACCGACCGCACCGTCGGCCGGGGGATCGAAGGTCTTCAGTGCGGCGAAGTTGAGCAGCTCGAACCGCTCCAGCGCCCGACCGGCCAGCGCAGCGGTCAGGCGCTCGGCATGAGCCTGGACCTCGGGCATCTCGGGCATGGCTCCACGCTACCGGTCGCCGTCGCTCAGTGGTAGCGGGTCACGGACCGCAGCTCGGCCAGGCGATCGTCGATGTCGGAGAGCTCCCGCTGATAGCCGATCAGGAGCGACGCGTCGCCGCCGAACTGGATGTGACCGTCGAGAAAGGCCCGCTGGGCGCTCGCCCGGCCCCGGGCGATGGCCACCGCCACCGTCCACGGGAGCGTCATGCGAACCCCGCTCGCGACGGTTGTGCCGCCGGACGAGCGCGCCCCGTTCCTCGGATCGGGCGCCGACCCGCGGTCGATACCGACCCGGTCCGGGCCCAGGATCAGCCGGTAGGCCCGATCACCCTCCGGGCCGGAGCGGACGACCACGTCGACGGTCACCCGACCCGAGATCGGCTCGAGGTCGCCGAGCTGGCGGTCGGCCTCGTCGAGCCACTCGTCGCTGAGATAGCGGACACCGTGGCCGACGTCGCCGACGTCGCCGCTCCCGGGGTTGCTGCTCATCGGTTTCCCTTCGCTGTGACGAGGAGCCGGCGCAGCCGCTCCCGGCGATCGAGCTCGGACTGCACCGGGCCGATGACGAGCTCGTCTGCCACGTCCATGACCGCCTGCTCGGCCCGTCGCCTGACGGCTCTCGCCCGCCGAGCGGCGCCGAGCCGGGCCAACCTGGCCGACAGGAACGCGAGGAGGAGACCGAGCGCGATCCCACCGATCAGGAGCCCCGTCGGGACCGGGATCCCCCGGTAGTCGGGGGTCGGCGGCTCCGGGATACGGAGGTAGGCCCCGACCGCCAGCAGCCCCAGCCAGACCGCGCCGGTCACCACCGCTGCGGCCAGGGCCAACTGGAGCCCGTTGACCGCTCGCCACCAGCGGGGTCGGGTCCCGGTGGCCGATCGAACGGAGGTGGAGATGGCCGTGTCGAGCCGGTCGTTCAGGACCGCCGGGTCCGGGGCGCCGGCCCTCCGGAGCAGGTCCGGCCAGGGGTCCGGCATGCCGACGGCAACCGCCGCCGTCGCCTGCCGGATGGCGTTGTCGGACCTGGCCCGCTGGATGGCGGACGGCTGGGGGAGCGACGCCCGACCGCCGCTGCCCATCCCGAGGTGCAGCCGGCCGAGCGGGTGGGGCCGGAGCCGGCGGAGCCATCGGGTGAACGGCCACCCGGTGCGGACTGCGGCGTCCCGACGGTAGCCGGCCGCCACCGCATCGCTGACGAGCGCGGTGCCCGAGGCGTCGACCAGCTCTGCAGCCAGCGTGGTCCGGATCCGATCCGGCACCCGGGTCGTACCCAGGGCCGGCCCGAGCTCGTCGAGGAGCTGTGAGGCGGCGAGGGCGGTGTCCGCGGCCAACCGATCGACCATCGCCCGCTGGTGGGTGACCGTGTCCGCCAGCAGCGCTTCCAACGTGTCGACCCCGTACCCGGTCAACGCCGACATCGCCACCACCGGCGTCCGGACGAGACCGACCTCGGCCAGCAATCGCTTGAGGTCGGTCCGGCACTGCTGGAGCTCGGTTGCGTCGAGCTGATCGGCCTTGTTGAAGACCATGGCCATCACCGCCCCGTGACCGGCCAGACCGGCCAGGTAGTCGTGCATCGCCTTGTCTGCGTACTTCTCGGGATCGGTGACCCACAGCAGCATGTCGGCCTGCTCGGCGATCCGCTCCATCTCCTCCCGATGGGACTCGGCAACCGAGTCGTGGTCCGGAACGTCCAGCAGTACCAACCCGTCGAGACCGCGCTGCTTGCGGGTGCGATCGGGGGAGCCCGACACCAGATGGCGGTTCTTGACCTCGAGCCAGTCGAGCAGCTCGTCGGCGTCGTCGTCGCCCCAGATGCAAGCCAGGGTGCTCGAGGTGGTCGGCCGTCGCAGGCCGATGGTGGCCACCTCGTTGCCAACGACGGCATTGGCCACCGACGACTTCCCGCTGCCGGTGGCCCCGAGCACGGCGACCAGCGTATGGGTGGTGCCGTGGCGGAGACGATCGTTGGCCTTGTCGATGACGTGGCGCCCGAACGCGACCTGGTGCTCGTCCAGCCGGTCGGTGGCCAGCTCGACCGCCTCGGACAGCGCCTCGATCCGACCGGGCAGCCCCGTGGCGTTGCGTGACCGGAAGGCGATCATCGGGCCCGTTCGTACTCGTCGAGGGCGTCCCGGAGCTCGACGGTCCGCTCGGGCGGGCTCGCCGCCGTCCAGAGCTTCGTCCTGAACCGGTTGGCGTCGATCTCCAGCAGGCTGGCGACCCGGTCGATCAGCAGGTGCTTCGCCTCGGTCGCCAGCTCCCGTACCGCCTGCTCGCCGAACAGCGCGGAGAGCAGCGTCTGCGACAGGCCGGCGGTGCCGGCTCCGATGGCGATCTCACCACCGGTGATGCCGCCGGTCTGGGCGAACAGGACCACCATGAGGGCGACACCGATGCTGTTGACGCCGAAGGCGAGGATCCTGGCCGTGGTCCGCTTGCTCGCTCCCCGCTCCCGAACGAGGCCGAGGATGTCGTCCTGCCACGCCCGCACCTCGGACGAGGCGCCGGTCCGGAACTGCTCCGAGCTGCGATCGAGGGAGCGGTCGCCCCCCAACACCTGGGTCCCGCCGGGGAGATCCCGCCAGCTCGTGCTCACCGCCGCTGCCGCACCATCGGCGTAGTCGACGAGCAGGCGCTCGAGCGTCGAGGTGATCTCGCCCTGGACCTCGGCTGTCGCCGCCGGCCGACCTCGCAGGAACGAGCCGACCCGGTCCCGGACGAGGGAGATCCGGCTCTGCACCGCCTGCATCAGCTCGGCAGTGCCGATGAGCTCCTGCCACCGGTCGAGCACCTCGCCCCGCAGCAGGTGCCCCGAGCTGATGTCGTCCGAGAGCCGATCCGTCGTGTTGCGGTAGATCCGCTCCATCGACTGCCGGAGCTCGTCGACCGCCCGGTTCTGACGATCCCCGGCGGCGGCCACTGTCCGCACCCGGGAGTCGATGCTGTCCATCGCACCGTGGAGTGTCGCCCGCACCACCTCGCTGCGCCGCTCCGCATCGGTGGCCAGCCCGACGAGCATCCGTCCCAACTCGTCGATCGCTTCGGCCGGCAGCATGCCGTCGACCAGCTCGACCTGCCCGATCGGGAACAGGGCGACCCCACCGAGGTCGGCGTCGGCCAGCATGGCCTCGAAGTGGGGCAGGATCTCCTGCTCGGCACCGGGTGGGATCCGGTTGATCACGATCGCCAGCGAGGTGCCCCTGACCTTGGCCTGGCGGAGGAAGTCCCACGGGACCGCATCGGCGTAGCGTGAGGCGGTGGTGGCGAACAGCCACAGGTCGGCGGCGGCCAGGAGCTGGGTCGCCAGGTTCCGGTTGGCCTCCTCCACCGAGTCGATGTCCGGTGCGTCGATGATGGCGAGACCGGGGTGCAGCTCCGGCACGGTTACGACCCGCAGGACCGAGCCGGCACCGCTGCGAACGCGGGTGAGCGCCTCCGTGGTCTCGCCGGTGAGCCGCGGCAGATCCGGGAGGACGTCGCCACCGGCGAACCACGGCTGGTCGTCGGGGTGACACAGCAGCACCGGGGCTCTGGTGGTCGGTCGGAGCACCCCTGCGGCCGAGACCTCGTGGCCGACGATGGTGTTGGCGATCGTCGACTTGCCGGACCCGGTGGATCCGCCGAGCACCACGAGCAACGGTGCATCGAGTCGCTTCAGGCGCGGCACCAGATAGTCGTCGATCTGGTGGGCGAGCTCGTCACGCACGTCGCGAGCCGCTGCGACGTCGCCGATCTCGAGCTGCAGGCCGGTCGACCGCAGCGCGTCCGCCAACCGGTGGAGAGCGACGACGAGGGGAAACTCCGATGACATGTGGCCTTCAGGCTAGATACCGGACCGGCTGGCACCGCCGGCCGCGAAAGAAGATAGTTATGATGAAACGCCGGGTGAAATGACCGATTGGGTTCGGTTCGACCGATGGGGCAGACTACCGGCCCAGGTCGCGGACCGACTTGCATTTCGAAGTTGCGTCAAACGGTCGGGAATGGGTTGGCTATCGGGGTTGCACCCGTGAGACTCCAAGTACTGATCGACTGGGGGAGCGGTAGCCCAGGTCGGTCCTGATCGCAGGTCGGCGGGGGTCCAGTCGCCCGGACATCCCGTCGGCCTGCTCCCCGCTCAGCACCGGCAATTCCGGGATCGGTAGGCTGAATCGGTGCGACCACCCCGTGAGCCCGACGCCCCGATGTCCGGGTCGGGCCGGGCCGCGGCCCAGCCCCATGGCCTGGCGCCGGACGGCGAGCGCCGGCACCGGCCGACCGGATCGGGATGGGTGGAATGCCATCAGCTCCTGGCGCTCGACGACACGGAGGCGACGGCCCTGGCGGCCCGCTTGACGATCGGTGGAGGACCGAGCCGACGGTCGGCCGCGTTCCAGTGCGTCGTGTTCAGGGCCGGCCGGCTGCCGGTGGTGATCGACGACGGCGACCTCACGGTGCCGGACCGCCTGTTGGAGCTGCGGACCTCCGGGCTGTGGGTCGAGTTCGTCTGCGAGACGCCGTACGAGCACTGGAGCTACGGCCTGGAGGCATTCGGGCTGGCCATCGACGACGGGGGCGAGCTGCTCGGCCGGGGATACGGTCATCGGACGCCGCTCGGCTGGGAGCTGGAGTTCGAGAGCGAGCCGGCCCTCGTCGCATCCCTCGGCCCGGCCGGCTACCGCCAGACCGGGCGGGTCCATGGGTTGCTCCTGTTCGCGCCGGATGGCTCCCCGGGCGGGGGCGGCGCCGCTGTCGAGCTCGCCGGCCCGGCCCTGCGCCACCACTGGTGGGGTCAGACCGATCGGATCGCCACCGGGGCCGGCTGGCCGGGTGACGCGGTCCTGGACGGCAACGGCGCGGCCCCCGGAGCCGTGGGACCCGGCCCGGACCGGGTGGCGCTGCCAGCGACGGGTCTCGGGAGGGGTATCGCTCCGCTGCCGACCTGGTGGATCACCCGGACGTCGTCCGGTCTCGTATCGAGCACCGGACGGAGCTGAGCGTCGGCGTCAGCGCTGACCGGCCAGCCTCCGGTTGTAGACCAGCGACTTCATGTAGTCCCGGTTCATGTAGGCGATGAAGTCCTGGCTGATCTCCTTCGGGCAGGCCTCGGTGCACTCGCCATGGTTGGTGCAGGACCCGAAGAACGACTCCATCGTCTCGACCATCGCCTCGGTCCGGCGGAACCGCTCCGCCTGACCCTGGGGGAGCGAGTTGAGGTGCCAGAGCTTGGCAGAGGTGAACAGTTGGGCCGCGGAGTTCGGGCAGGCGGCCACGCATGCCCCGCAGCCGATGCAGGCCGCAGCGTCCATCGCCGAATCCGCCACCTCCTTGGGCACCGGGATCTCGTTGGCATCCGGTGCCGTCCCGGTGGGGGCCGAGATGAACCCACCAGCCTCGATGATCTTGTCGAGCGGTGAGCGGTCGACGACGAGGTCCCGCACCACCGGGAACGCCGCGGCTCGCCACGGCTCGATCACGATGGTGTCGCCGTCGCTGAACTTGCGCATGTGGAGCTGGCAGGTGGCCGTCCCCCGCTCCTGACCGTGGGCCCTGCCGTTGATCATGACGCCACAGGTGCCGCAGATGCCCTCACGGCAGTCGTGGGGGAACTCGATCGGCAACTCGCCCTGTTCGATCAGCTGCTCGTTCACCATGTCCAGCATCTCGAGGAACGAGGCATCGTCGGGGATGCCATTCGCCGGGTAGGTGACGAACTGACCCCTGGCCTCCGGGCCCGGCTGGCGCCAGACGCTGAGGGTGAGGTTGAGCTTGGTGCTCATCGGTTTGCCTCCATGTCCCATACGAAAGATTCGAGCGGAGGATGCTCCGCCGCAGGCGGAACTCCGTTAGCGGCTGCGCCGCCAGCTCCGACGGTCACTTGTAGCTCCTCTGGGTCGGTTTGACTTCGACGAAGTCCAGCTGCTCGATGTGCTTGGTCTGGGCGGTGTTCTCGTCGTGCCACTCCCAGGCCGAGACGTTGGCGAAGTTGACGTCGTCCCGCTTCGCCTCGCCCTCCTCGGTCTGGGACTCCACCCGGAAGTGTCCACCGCAGGACTCCTCGCGGTCGAGGGCGTCCCGTGCCATCAGCTCGGCCAGCTCGAAGAAGTCGGCGACCCGCCCGGCCTTCTCGATCGACGAGTTCAGGGTCTCCGACTCGCCGAGAACCCGGACGTCGGCCCAGAACTCGTCCCGGAGCGCCCTGATCTCGGTGATCGCCTTCTCCAGACCGTTGCGGTCCCTGGCCATCCCGATGTGCTCCCACACCAGCTTGCCGAGCTCCCGGTGGAAGTGCTCCGGCGAGCGGGTCCCGCCGATCGAGAGGAAGCGCTGGATGCGGCCCTGGACGTCGGCTTCGGCCTGGATGAACGCCGGGTCGTCGACCGACAGCGGCTCTTCGCCGAGCTTCGGCGCCAGGTAGTCGCCGATCGTGTACGGCAGGACGAAGTAGCCGTCGGCCAGGCCCTGCATGAGGGCGGAGGCCCCGAGCCGGTTGGCGCCGTGGTCGGAGAAGTTGGCCTCGCCCGCAGCGTACAGCCCCGGGATCGTGGTCATCAGGTTGTAGTCGACCCACAGGCCACCCATCGTGTAGTGGGTGGCGGGATAGATGCGCATCGGGACCGCGTAGGGATCCTCGCCGGTGATCCGCTCGTACATCTGGAACAGGTTGCCGTAGCGCTCCTCGATCTTGTCCTTGCCGTCCCGGTTGATGGCGTCGGCGAAGTCGAGGTAGACCCCGTTCTTGAGCGGCCCGACCCCTTGGCCCTGGTCGACCACCGTCTTGGCGTTGCGGGATGCAACGTCCCGGGGGACCAGGTTGCCGAACGACGGGTACTTCTCCTCGAGGTAGTAGTACCGGTCCGACTCGGGTATCTGGTCGGCCGGCCGAGTCTCGTCCGGATCGCGGGGGACCCAGATCCGGCCGTCGTTGCGAAGCGACTCCGACATCAGCGTCAGCTTCGACTGGAACTCGTCGGAGGCGGGGATGCAGGTGGGATGGATCTGCGTGTAGCAGGGATTGGCGAAGTAGGCCCCGTTGCGATGGGCCCGCCACGCTGCGGTCGCATTGCAGGCCATGGCGTTGGTGCTGAGGTAGAACACGTTGCCGTAGCCGCCGGTGGCGAGCACGACCGCATGGCCGGCGTGGGAGGTTATCTCGCCGGTGGTCAGGTTGCGGCAGACGATGCCCTTGGCCTCGCCGTCCTTGGTGACGAGCTCGAGCATCTCCATCCTGGTGTGGAGCTTGACCTTGCCCTCACCGACCTGGCGCATCATCTGCTGGTAGGCGCCGAGCAGGAGCTGCTGGCCGGTCTGGCCCCTGGCATAGAAGGTGCGGCTCACCTGGGCCCCACCGAAGGAGCGGTTGTCGAGCAGGCCGCCGTACTCCCTGGCGAAGGGCACGCCCTGGGCGGTGCACTGGTCGATGATGTCGACCGAGACCTCGGCCAAGCGGTGGACGTTGGCCTCCCGGGACCGGAAGTCGCCCCCCTTCACCGTGTCGTAGAAGAGCCGGTAGACGCTGTCGCCGTCGTTGCGGTAGTTCTTTGCCGCATTGATCCCGCCCTGGGCTGAGATCGAGTGGGCCCGCCGGGGCGAGTCGTGGAAGGTGAAGACCTCCACGTTGTAGCCGAGCTCGGCCAGCGTGGCCGCTGCGGAGGAGCCGGCCAGACCGCTGCCCACCACCAGTACGGTGAACCTCCGCTTGTTCGCCGGATTCACCAGCTTGATGTTGAACTTGTGGTTCTCCCACTTGTCGGCCATCGGGCCTTCTGGGACGTTGGAATCCGGAAGCATGGAACTGACTCCTGGTCGTGGGACTGGCGGTCTAGGACACCGGACCGAGCAAGCTCGGGTCGTAATCGATCAACCCGGTCAGGACGGCGATCGGGAAGCTGACGTTACCTACCAAAATTACCGCAGCCAGGCCTGCGGCGAGATACCGACGAAGCTGGTTGTACCGGGGGTTGTTGATGCCGAGGCTCTGGAACATCGAATAGACGCCGTGGAAGATGTGGACCGCCAGCATCACGTTGGCGACGATGTAGATGATCGCGACGACCGGGTTCGACAGGCTGTTGACCACGTTGGCCTGGACCTCGCCCCGCTCCCAGTCGGTGCTGGGAATCCAGCCCCAGGTCAGGTCGGCGAGATGGAAGATCAGGTAGGCCAGGACGATCACCCCGGTGTAACGCATGCTCCGGGAGGCGAAGTTGGCCGCGAGCCAATCCCGCTTCGACTCGTAGGCGTTGTTGGTGGCCAGGTTCAGTCTGGTCAGGCTGTAGGCGGCGTGGATGTGGAGACCGAACGCCGCGATCAGGCCGAACCGCAGCAGCCACAGGAACCAGGTGCGGGGGAACAGGGGCACCAACAGGTCGCGCAGGTACTCGGCGTAGATGTCGACGTCGTAGACCCGCTCACCGTTCTCCTCGATGACGCCCAGGTACAGCTTGAGGTTGCCGAACATGTGGAACAGCACGAATCCCAGCAGCGCGATGCCGGTGACCGCCATGACCCACTTCTTGCCCACCGCCGTCTGGTACAGGCTCAGCGGGAACGGCAACCGCTTCGGGCGCGGCCTGATCGGTCGCGTTGCGCTGTTGGCGCCGGTCACTTTCTCGGTGGCAGTCGGTGCGGCCACGGGCAAACCTCCGCGTCGGGAACAGGTTCAGTCGTCCAGTCGACAGGTACCGGCTGGATTGGCGTCTTTGCTGGAGCGTGAGTCGATTGGGTTGGCGTTCTTGGCTGGAGTCTGCCGGCAACGAGCCCCTGGCCCGCCTGGAGCGCACGAATTCACTGGGTGACGATAGCTCCCTGGGCGATTTCAATCCCAACTGTGACGCGATTTCGTCATGCGGTGCGGCCGCCGCTTCGAAGCCGGGTCACCGGCGGGCCCTGCGGCGCTGGTCGATCGCCTCAGACGACGGGATGACCACGGTCCGATAGCGGTTCGTGGCGATGCGCTCGCTCGACTGGAGCTCCAGGTCGATGATCACCGGGCCGTGGGTGGATGGCGCGTCGAACTCGAGCGTTCCGACGAGGCAGCAGCTGTCGGCCGGCACGTCGCCCTCCCAGGTCGCCTGCGAGCTCCAGGCGGACCGACCGCCCCCCGGGCCAGAACCGGCCCCGGTCCCCTCGCCGCTGTGGGCCCTCGCACTGACCCGGACGGGGCCCAGCTGCTCCCGGAGATCGCTCACGACGTGGATGGCCAACGAGACGGACTGACCCGGCACCACCAGCGGCGGTGGCCGGTCGGCCACCACGACCACCGGTCTGCAGGCGTCGACCAGTACGTCGAGGGCGGGCTTCGGCTGGCGGTCAACGTCGAGCACCCCGAACCCGCCACCGGGCTCGGCGTCCACCAGCGCCACGATGCAGAAGCCGCCCGTCGGCCGGTACTTCAGCCGCCGGAGGGTCTCGATCTGGGCCCGCACCACGTCGGCCTGGTAGGCCCTCGTGGCCGCAGCCCACGATCGACCGTCGCCGTAGGCGCTGCGGGGCACGTACCGGGCGAACGCCGCCCGTTCTGCGCTGGGCCATCTCGGAGCGGCCCGATCCCAGTCCTCGACCGCAACGGACTGACTGCCGATGCCACCGAGGAAGGCGCCGAGCCTCGGCCACCGCCGCAGCAGGTCCGGGAGATCCTCTGGGCGACCGATGTGCCAGCCGAGCCAGAGCTGGGAGTCCGAACCGGTTGGGTCGCTGGGACGGGGCAACCCCCCGGACCGGGCGATCGTGGTCCGGGTGCGGTCGGCGTTGCGCAGCTCCCGGCCGATGACCGGATCCAGCACCGACCGGTTCCAGCTCGGAAGGAGGTGCCGGCCGACCCACTGCCCGACCGCAGAACCAGGGGAGCGCTCGGCGGCCGAGCTCTCTGTGCCGAATGGATCGACGAGTGGTCGGCCATGGGGTTCGCAGTGGCCGCACCACAGTCCGACGGACGGGTGGTGGCCGAGCCGATCGACCGCGGCCCTCGCCAGGGACTTGGCCGCTGAGCGGACCTTCGACGAGTAGCCCCCGAGCAGTGGCAGGTCCTGCCAGACCAGCAGACCCAGCCGGTCGGCCTGCCGGTACAGCTCGTCGGGCCCGATGTGGGCGTAGACCCGGACGAGATCGAGGCCGGCGCTGCGAACGGCCTGCATGTCATCCGCGATCAGCGAGTCGGGAATGCTGCTCAGGAACCGGCCCGGCGGTCCGTAGACGATGCCCTTGGCGAAGATGCGCTCGCCGTTGACCCGCCACTGGAAGTCGTTCACGTCGATCCGGCGGATGCCGGTTCGCCAGTCCCGGCGATCGGTCAGCTCGCCGTCGCCCAAGCGAACCGCCACCGCCACGTCGTACTGCGGCTGCGGGCCGATGGCCGCAGGCCACCACAGCTCCGGCCTATCGATGGGAACGGTCCACTCGATGCGGTTCTCCCCGGATGCGAGCTCGTGCTGCTGGGCCCCGCCGCCGGCCGACCGCCCGTCGGGACCGACGATCGAGGTGTCGATCCGTATCTCGGTGCGCGCCGCGGCGTCCAGGACCAGCCTGACCGTCAGCTCACCGACCTCGTCGTTCGCGCCGGTGCACAGCAGCCGCGAATGGCGGATCGCCACCTGACCGGTCGAGTCGACCCCGACCGGCCGCCAGATCCCACCCGGATTACCGCCGGGAGCCAGTGGTCCGCTCTGCAGGGCTCCCGTCAACGAGGTCTTCGCACGGCTCTCCCCCTCGTCCGGGCACGACACCTCGACCGCCAGCAGGTGATCCTCGGAGCGGTCCAGCTGCTCGGTGACGTCGAAGCGGTGCGGTGCGAAGTAGCTCGTGAGATCGCCGACGTAGATGCCGTCGAGCCAGACCTCGGCCCCACTGAGCACCCCGTCGAAACGCAGCCACAACCGCTCCTCGTCGACCGGTCGGCGATGCCGGAATCGGCAGCGGTAGAGGATCGGCCCGTCGTGATCGGCCAGGTCGGCCGTCTGGGCCCAATGACCCGGTACCTCGACCTCGTGCCAGCGGCTGTCGTCGAGGTCGGCGTCGGCCCCGATCCGCCGCAGCGTCGGGTCGAGCGGATTGGCCCTCCACGGACCCGAGAGCTCCCCTTCACCGGGCCTACGGGGGCGGAAGTCCACGCTGCAACCCTAGCCGGCCCGTTGCGGGGGCGGAATCGGGCGGCGGAGGGCCTGGCGCAGCCCGGAGCCGACGAACTTCGCACCAGATTCTCCGTTCGATCGTCATCGAACCTAGAGTCGCGGGGTGGACAGTAGACCTGCAACACTCGGTGCGCTACGGCAGTCGGGCTGGATCTCCCGCTCGGTGAAGGACGAGATGCGGCGCAACGCCATCACCCGCATCCGGGCCGGCGAGCTCCTCTTCCCCGGCGTACTGGGCTACGAGGACACCGTGCTGCCGCAGCTCGAGCACGCGGTGCTGGCCGGTCACGACATCATCTTCCTCGGTGAGCGCGGTCAGGCCAAGACCCGGATGATCCGTGCCCTCACCGGGCTGCTCGACGAGTACATGCCGATCATCGCGGGGTCCGAGATCAACGACGACCCGTTCAGCCCGATCTCACGGTACGCCCACGACCTGGTGGCCGAGCACGGCGACGACACCTTCATCGAGTGGGTCCACCGGGATCACCGCTTCGGTGAGAAGCTGGCGACGCCGGACACGTCGATCGCCGACCTCATCGGCGAGGTCGACCCGATCAAGGTGGCGGAAGGCCGATATCTGTCGGACGAGCTGACCCTCCACTACGGGCTGGTGCCGCGGACCAACCGGGGGGTGTTCGCGATCAACGAGTTGCCGGACCTGGCAGAGCGGATCCAGGTCGGGCTCCTGAACGTGCTCGAGGAGCGGGACGTCCAGATCCGGGGCTACAAGATCCGCCTCCCGCTCGACGTGATGCTCGTGGCGTCGGCCAATCCCGAGGACTACACCAACCGAGGCCGGCTGATCACCCCCCTGAAGGACCGGTTCGGGGCCCAGATACGAACCCACTACCCGGTCGACATCGACACCGAGATCGCCATCGCCCGACAGGAGGCGACGATCCCGTCCGATGGTCCGACGGTCGTCGTTCCGGACTTCATGGAGGAGCTGATCTCCACCTTCACCCACCTCGCCCGGTCGAGCCCCCAGATCAACCAGCGCTCCGGTGTGTCGGTCCGTCTCACGGTGGCCAACATGGAGACGCTGGTGGCGGCTGCGACCCGCCGTGCGCTCCGACTCGGCGAGACCGAGGTGGTGCCCCGGGTCAGCGATCTCGATGCGCTCATCTCCTCCACCGCCGGCAAGATCGAGGTCGAGTCGCTCGAGGAGGGCCGTGACGGCGAGGTCATCGACCACCTGCTCCGGGGTGCGGTCCTGACCGTGTTCAAGGACAAGTTCTCCAGCGAAGGGGTCCGCCAGGTCGTCGATGCGTTCGACGAGGACCTGACGGCGAACGCCGGCGACGATCTGCCGGTCAGCGCCTACGTCGAGCTCCTGTCGACCACCCCGGCCCTCGTTGGCCCGGTGACCGAGCTGGTCGGCGACGGGGGAACGATCCCCGAGTCCGACGGCGTGAAGGCCGCCGCCATCGAGCTGTTGCTCGAGGGCCTGCATCTCTCGAAGCGCTTGAACAAGGACTCCGTCGGCGGGAGGGCCAGCTACCGGGCCAGGGCCTGACCGTCCGGTCGTTCCACGATCACCCGATCCCCGACCGCCAGCGAGCCGTTGGCGGTCACCAGCGCGCCGACGCCCAGGCAGGCGTCGCGGTCGCGGTTGATGGTCGACAGCACGTCGAGGTCGCGTTCGATCGCCGGTTCGTCACCGAGTGGTGGTTGGGGCCGGGTGGTCATCACGCAACGGGTGATCCGCTTGGTCACCTCGAATCGAGCCGAGCCGATGGCGATCTCGTTGCCGACCAGCTCGATGTCTCCCGTCGGATCGCCCCCGTCGAGGAGCACGTTCATCCGGAACCGCCGGGGATTCCACGACCCGATCGCGTCCACCGACACGAGCGAGAGCTGCACCGAGTCGTGGAACGATCCGGTCGGACCGCTCCACTGGAACCACCGGCCGGTCTCGGTCTCGTCGGCCAGCGTCTCGAAGGTGCCAGCGGCCCCGGCCTCGGCCGGTCGGAGCTCGACCGGTCGGCCGAGCCAGTCGGACAGGGCACGGTCGTCATCGGCCTCCGAGCCATCGGGGAGCGTGATGACCACCTCCCGCCCGACCATCCTGGCTGCGGCGAACAGCAGCTCCGGTATCCGGCGGGCGGTCAGGTCGAGCCCGGTCTCGGCGTCGACGAGGGACCACGCCCGATCGCCGCGCAACCCGAACGGGCCCACCTCGGCGGCATCCACCCGCTCGCCCTGCAACGACTTGACCGGG
>JAHELU010000042.1 GCA_024644005.1 Acidimicrobiales bacterium | reverse complement strand
GCTCTGCTGCTGCTGCGCCATCGAAGCGGACGCTGGTCACCGGAACGCTGTGGGCCAGACCGACGAAGTACTCCTGGAACGAGATCTCGCCCTCGTCGACCGTGGTCACCATCGTGCGCAGCCGGTCGTCGGTCACCGGCAGGATCCGGAATCGGATGTCCCAGGCGGCGGCGATGTCAGCGGTGACGGCGTGCAGGGGTCGACCCCGGGTCAGCTGGTCGGTCCGGAACAGGTGGGTGCCGAGATCCCGATCGCCGAGGCTGAACCAGTCGGCGCCGCCATAGCGACGGACCATGTCCATGGCCTGCCAGGTCTCGCCCGCCAGCCCCCAGCCCCGCTCGGTGCTGACCTGGCCGGACACGGTGTAGACGATGGTGTCGAGGTCGGGGGAGATGTGGAGCCCGTGCAGCTCCATGTCGTCGCCGACGTTGACGACGGCGGTCAGCTCGTCGGGCGCCACCACCTCCATCAGGCCGGTGAGGAGCCGGGCCGCACCGACCCCACCGCACAGGACCGCCACCGTGGCCACGGTGCTAGCGGGCCACCTGGTGGCGCTGGCGGGCCACGAGCTCCATGTCGGCCTCGACCATCATCGTCACCAGCTCTGGGAACGTCGTCCTCGGCTGCCACCCGAGGGTCTCCCTGGCGCTGGAGGCGTCACCGATCAACAGGTCGACCTCGGCCGGGCGCATGAAGGCCTGATCCTGTACCACGTACTCCCGCCAGTCCAGGTCGACGTGGCCGAAGGCCAGCTCGCAGAACTCCTGGACCGAGTGGGTCTCGCCGGTGGCCACCACGAAGTCCTGGGGCTTGTCCTGCTGGAGCATCAACCACATCGCCTCCACGTAGTCGCCGGCGAAGCCCCAGTCCCGCTGGGGGTCGAGGTCACCGAGCCGGAGCTCGTCGGCCAGGCCGTGCCTGATCCTGGCCACGTGGTTGGTGATCTTGCGGGTGACGAACTCGAGACCCCGCCGGGGGCTCTCGTGGTTGAACAGGATCCCGCTCGAGGCGTGGAGGTTGAAGCTCTCCCGGTAGTTCACGGTGATCCAGTGGCCGTACAGCTTGGCCACCCCGTAGGGGCTGCGGGGGTAGAACGGGGTCCGCTCGCTCTGGGGCACCTCGACGACCTTGCCGAACATCTCCGACGAGGACGCCTGATAGAACCGGATGTCCGGGTCGGCCTCCCTGACGGCGTTGAGGATCCTCGTGACCCCGAGGGCGGTGGTCTCGCCGGTCAGGACCGCCTGTTGCCAGGAGGTCTGCACGAAGGACTGGGCGGCCAGGTTGTAGACCTCGTCCGGCTGCTGGCGACGGATCACGTCGATCAGCGACATCTCGTCGAGCAGGTCACCCTGGACGATCTGCAGATCGTCCTGGATGTGGGCGATCCGCTCGAAGTTGATCGTGCTCGATCGGCGGACCATGCCGGCCACCTCGTAGCCTTTCTCGAGGAGGAACTCGGCGAGGTAGGAGCCGTCCTGACCGGTCACCCCGGTGATCAGCGCTCGCTTGCTCATGTGACTCCAGTCGTGCCCGTCGCGCGTGTTCTTGGGGATGTCTCGGCGTCAGTGCCGGGTCAAACCTACACGCTGGCGTCGCCTGGCGTCGTCCAACACCGCAGCCAGCGTCTGGTCGAGGTCGATCTCGGGCCGCCAGCCGGTCGCCGCCTCCAGCTTGGCGTACGAGCCGCACAGGACAGGCAGGTCGATCGGCCGGATCAGGGCCGGATCGACCGACCGCTCCATCGGCACGTCGCTGAGGCCGAGCAGCGTGTCGAGCACCTGCTCCATGCTCACCGCCCGGCCGGAGCAGACGTTGTAGATCTCGCCCGGCTCGCCGCTCGTGGCCAGGCGCCGGTAGGCCCGGACGACGTCGCGCACGTCGGTCAGGTCCCGCTCGGCGCTGAGATCGCCGTGCCGCAGTTGCGACGGACCCCGCCGCTCCGCCTCGGCGATCTGGGCTGCGAACCCCGGTGCGGCGAAGCGGGGGCTCTGCCCCGGCCCGAGGTGGTTGAAGGGTCGGACGAGCACGGTGGCCAGGCCGTGGCCCCGCCAGTACTGGAGGGCGGCGGCCTCGGCCGCCTGCTTGCTGGCGCCGTACGGCGAGCGGGGTCGGGCCGGCTGGTGCTCGGTCAGCGGCAGATCGCTCGGCGCGACGATGCCGTACACATCGGCGCTGCTGATGACCAGCACCCGCGGCGTCCCCGCCAGCCTGGCCGCCTCGAGGATCGAGATCGTGCCGAGGGTGTTGACCTCGAAGGTCGTCCAGGGGTCGTCCCACGAGCTGCCGACGTCGCTCCAGCCGGCGAGGTGGTAGATGACGTCGGGGCGGTGGTCTGCCACGGTGTCGACCCAGCCCCGGCCGTCCCGGAGGTCGGGACCGGACTCGAGATCCATCGCCGCGACCTCGTCGCCACACGCTTCGAGGTGGGCGGTCAGGTGGGGTCCGACGAACCCTCCAGCCCCGCTGATCAGGGCTTTCACCGCCGACCACCGGTCGGTCGGCGCTCTGGCCGAGCACGACGGAGAGGACGGAGAATCACGAACGACGATCATAACCGCCCGAGGGGGTCGGAGCCGGGAGCGATCCGCCACCCGATGTCCCGGGCGCGGCGCCTTGGGGTCGATCAGCGAGTAGCATTCTTGGCTCGTGAGTGAGATGAGCCAAGCGACCACCGGGCATGCGGCGCCGGTCTCACCCATCGTCGAGACCGATGACGCCGATGTCATGGGCGTCCCAGCGGTCGTGGCCGTCGTGGTGGCCTGCAACCCCGGCGACCACTTCGCCGAGACCCTGGCCTCGCTCGGCGACCAGGACTACGAGAACTTGTCGGTGCTGGTCGTCGACGCCGGTAGCGAGGAGCCGATCGCCGACCGTGTGGCCGACGTCCTGCCCGAGGCCTATCTCCATCGCCTGGCCGGCGACCCCGGTTGGAGCGTGGCCGCCAACCAGTCGATCGAGCTGGTCTCGGGGTCCCCGTTCCTGTTGTTCTGTCACGACGACGTCGCCCTGGCCCCCGACTGCGTCAGTCAGCTGATGGGCGAGCTCTACCGGAGCAACGGCGGTATAGCCGGGCCGAAGCTGGTGCGCTGGTCCGACGATCGCCGACTGCTCCAGCTCGGCATGGGCTCGGACCGCTTCGGGGTCATGGTCGACCAGGTCGAGCGGGGCGAGTTCGACCAGGACCAGTACGACGCCGTCCGTGACGTGTTCGTCGTGCCGGGCGGGGTGCAACTCGTCAGGGCCGACCTGTTCGCCGCCCTCGGCGGGTTCGATCCGACGATCAAGGTCATGGGGGAGGATCTCGACCTGTGCTGGCGGGCCCACGCCGCCGGGGCTCGGGTGCTGGCCGTTCCGTCCGCCAAGGCCCGGCACCGGGAGTCGATGAAGGACCGGATCACCGTCCGGGAGCGCCGCCGGCTGCTCACCCGGCACAGGCTGCGGACCGTCCTGGCCACGGCCACCCGCCGCTCGCTGATCTTCGTGGTGCTGTCGTTCGTGCTCATCCTGGTCGAGAGCTTCTACTCGCTCCTGGCCGGCCGGCGGGGCCAAGCCCGCGACGTGCTCGGGGCGATCACGTGGAACCTGACCAGGCTCGACGACATCCGGCGGAAGCGGCGCCAGCTCCGCCGGGTCAGGACCGTCTCCGATCGCGACATCGCCAAGCTGCAGAAGGGCGGCTCGGCCCGCCTGTCCGCGTTCTCCCGTGGCCAGTTCAGCGCCGGTCAGGACCGCTTCTCGGTGATGCTGGGATCGGTTCGATCCTCGTTCAAGGGGGAGGACGCCGGCAACGTCCGCGATGCCACGGTCATCGGCACGGTACTGGCGGTGCTGATGGTGTTCGGGAGCCGCCACCTGCTGACCAGGGGCGTCGCCCCGGTCGGTCAGATCCCCGATGTCCCGGCCGGTCTCACGCTGCTCCGGGAGTGGCTGGGCGGGTGGCGGACCGTCGGCACCGGCGGCGCGGGCAACGCCCCGACCGCGCTGCTCCTGCTCGGCGTCGGCCGCGCCTTCTTCTTCTGGGCGCCGGGCTTGTTCGACACCCTCCTCGTCGTCGGCCCGGTGTTCCTCGGTCCGATCGGCGCCTACCGCCTGGCCCGCCCGCTGGCCAGTGCCAGAGCGGGTGCGCTCGGGGCCCTCGTCTACGCCTGCAACCCGGTGATGGTGGCCGCCATCTCGGCCGCCCGCTGGGAGGCCCTGGTCATCCTGGCCGCGGCCCCGTTCGTGCTGGCTGCGCTGCTCCGGGTCGGTGGCCAGAGCCCGTTCGGCCCGATCGGCGGCCCCGCCGGCCCGTCGGTCGCGGATCGAAATCTCCCGGTTCGGCTGCTCCGGTTCGGCTTCATCGTCGCCTTCGTGGCCGCCTTCGCCCCGGCGATCATCCCGATCGCCGTCGTCATGTCCCTGACCTTCGTGCTGGCGGCCCTGGCCATGGGCATTGGGGAGAAGCCGCAGGCCCTCCTGCTGGCCGCCGTGGTCAGCTTCGTCGCGCCGGTGGCGCTGCACGGGCCCTGGAGCTTCGACTTCCTGCAGGGCTTGTCCTGGCGGTGGATCGTCGGCCCTGCGTCGCCCGAGACCGACTTCGACTCGTTGCTCGAGTTGCTGCAGTTCGCCCCCGGGGCGCCGCCGGCCAGGTTGGTGGCGCTCGGCCTCGTCGTCGCCGCGGCGCTTGCCCTGCTGATCGCCCGGACCGACTACTTCCACCTCGCCGCCACCGGATGGTCGATGGCGGTCGTGTTCTGGGGTCTGACCTGGGCTGGGCGCCGGGATTGGATCCCGTTCTCCCTTCCGACGGCCGAGGCGATGTTGGCCCCCGTGGCGGTTGGTCTCACGCTGGCCGTCATCGTCGGCGTCAGGTCGCTCGAGCTCGACCTGCCGGAGCACCGGGGCTGGCTCCAGCACAGACGGCTCGTGGCGGGGCTCGGCGGCCTCGCCGTGCTCGCCATGTTCTTCACCGGTCTCCTGTCGAGCCTGAGCGGGCTGTGGGACGCCCCGACCCAGAGCTTCACCGCCTCGACCCAGTTCCTCATCCAGCAACAGCTCCAGCAGGAGGAGGATGCGGTGCCCGGTCGGGTGCTGTGGATCGGTGACGCGAGCGTCGTGCCCCTCGATGTGACCGTCAGCGACTCGGGGATCCAGTACGCCGTGTCCGACGGCGGTCGCGCCGAGGCCAGAGGTCGCTGGACGGCCGGCCCGGTCGGGGCGACCGACGGCATCGGAGCCCAGCTCGATCTGGCGACCGAGGGCGAGGTCGTCAGGCTCGGCCGACTGCTCGCCCCGTACGGGATCGACAACGTGGTCGTCGTCCGTCAGCTCGCCCCTGCACCATACGTCGGACCGCAGATCGATCCCGGCGGTGGCATCGAGCGGGCGCTGTCCCAACAGCTCGACCTCGAGCGCGTCCCCGGTGTGCCCAACCTGATCGTGTTCCGCAACGTGTCATCCGGGGGTCTCTCGCCGTTGCTGCCAGACGACGAGGCGGCCCTGGCCACCACGCCCGTGGAGCAGCTCGACATCGATCTCGCCAACAGCTCGGCACCGATCATCAACCACCGGCCGGGCAAGTGGATCCTCAGCGTCCCGGCCGACCGCAACGTGCTCCTCGCCCTCGACAGCCACGGCCTCGAGGCCACCGGCGCCCGAACCGAGGTCTCGGCCGGCTTCGATGAGCTGGCGGTGATCCCGGCCGGCCCGGCCGGGGAGGTCTATGTCGAGTACAGCCCTAGCCTCCGCCGCCAGCTCGCCCTGCTCGGGCAGTTCCTGCTCGTGGGGTTCGGGGCGATCCTGGCCCAGACGAGGCGGGAGGGCCTCGGATGAACCGTTGGGGCATCGTGTTCGTCCTGCTCGGTCTCGTCGCCGCCGGTGTCGCCTACGACCGGGCGGTCACCATGCCGCTCGGTGGTCTGACCACGGCCACCGATCAGGTGGTCGTCAGCCCGTCCATGGGCGACCCGCCACGACTCGACGGCGCCTGGTACTGCCCGATCGGCTCCAGCAGCCCTGGTGGCTTCGCCGACCACGAGGTGAACATCTCGAATCTGAGCGACGACCCGGCCGTGGCCAATCTGAGCATCGTCACCGGTGAGGGCCCCGGACCCGGCCGCCGAATCGAGCTGCCACCGAGATCCACCGAGCACGTCCGCCTGTCCGAGACCCAGGTGGTCGACATCGCCGGTGCCGTGGTCGAGATCACCGGCGGTCGGGGTGCGGTCGGTCACTCCGTGACCACGGCCCAGGGGGTGGCCGAAGGGCCCTGCGCCACCCACGCTTCCAGCACGTGGTATTTCGCAGCCGGCCGCACGACCAGGGATTCGAAGCAGTACCTGGCGCTCATGAACCCCTTCCCCGAGACCGCCGTCTTCGACGTCGAGTTCCAGGCGGTCGGGCGGAGCCGGGAGCCCGGCCCACTCCAGGGGGCGTTCGTCGAGGCCCGGTCGGTCAGGATCATCGACGTCGGCGAGTTCGTGGCCCGGGAGGAGGCCCTCGCGACGAAGATCACCACCAACCGTGGTCGGCTGGTGGTGGAGCGCCTGCAGCTGATGAACGGCGAGCTCGGACCGGAAGGCGCCGCCCTCCAGCTCGGCGTGCCCACCCCGGCCAGGAGCTGGATCTTCACCGCGGGCCGGGTCCACGAGGGCGGGGACGACCTGCTGACGATCTTCAATCCCTACGAGGTCGACCTGGCCGGCTCGTCCGACGACGACCAGGCCCAGGACGAGGCCGAGGGCGACGACGCGGCAGGGGAGCCAACCGCCACCGAGTCGGATCGGGAGGGGTTCCTCACCGTCTCGGTCGAGCTGTGGCCGACGAACCCGACCGACCTGTCGACCTACAGCGTCGTGACGATCGAGCGAGAGGTCCGACCCGGGACGTTCGTCACCATCGACCTGAGGGCCCAGGCCGAG
This sequence comes from Acidimicrobiales bacterium, assembly GCA_024644005.1. Lineage (GTDB taxonomy): Bacteria > Actinomycetota > Acidimicrobiia > Acidimicrobiales > SZUA-35 > JAHELU01. The sequence continues at coordinate 19,335 of JAHELU010000042.1, read as the reverse complement.
CGCTTCGAGTTCCCGCTGCCGTACGAGCTCGGGGTGAACGTCACCTCGAACGAGGGCTTGCCGATCGTGGCCGAGCGGTGGCAGTTCGCCGAGCGCCTCCTCCTCGAGGGTCTCGGTGTCGCCGGCTCGACCGGCGACGACGAGCCAGCCGATGACGAGCAGACGGAAGACGGCGAGCAGCCGGTGGATGGCGAGGAGCCGGTTGATGGCGAGGAGCCGGCTGATGGCGAGGAGCCGGTGGATGGCGAGGAGCCGGTGGATGGCGAGGAGCCGGCGGAAGGCGAAGAGGTCGAGCCGCCGCCGCTGCAGCCTGCCGAACCGGTGGATCCGGGCCTACCCCAGCCGATCGCCACCCGGGGTATCTCGACCACCAGGGGCAACGAGCTGTTCTCGACCCGGTGGGTCGTCCCGTGGGTGTCGATGGAGGGCGACTCGACGCTCATCACCGTCGCTTCTGCCGAGGAGGCGTCGATCGAGGTCAGGCTGCTCAGCGGCGGGCAGTGGGTCGGGCCCATCAGAGCCACCATCATCGCCGGCGGCCGGGCCATCGTTCCGGTCACGAGCGCCGGTCGGGGCGCAGCGGTGGAAATCGTGTCCAACACGCCGGTGTCCGTCGAGGCCGTGGTGGTGGTGCCCGACGTGTCGCTCGATGTGGTCGCAGCGGTTCCCACCGTCGCCGACTGAGCCCGGACGTGCGATGAGCCGCACAACCGAGCCCGGATGTGCGATGAGCCCCACCACCGAGCCCGGGCTTGCGAAGAGCCCCACCTCGTGACCCGACTGATCGTGCTGGTGGTGCTCGCGGCGGCGGCCGTTGCCGTGGCCCTGCTGTTGCAGCGCCGCCGCCCTGACCCGCCTGCGGCACCGAGCTACCGGGCTCCAGCCCAACTGGACCGTCTGGAGTTCGACCGTCCCGACCTGCCGTTCCTGGCCGTCGTGTTCGCCTCGACGGCCTGCACGACGTGCCCGGAGGTGTGGGCCGCCGTGTCGGCGCTGGCCTCCTCCCGCCTGGCGGTGCAGCGGGTCGACGTCCAGGACCGGGCCGATCTGCACAAGCGCTACCGGATCGATGGCGTACCGACCACTGTCCTCGCCGACGCCGAGGGCGTCGTCGTCACGACGTTCTTCGGACCTGTGGCGGACGATGTCCTGACCGAGGCCGTCGCCGCCATGGGCGCCGGTGACGAGTGACCTTCGGCCCGAGCGTGTGACCAGAAGTCATCAACCGATCAACCTGACAGGACACAAGGAGCTCAGCCAGCGGTAGGGGCCATGGCCGGGGATCCGCCGGATGGTCGGATCAGAGCGACGCTCAGCGGTCGACGATCGGCTCGGGGGCTGCCGATTCGGGCTGGTCGGATGCTCCGCCGTTGGCCGAGCCGGCGCTGCCGAGCAGGTCGGTCGAATCGGTCTCGCCGTTCGACGTGAGCTCTCCGCTGGCAACTGCGATCAGTCGGTTCACCTCGGCCCCGCTCAGCGTCTCGTGCTCGAGCAGGTTGCGGGCCACGAGGTTGAGGGCGTTGCGGTTGGTGCTGAGCAGCTCCTGGCAGCGGGCCTCCTGGTCGTTGAGGATGCGCTGGGTCTCCTCGTCGATGATCCTGGCGATGTCGTCGGAGTACTCCTTCGACTGCATCATGTCGTCGCCGAGGAACACCGGCCCGTTGGCGCCGAAGGCCATCGGGCCGATCCGTTCGGACATGCCCCACTCGCTGACCATCCTGCGGGCCAGCTGGGTGGCCTTCTGGAGGTCGTCGCCGGCACCGGACGACACCACGCCGAACACCAGCTTCTCGGCGTTGCGGCCGCCGAGCATCATCACGATCATGTCCTCGGCGTGGCTCTTGCGGAGCGAGTGCCGGTCCTCCTCCGGGAGGGTCATCGTCACGCCCAGTGCCATCCCGGTGGGGATGATCGTCACCTTGTGGAGCGGGTCGTAGTCGGGGAGCAGAGCGGCGCACAGCGCGTGACCGGTCTCGTGGTAGGCGGTCATCTCCCGCTCTGCGTCGGACATCACGAGCGAGTCCCGCTTGACGCCCATGATCACCCGGTCCCGGGCCATGTCGAAGTGGCGGGCGTGGATCTCGTCCTCGCCGCCCCGCACCGCGAACAGAGCCGCCTCGTTGACCAGGTTGGCCAGATCGGCACCACTCATGCCCGGGGTGCCCCTGGCGATGACGTCGAGATCGACGTCCGACCCGGTCCGCTTGTGCTTGATGTGGACCTTCAGGATCTCCTTGCGATCATCGAGCTCGGGCAGCGGGACGACGACCTGGCGGTCGAACCGACCCGGCCGCAGCAGGGCGGGATCGAGGATGTCGGGCCGGTTGGTGGCGGCCATCATCACGATGCCCTCGGTCGCCTCGAAGCCGTCCATCTCGGACAGCATCTGGTTGAGGGTCTGCTCACGCTCGTCGTGACCGCCGCCGAGGCCGGCCCCCCGTTTGCGGCCGATCGAGTCGATCTCATCGATGAAGATGATCGCCCGACCCATCTTGCGGGCCTCGTTGAACAGGTCCCGGACCCGGCTGGCGCCGACGCCGACGAACATCTCCATGAAGTCGGAACCGGTGACGGACAGGAACGGCACGCCGGCCTCGCCGGCCACCGCTCTGGCGATCAGGGTCTTGCCTGTTCCCGGAGGACCGACGAGCAGCACGCCCTTGGGGATCCTGGCGCCGATCGCCGAGAACTTGCCGGGGTTCTTCAGGAAGTCGACCACCTCGGTGATCTCCTTCTTCACCGCGTTGTAGCCGGCCACGTCGTCGAACGTGGTGCCGGGTCGCTCCGACGAGTAGGTCTTGGCCTTGGATCGGCCGATCGACATGATGCCGCCCATCTGCGACTGCTGCCGCCGGGCCATCCACCAGAAGAACCCGAGAATGATGACGAACGGCAGGAACAGCGGCAGGAGGCCGATGAACCAGTTGGTGGTGGGCGTGATCGGCTGGTACTCGACGCCCTCGCGGTCGAGGAGGGCCCGCTCCTCCTCGGTGAACTCCTTGAAGCCGGTGGTCCGGAACGTCGTGCCGTCCCTGCGCTCGCCCTCGATCCGGAACGTGTTGTTGTCGAACTCCAGCGTGTCGACCTCGCCGGATTCCACTGCGTTGATGAACTGCGTGTAGGTGATCTCGTCCGATGGCTCACGGTTGGTGGCCGATGCGATGGCCAGCAGGGTGACCAGGATGCCCACCACGATCCACGCCGACCACCGGGGCCAGCCACCGTCAGGGCGGCCCGGTAGCTTCGGGTTCCGGCCCTGTGGGGGCGGCGGGGGAGAATTGGACCCTTGCGGACTCATGATGACAGCCTAATTGCCCCGGAGCGGTATGCCGAGATCGGGTTGGAGAGCACGGTTCGTCCAATCGGTAGACTTCACGTCTTGATGAGCTGTCGCGGCGGTGGTGGACGCGCTGCTCACAACTCCTGTGTATTCGTACCCGATCCGCTGAAAGCAGGCATAAAGGCTAGGGTGCCCGGCGATGGGACAGTTCTCCGCCTTGGCTGCTCGGCGGTGGCCGCCGGCAAGCGACGAGGTCCGTTGGGGGGTCCCGGCCGCGGTGATCTGCCTGCTCGGGGCCCAGCTGTTCTCCGTCGTCTGGGTCTCTCTGGCGGCCGGTCTCGTCTACGGCCCCGATCCACTGCCCCCGGTCTCCGAGCGGCCGATAGGGACGCTGCCGCTGTTCAATCTCGGGCTGTGGGTGGCCTATCTGGCCGGTCCGATCATCGTCAAGCGCTCGGCCGGGGCCAGCCCGCTGGCCGACGTCGATCTCCGGGCCACCCCGGTCCAGGCCGGCGTCGGGACGCTGTCGGGGGTCGTGGCCCAACTGGCGATCCTCCCGGCGCTGTACTGGGTCATCCTCCGCTTCGTGTCCGGCGACCCGGGTCGATCGGCCCAGGAACTGGCCGATCGGGTCGACGGCCGGGGAGACGCCATCCTCTTCGCTGTCGCGGTCGTGATCGTGGCCCCCGTCGTCGAGGAGTGGTTCTACCGCGGCATGCTGCTGCCGGTCCTGGCCCGCCGGTTCGGTCCGGTCGTGGCCGCAGTCGGCTCGTCCGCCGTGTTCGCCCTGGTCCACCAGGAGCTCATCGTGTTGCCGGGGCTGTTCGTCTTCGCCCTCATCCTGGCTTGGCTCACGATGACGACGGGCAGGATCGGCCCGGCGATCCTGGCTCACATGGCCTTCAACGCAACCACCGTGTTGCAGCTGCTGGCCCTCTGAGCGGTCACGACGGCCGGGGTGCCACGGGTGCGTGCGCCGATCGGCTCAGCGACGGGGCTCGGCGCCTGGGACACCCGGACCATTTCCGGCAGCCTCGCTCACTGAGCGTGGTCGACCTCCGATTCGAGGGGTGACGACAACCAGCTTCAGGAGGTCCGGTGGAAACGGAACGCCAACGTGGTGAGGACGAGCGGACGACGGCCCCGGCCGGTGCGGCGGGAGCCGGGGCCGGACGGTTGACCGGCGATCCGTGCGGGCGTTGCGGCCACGAGCTCTCCGCCATTCGCATCAACGTGGACGGCAACACGCTGCTCATGGAATCGTGCGACGGGTGCGACGTGCGACGCTGGCAGCTGGCGGGGGAGCGGATCGACCTGCAGGAGGCGCTCGACCAGGTCGGCGAACATTCCGGGCGGCGACGCTAGCCCGCCATTTCTTACTATCGTCGCAGGTGTGCACGGATATCTTGGTCACACCGGGCGCGACCGGAGTCATGGCTCTGGTCCGTCGCAGCGAGATGATCGGGCAACGACCCGTGCACCGATCGATGGACCGGCCCCCACGGTCGGCCGGCAGCGAGCTGCGGAGGTCGCAGCTTGACCGTCCCGGCCGCGCCGGCCGATGCCGAGGCAGGAGGGGACCCCTTCGCCGATCGTGATCGCATCGGCCGTGACGAGGTCGAGCTGATCGACGAGGTCGACGATCCCGGCCGGACACCGACGGGCGAGCGCACCGGTCGACGGCCTCAGCGCAGGCTCGGTGGCACCGGCCTGTCGGCCGGAGGGTCTGGCGGCCTGGCGGTCGCCGTCGTCCTGTCGCTGTTCGTCTTCGCGCTGTTGAACTGGCCCGATCCGGACGGGCTCTCGGATCTCGCACGACCGCTGCTGTTCCTCGACACCACCCCGTCCGGTGGCGACATGGGAGCCCACGTGTGGGGCCCGGCCTATCTCCGCGATCATCTGCTCCCACAGGGCCTGGTGTCCGGTTGGACGCCCGACTGGTATGCCGGCTTCCCGGCCTATCACTTCTACATGGTCGTGCCGTCCCTGGCGATCGTGGCCGTCAATGCCGGCCTGCCGTGGTACCTCGGCCTCGGTGTGGCCGCCGTGATCCTGTTCGGTGGCTACCGCTACAGCCAGCGGTTCGATGCGGCCCGGAACTGGATCATCGCCGGGTCGGTTGTGGCGGCGGTCCTGGCGGTCTCGGTGCCGTACGGGGTGTCGTTCAAGCTCGTCAGCGTGGCCGGGCTGGTCCTGTTCCCCCTCTCCGCCTGGGCGATGGGTCGGCTGGCCGGAGCTCCCCAGCCGGTCCCGGCCTTCCTGGCCATGGGCGCCTTCGTCTTCCTGTTCGACACGAACTTCACCATCTACGGCGGCAACATCGCGTCGACGCTGGCCGGCGAGTTCGCCTTCTCCCTCAGCCTCGGGTTGACGCTGCTGGCGATCGGCATGACCATCCGGGGGATGGACGACCGAGCGTGGCGGGCGCCGTCGGCCGTCGTCATCGCGCTGGTCGCCCTCTGTCACATCATCCCGGTGTTCTTCCTGATCCCGGCCCTGGTCCTGGCCGTGCTCCTCCACCGGTCGATACCCCGGGCCTGGTCGATCGCCGCCATCGTGGCCATGGCGCTCGTGCCGATCGCCTTCGCCGACGGTACGGGCCTCGGCGTCCGAGGTCTCGCCGTCGTGGCGGTCGTCGTGGTGATCGCATCGGCGATGGTGGCCGAGCCGGCCGTCATGGCGCGGGCCACGTGGCTACTGCTGACCGGTCCCGTTGCCGTGGCGCTGTCGGCGTTCTGGCTGCTCCCGTTCTCTCTCAGGGAACCGTTCTTCAACGACATGGGCTGGGAGCGACTGGAGGAGGTCGGCCCGGCGATGTTGACCGTGCCGATCAAGATCGCCCTGCCGGTGGCCGCCGTCGGCGTGCTGCTCTCGGTCGCCCTGTGGGAGCGCATGGGCATGGTGTTCGCCGGTACCGGTCTCCTGTCGGCCGCGGCGGTGGCCAATGTCGGCGAGGGCCCGCTGTGGAACGCCCGTCTCCTGCCGTTCTACTACCTGTCGGTGTACCTGTTGGCTGCGGTGGGCGTGGCGCTGACGGTTCGGTACGTGGCCTCCACCGTCTCCAGCGACCTGCAGAGGCCGGATCCGACCACGGTGATGGCGGCCAGCGCCGGCGCACTGATCGCCGTGTTGATCGCCGTGGCGATGCCGCTGCGGGTCATGCCGTTCGGCCAGCTGTCGGAGACGGGCGACGGGTCATACGACTGGTTGGTCTTCAGCAACCGGGCCCGCAGCTTCATTCCGGGGTGGGCGGAGTGGAACTACTCGGGCTACGAGCGCAAGGCCTCGTATCGGGAGTACAACCAGGTCGTCGAGTCGATGTCGTCGATCGGTGAGACCCGCGGCTGCGGTCGGGCGATGTGGGAGTACGAGAAGGGGCTCGACCGCTACGGGACGCCGATGGCGCTCATGCTCCTGCCGCACTGGACCAACGGATGCATCGGATCGATGGAGGGGTTGTACTTCGAGTCCTCCTCGACGACGCCGTTCCACTTCCTCAACCAGAGCATGCTCTCCGAGGCGCCATCCCGAGCCCAACGCGACCTGCCGTACCAGAACTTCGACATCGATCGGGGCGTCGCCCAGCTGCAGGTGATGGGTGTCCGGTACTACATGGCGCAGTCCGACCTCGCCATCGCCGCCGCCCGGGAGCACCCCGACCTCACCGAGATCGGCGAGGCCCAGCCCTTCGTCATCTTCGAGGTGGCCGACAGCGAGCTCGTGGAGGGCCTCTCGGTCGAGCCGATCGTGACGGCGGGGCGAACCGAGGATGAGGTGGGAGGCGAGTTCGGGGACGACACGGCGCTCTCCCGATTCGAAGTCGGGTGGGTCAGCCAGGCCGTTGAGTTCTACAACGATCCTGACGCGTATCTCGCCTTGCCGGCCGAGGACGGTCCGAGCGGCTGGCAGCGAGTCGACGTGCTCGACCCGGCGGATGGCCGATCCGTCGATGCCCCCGTGGTGTCGGCGATCGACGTCGACACCAACCGCATCTCGTTCTCCGTCGACGAGCCCGGCTCACCGGTGCTGGTCAAGGTCTCGTACTTCCCGAACTGGGACGTCGACGGCGCACAGGGGCCCTGGCGCATCGGTCCGAACCTGATGGTGGTGCTGCCAACCGAGACCGAGGTCAGCCTGTCCTACGGCCGGACCGTGGTCGACCTGGTGGCCATCGCCGTCACCGTGCTCGGCTTCGGCGGCCTCCTGGTCCTGGTTGCGGCCGATCGTCGCCGCTGGGTCTTCGCCGAGCGTCAGGCCTGGGACGAGGACCGGAGCTGGAACGACGACGAGCTGCAGGAGCTGAACGACGGCGAGCGGCTGGGACCCGAGGTTCCGGCCGTCGTCGGCGGCCGGAACGGTGACGGGCGGGAAGGCTGGGACCGACCGGGAGCCGACCGGTCGGCGATCGCGCCGATACCGGATCCAGCCACCGCCCCGGAGCACGATGTCGGGTCGGGCTCCAGCGCCGGGCCGACCGGGCCCGGCCAAGACTAGGCGTGAGGAGCAGGCTCCGGCTCTTCGCGCTGGTCGGCCTGCTCGCCACCACCGTCGACGGCTCGGTGCTGCTCGCACTCGAGCGTCTCTCGCTGCCGCTGTGGGCGGCTGACCTGGTCGCCCTGGGCGCAGCTGCGGTCGTGGCCTACCTGCTCAACCGGGTCATCACGTTCCGGGGCGATCCGATGGCCCAGTGGGTGAGGAGCCCCGGGCTGTTCGCAACCACCGCCGTCGCAGCCGGGATCGTGGATCTGTCCGTGCTGCTCCTGCTCGACGCCGGTGGTCTGCCGCTGGTGCCAGCCAAGGCCGGGGCGATCGGCTCCGCCGCGATCGTTCGGTGGACGGCCTACCGGTGGATCCTGTTCAAGCGGATCCGACGGGATCTGGCCAGCCGGGTCTCCCGGCCCCCTGCGGCCGGGGAGGTCCGGTTGAGCGTCGTCATCCCCGCCTACAACGAGGGTCGCATGATCGCCGACACGGTGCAGGCCATCGCGCAGGAACTGGATCGGTCTGTCGGTCCCGGCGACTACGAGATCGTGGTCGTCGACGACGGATCGGGTGACGAGACCGCCACTGTCGCTCAGGGGGCCGGGGCCCGGGTGCTGGCCCAGCCGTCGAACCGTGGCAAGGGTGCGGCCGTGCGGGCCGGCGTGCTGGCGGCCAGGGGGCGGGCGGTCGTGTTCACCGACGCCGACCTCGCCTACCCGGCCGCGCTGCTGACCAGGCTGCTCCTCGAGATCGAGGACGGCTGGGACATGGTGGTCGGCAGTCGACGCCATCGAGACACCGCCACCCTGGTCAGGCCGAGGCGGATCCGGGAGCTCGGGGGACGGATGGTGAACCGGCTGACCCACCTCGTGCTGCTCGGACACTTCCGCGACACCCAGTGCGGGCTGAAGGGCTTCCAGGGAGACGTGGCCAAGGTGGTGTTCGAGCGGACGAGGATCGATGGCTTCGCATTCGACGTCGAGCTGTTCCTGATCGCAGAGCAGGATCAGCTGTCGCTGCGGGAGATCCCGGTCTCGGTCCAGAACCGCCAGGGGTCCTCGGTCTCCATCGTCGGCGACACGGTGAGCCTGCTGGTGGATCTGTTCCGGATCAGGCGCTGGGTCGGCCAGGGCGTCTACGTCCCGACCGACGAGCAGCGTCTCGCGCTGGAGGCGCGGGCGTGATCTCGCGCTGGAGGCGCGGGCGTGATCTCGCGCTGGAGGCGCGGGCGTGATCTCGCGCTGGAACGTGCCTGTGTGTGGGGTTGGGTGGCGTTACCCTTTGGCCTGTGACAGCCACCAATCTGCCCGTGCTCGACGAGATCGTGAAGGCCTACGACATACGTGGGACGTTTCCCGACCAGCTCAACGCCGATGTCTCCCGGTCGCTCGGCGTCGGGTTCGCCACCTTCATCGCCGAGGCCGAGCCGGCGACGACGTCGGTGGTGATCGGTCGGGACATGCGGCCCTCCGGCCCGGAGCTGGTCGATGCGTTCGCCGACGGCGTGCTGTCGAGAGGGCTGGATGTGGTGGACATCGGCCTGTGCTCCACGGACATGCTGTACTTCGCCTCTGGCTCGCTGGCCATGCCGGGTGTCGTGTTCACCGCCTCCCACAACCCGGCGCAGTACAACGGCATGAAGCTCTGCCGGACCGGTGCGGCCCCGATCGGCGAGGACACGGGGCTGGCGGCCATCAAGCAGGTGGCCCAGTCCGGCACCGACCTGCCACCGGTCGATCCGGGGACCCGCTCGTCCCGGGATCTGCTGGCCGCCTTCAGCGAGCACGTTCGGCGGTTCATCGACGCCAGGGGCCTGCGCCCGCTGCGGGTGGTGGCCGACACCGCCAACGGCATGGGGGGCCTGGTGGTGCCGGAGGTGTTCCGATCGTTGCCGTTCGACCTGGAGGTCATGTACCCGGAGCTCGACGGCACCTTCCCGAACCACGAGGCCAATCCGATCCAGCTCGAGAACCTGGCCGACCTGCAGGCCAGGGTGCTGGAGACCGGGGCCGACATCGGACTGGCCTTCGACGGCGACGCCGACCGGGTGTTCCTCGTCGACGAGCGGGCCCAGCCGGTGTCCGGCTCGTTGACCACGGCGCTCCTGGCCAAGTCGATCCTGGCCGCCGACCCGGGGGCCACCGTCATCTACAACCTGATCTGCTCCAAGGTGGTCCCCGAGGTCATCGAGGAGCAGGGTGGCCGCCCCCTCCGATCCCGGGTCGGTCACTCCTTCATCAAGCAGCTGATGGCCGAGACAGAGGCCGCCTTCGGTGGGGAGCACTCGGCCCACTACTACTTCCGGGACAACTGGCGGGCCGACTCGGGCCTGATAGCGGCGGTGATGGTGCTGGAGCAGTTGTCGAGGTTCGACGGTCCGCTGTCCGAACTGCTCGCCCCCCTCCAGCGCTATGCGAACTCCGGTGAGATCAACACGGTGGTGGCCGACGCCGATGCCGTCATCGAACGCGTGGCCGAGCACTACGCCGACCTCGAACCGGATCGGCTCGACGGGCTGACGGTCGACAGCGGTGACTGGTGGTTCAACCTGCGACCGTCGAACACCGAACCGCTGCTGCGCCTCAACCTGGAGGCCCGGACCGCCGAGGAGGTGGCCCGCCGGGTGGCGGAGGTCCAGGCGGTGATGGCCGACGCAGCGTGACCGGCAACCGGTCGGCGCCGGGTGCGACGCAGGGCGTCGGTGGCATGGAGCGGCTCCGGGGGGTGGTACGGGCCTACGACTGGGGCCAGACGAGCGCCATCGCCGAGCTGCTGGGCCACGAGCCCCCTGGCCATCCGGAGGCCGAGTACTGGCTCGGCGCCCATCCAAGCGGGCCGAGCGTCCTCTCCGTCAGCGACCGGAGCCTCGATCGGTTGGTGGCCGACCGGGGCCCGGCCGTGCTCGGGCCGGTCGTCCACGAGCGATTCCACGAGCTGCCGTTCCTGCTCAAGGTGCTGGCCGCCGACCGCCCGCTGTCGATCCAGGCTCATCCGAATGCGGCCCAGGCCAGAGCCGGCTTCTCGAGAGAGGAAGCCGCCGGGCTGGGGCGGTCGGCCCCCGAGCGCAGCTACCGGGACGACAAGCACAAGCCGGAGCTGATCTGTGCCATCACGCCGTTCGAGGCGAAGTGCGGGTTCCGCCCCCTGGCCGGAACCCGCCAGCTGATCGCGCTGTTCGGTCCGGCGCTTCGCCCCGTCGCCGACCGGCTCTCGCCCCCCACCTCCGCCGAGAGTGACGCTGCGGTGCTGGCCGGGGTGGTCGAGTGGCTGCTCCGGCTGTCACCGGTCGATGCTGCGGTGCTGGCCGGGGCTGCGGCCGACCGGGCCCGGGAGCTGCTGGCCGGAGCCGACGGACCGCCTGCGTTCCGATCGGAGCTGGTGTGGACGGTGCGGATCGCCGAGGCCTTCCCGGGCGACATCGGCACGGTGGTGACGCTGTTGCTCAACCACCTCAGCCTGGCCCCCGGGCAGGCCGTGTTCCTGGGGGCCGGCGATCTCCACAGCTACCTCCAGGGCGTCGGGGTGGAGCTCATGGCCAACAGCGACAACGTGCTCCGGGGCGGGTTGACCAGCAAGCACATCGATGTCGACGAGTTGCTCGCCATCATCGACTGTCGACCACGGGCGGTAGCGGTCCAGACGCCGACAGCGGCCGTCCATCGCTTCGATACCCCGGTACCGGAGTTCGGCCTGACCCGTTTCGACTCGTCCGTCGGCACGCTGGGGCCGCTGTCGTGCAACGTGGCCGGTCCGGAGATCCTCCTCGTGACCGCCGGCCGGCTGGCCGTCGAGTGCGGCGAGCGGATCCTGAGGATCGGTAGTGGCGAAGCGGTCTTCATCCCCTACGACGATCACGACTATCACCTGACCGACCTGGCGCCCGGTCGGACGCTGGCGTGGCGGGCCACGGTCGGGCTCGAAGGGACGGCACGTGGGTGACCCGGCGCCGCAGCCCACCGCTACGATGGGCGGCCGAACGAGAGGCTTGGAGGGCTCATGGCGCTCGACCCGCAGTTGCTGGAGATACTGGCGTGCCCCGAGGACAAGGGCCCGCTGCTCTACTTCGAGGACGAGGGCTTCCTCTTCAACCCCCGGCTGCACCGCCGCTACCGGATCGACGACGACATCCCGGTCATGCTGCTCGACGAGGCGGAGACGGTGGACGCCGCGGAGAGCGAGCGCCTGGCCGCACTCGCCGCAGAGCGGGGCATCGAGCCGACGTTCACCGAGTAGCGCGGCCCGGCGGCGGCCAGGGCTCGGCGCCCGGGAGGCGGTCGGACGGGAGGGTCGCCATGCGTCTGAGCGGCGCCAACCGGCAGTACGCTCTTGATTGACGTCGGGCTGTCTCGAATAGGGCCAGGAGGCCTCAGCCCTCCCCCTCCACTCACGAACGTCAGGGAGCTGACAATGACCGCAACCGAATCGCGTCCGCGCACCGTGGCCGACGGCGACTACAAGGTCGCCGACATCGATCTCGCCGGCAAGGGCCGCAAGCAGATGGAGCTGGCCGAAGTCGAGATGCCGGGTCTCATGGCCCTGCGGGCCGAGCACTACGACGAGCAACCGCTGCGGGGGGCCCGCATCACGGGCAGCCTCCACATGACCGTGCAGACCGCGGTGCTGATCGAGACGCTCACCGCGCTCGGGGCCGAGGTCCGCTGGGCCAGCTGCAACATCTTCTCCACCCAGGACGAAGCGGCGGCCGCCGTCGTGGTGGGACCGAACGGAACGACCGAGCACCCCCAGGGCGTCCCGGTGTTCGCGTGGAAGGGGGAGACCCTCGAGGAGTACTGGTGGTGCACAGAGCAGGCGCTCCGGTGGCCGGACTCGATCGGCGGACCGAGCCTGCTCCTGGACGACGGGGGAGACGCGACCCTGCTCGTCCACAAGGGGGCCGAGTACGAGGCCGCCGGCGCCGTGCCAGACGCGACCGAGGACGACCCGGAGGAGTGGGCCGTCATCATCGACCTGCTCAAGCGGCTCCAGGCCGAGGACGGGTCGATCTTCACCACGATGGCGGCCAACATCCGTGGGGTCTCCGAGGAGACAACGACCGGCGTGCAGCGACTGTACGAGATGAAGGCGGCCGGCACGCTCAAGTTCCCCGGCATCAACGTGAACGACGCCGTGACGAAGTCGAAGTTCGACAACCGGTACGGCACCCGGCACTCGCTGCTCGACGGCATCAACCGGGCCACCGACGTGATGATCGGCGGCAAGACGTGCGTGGTCACCGGCTACGGGGACGTCGGCAAGGGCTGCGCCGATGCGCTCCGGGGCCAGGGAGCCCGGGTCATCATCGTCGAGATCGACCCGATCTGCGCCCTCCAGGCGGCGATGGACGGCTACGAGGTCAACACCATCGAGCGGGTCCTCGAGACAGCGGACATCTTCATCACCGCTACCGGCAACAAGGACATCCTGTCGGCCGAGATGATGAGCAGGATGAAGCAGGGCGCCATCGTCGGCAACATCGGCCACTTCGACAACGAGATCGACATGGCCGGGCTCTACCGCAAGAGCGACATCCAGCGCATCAACATCAAGCCCCAGGTCGACGAGTTCCGCTTCCCGGACGGCAAGAGCATCATCATCCTGAGCGAGGGCCGGCTGCTGAACCTCGGCAACGCCACCGGCCATCCGAGCTTCGTGATGTCGGCCAGCTTCACCAATCAGGTGCTGGCCCAGATCGAGCTGCACCGCAACGCCGAGGCCTACGGACTCGACGTCGTCACGTTGCCGAAGATCCTCGACGAGAAGGTCGCGCGCCTGCATCTCGATGCGTTGGGGGTCCGCCTGACGAAGCTCACCCAGGATCAGGCCGATTACATCGGCGTACCGGTCGAGGGGCCGTACAAGCCGGACCATTACCGGTATTGATCGGCGACATCCCTGTCACAGCCCGATCGTAGGGTCTGGCTGTGCTGTTCGATCGAGGCTGTCCCGGCTGTGGTCGCCGTCGTCCCGGCGCCCGTCCCATCTGTGGGATCTGCCTCGCCGACGTCGGCCCGGTCGGACCTATCCCTGGTCCCGCCGGGCTCGACGCCACGATCGTCCTGCTGCGCTACCAGCGGTCGGTCCCGGCCATCGTGGTGGCGGCCAAGAACGGCGGCCGGCGGGACGCACTGCACCAGCTCGGATCGATGCTGGCCGAGTTGGTGGTGCCGCAGCCGGCGAGCGTCGCCTCTGGGCCGAGTGCCGTCGACGTGGTCACCTGGGTGCCGGCCAGCCGCCGGGGAGTCCGCCGTCGAGGCTACGACCAGGGTCGTATCCTCGCTCGGGCCGTCGCCAGAGCGGCCGGGCTGCCATCGAGGCGCTTGCTGCTGAGGAGCCGCAGCCCGTCCCGGACCGGCCGGGGACGGCAGGAGCGGCTGGGCGGTCCGCCGCTGCGGGCCCCGATCGGGTCCCCGCCCCACGTGCTGCTGGTCGACGACGTGATCACCACCGGCGAATCGATGGCGGCGGCCGCCGACGCCCTGCGGCTGGCCGGCGCCCGCCGGGTCATCGGGGCTGCGGTGGCGTGGTCGGCCGACGACGAGGAGATCGCCGCCGCCTCGGCGGCGACCGGCCGGCCCGCCGAGGGTCGTTCCGGGGCACCGAGCGGTCAGGGGGTCGGGTGTGCCGCCGCTCGGAACGTGTGACGACGCTCCAGATATGGTGTACTCGATGACCCCAGAGCATGGAGGATCACTCGATGGAGATTAACGTCAGCGGTCGGCACACGACGGTCTCGGAGTCGCTCCGCCGGCAGGCCGAGGACAAGATCGGTCGCCTCGACAAGTACCTGGGGGGGATGGACCGTGCGGAGGTCCATTTCTGGGAGGAGAAGAACCCCCGAATCGACAACAAGGAGATCTGCGAGGTGACGATGGAGGGCCACGGTCACCACATCCGCTGCAAGGTCTCCGCCCCCGACGGGTTCACGGCCGTCGATCTGGCTGTCGACAAGCTCGAGCGTCAGCTCCGCAAGTTGAAGACCAAAGTGCTCAATCGAAACCATGCCAGGCAGCGGCCGGAGCTCGACGCCGAGCTGGTACCGGAGACCCTCCTGTCGGAGGACGAGCAGCGCTCGCCGGTCTACAAGATCGTGAAGACGAAGCGATTCGACGTCGGCAGGATGGATCCTCAGGAGGCGGCGCTCCAGATGGACCTGCTCAACCACGACTTCTACGTCTTCCAGAACGCCCAGACCCAGAAGTCGGCGGTCGTGTACCGTCGGGCCGACGGCGACATCGGCCTCATCGACGTGGAATAGCCGCCCCCCACCAGCGCCCGGCGCCAGGCGAGGATCGGGCCGCCACCGCACGACAGTAGAGTGGAGGAGAATGAAACTCCTCGACAAAATCCTCAAGGCCGGCGAAGGCAAGCGGCTGAAGGCCGTGCAGAGCGTCGTCGAACCGATCAACGCCATCGAAGCCGAGACCCGGTCCCTCACCGACGACCAGCTCCGGGCCAAGACCGCCGAGTTCAAGCAGCGGCTCGAGAACGGAGCCGACCTCGACGATCTCCTGGTCGAAGCGTTCGCCGTGGTCCGCGAGACCGCCGACCGGGTCATCGGCCAGCGCCACTACGACGTCCAGCTGATGGGTGGGGCGGGCCTCCACTGGGGCTCGGTGGCCGAGATGAAGACCGGCGAGGGCAAGACCCTCGTGTCGACGCTGCCGGTCTACCTCAACGCCCTGGCCGGGAAGGGCGTCCACCAGGTCACCGTCAACGACTACCTGGCCAGCCGTGACGCCGACTGGATGGGCCAGATCCACCGGTGGCACGGGTTGACCGTCGGCCTCGTCGTGCCCGGCAACAACGACTCGGCGTTCAAGAAGGCCCAGTACGCCTGCGACGTCACCTACGGCACCAACAACGAGTTCGGGTTCGACTACCTGCGGGACAACATGGCCCGCAGCCTCGACGGCATGACCCAGCGGGGCCACAGCTACGCCATCGTGGACGAGATCGACTCGATCCTGATCGACGAGGCGAGGACCCCGCTCATCATCAGCGGCAAGGTCCGGGGCGCCGCCGACCTCTACTACCGGTTCGCCGACATCGCTGCCCGGCTCAAGCGCGACGTCGACTACGACGTCGACGAGGAGAAGCGGGTGGTGGCCATCACCGAGGACGGCATCTCCCGGGTCGAGGACTTCCTCGACATCGAGAACCTCTACGACGGCGTCCAGGGAGACCTCGTCCACCAGCTCAACTCGGCGCTCAAGGCCAAGGAGCTGTTCCACCGAGACAAGGACTACCTGGTCGACGGTGGCGAGGTGAAGATCGTCGACGAGTTCACCGGCCGGGTGCTGGAGGGCCGACGGTGGTCGGACGGACTCCACCAGGCGGTCGAGGCCAAGGAGGGCGTCAAGATCAAGGAGGAGCAGCAGACCCTCGCCACGGTCACCCTCCAGAACTACTTCCGGCTCTACGACAAGCTGGCCGGCATGACCGGTACCGCCATGGCCGATGCGGCCGAGCTGGAGACCACCTATGGGCTGGCGGTGGTCCAGGTCCCGACCAACATGCCGGTGGTCCGCGACGACAAGTCGGACCTCATCTACAAGACCGAGGCGGCCAAGTTCGGCGCCGCCATCGATGACATGGCCGAGCGGGTGGCCAAGGGCCAGCCGGTGCTCATCGGTACGGCCTCGGTCGAGAAGTCCGAGGTGCTGAGCCAGTTGATGACCAGGCGCGGGCTGGCCCACGAGGTGCTGAACGCCAAGGCCAACTTCCGGGAGGCCGATATCGTGGCCCAGGCCGGTAAGTCCGGGGCCCTCACCGTGGCCACCAACATGGCCGGCCGGGGGGTCGACATCGTCCTCGGTGGCAATCCCGACAAGCTTGCCGAGGCCGACGCGAAGGACGAAGGCTACGACCTCGACTCGGACGAGGGTCGGGCCTACTACCAGAAGCGGCTCGATTACTGGACCCCCATCTGCGAAGAGGAGGGCGCAGCGGTCCGGGAGGCCGGTGGCCTCTACGTGCTGGCCACGGAGCGCCACGAGAGCCGCCGGATCGACGATCAGCTCCGGGGCCGCTCCGGCCGCCAGGGTGATCCGGGCGAGAGCAGGTTCTACCTGTCGCTGGAAGACGATCTGATGCGGATCTTCGCCACCGGCGCCATGAACTGGGTGATGGACCGGGCCCTCCCCGAGGACGTGCCGATCGAGTCGAAGATGGTCACGAAGTCGGTCGAGCGGGCCCAGAACACCGTCGAGCAGCGCAACGCCGAGACCCGCAAGAACGTGCTCAAGTACGACGAGGTCTTCAACCAGCAGCGCAAGGTGATCTACCAGCGTCGCCTCCAGATCCTCCAGCAGGGCGACCTCCGGGAGGACACGGTGGCCGCCCTCGGGGACGTGGCCGAGGCGCTGGTCCAGACCCACTGCCTCCAGGAGTTGGACGACACCTGGGATCTCGACGGGCTGTTGACCGAGCTCGGTTCGTTCTGGCCGACCGAGATGACGATGGACGATCTCGGTCGGGCCAGGAGCCTCGACGATCTCAGGGAGCTGATCTTCGACGACGGGCTCAAGCACTACGAGAAGCGGGAGGCCGAGCTCGGTGAGTCGGTGCTCCGCCAGATCGAGCGCCAGATCATGCTCCAGCTGATCGATCAGCGGTGGCGTGATCATCTCACGGAGATGGCCCATCTGCGGGAGGGCATAAACCTGCGGGCGATGGGTCAGCGGGATCCGCTCACCGAGTGGCAGCACGAGGGCTACGAGCTGTTCAGCGAGATGATCCACTCCCTCAACGTCGACTATGTGCGCTATGTGATGCACGTCGAGGTCGTGCAGCCGCCAAAGGCCGAGCCGACCGAGGCCGGCGGTCCGGCTGGTGAACCGGCCCGGGAGTCGGCCAAGAGGTCGGCCCAGAACGGTGACGGCGCCGAGCGCCCTGGCCGGGTCAAGCAGGCGGTGCCGAGCGTGCCGACCGAGACCGAGATCGTGGCCTCCAAGGACGGGACCGACGACGACGTGAGACCCGAGGCCGCCAGAGCGGACCAGCCGTTCGTGAAGGACGAGTGGGACAGAACACCCCGCAACGCCCCCTGCCCCTGCGGCAGCGGCAAGAAGTTCAAGCACTGCCACGGGGCCAATCGGTGAGCCGCCTACCGCTGCCCCTCGATCGCTTGGTTCGGTGACGGGATGGCCGACCTGTCAGACGATCTGAAGCGCATAAGGACCGAGCTCGACGAGGCCCAGCACTACTTGCGGGTCGACGAGCTGCGGGCCCGGCTGCCCCAGCTCGAGACCGAGATGGGGCGGCCCGATCTCTGGGACGACGCAGACCGGGCCCGGGTCGTGCAGACCGAGTTCACCACCGTGAAGGACGATCTCTCCCTCTTCGATCGCCTGTCCGGGCAGGTCGAAGATGCGGAGACGCTGTGGGAGCTCGCCCAGGAGGAGGGGGACGCGGCCCTCGAGGACGAGGCCGGCGACCTGATCGAGCGATTGGAGGCGGAGTTCGCCGAGCTGGAGCTGCGAGCGCTGTTCACCGGCCGCTACGACGAGGGTGACGCCGTCTGCGAGGTGCACTCCGGGGCCGGTGGGACCGACTCCCAGGACTGGGCCGAGATGCTGCTGACGATGTACCGGAAATGGGCCCAGAACCGGGGGTTCGGCTTCGAGGTCACCGACGTCCAGCACGGCCAGGAGGCGGGAATCACGTCCGCCGACTTCGTCATTCGCGGCCGCTATGCCTACGGCTGGTTGCAGGCCGAACGGGGGGTCCACCGGCTGGTCCGGATCTCGCCGTTCGATTCCCAGGCCCGCCGTCATACAGCCTTCGCGTCGTTCGGTGTCGTGCCCTACATCGAGGACGCCGCCGACCAGGTCGACATCGACGAGAAGGACCTCCGGGTCGACGTGTTCCGATCGTCCGGAGCCGGTGGGCAGCACGTCAACACCACCGATTCGGCGGTGAGGATCACCCATTTGCCGTCCGGCATCGTGGTCTCCTGCCAGAACGAGCGAAGTCAGCATCAGAACAAGGAGCGGTGCATGCAGATGCTGGCCATGAAGCTGGTCGACCTGGAGCGCCAGAAGCGGGAGGAGCAGCTGGCGGACGAGGCCGGCGAGTCCAAGAAGGTGGAGTGGGGCAGTCAGATCCGCTCCTATGTCCTCCAGCCGTACCAGCAGGTCAAGGACGAGCGCAGCGGCCAGACGTCGGGCAATCCGGAGGGGGTCCTGAACGGCGATGTCGGCCCGTTCATGGAAGCCTGGCTCAGGTGGCGCCGAGCCGGCCCGGACAGCAACTAGACTCGATGACCGGAAGCCCGTAGGAGCGGCGTCGGCGCAGATGAGGTCAAGGCACAACCAATGATCAAGCTAGAAGGCGTTTCGAAGGAGTATCCGGGACAGAGCGTCCCGGCGCTGGTCGACGCCGACGCCGATATCTCGAAGGGCGAGTTCGTCTTCCTCGTCGGGCCGTCGGGATCGGGCAAGTCGACCTTCCTCAGGCTGCTGAACAAGCAGGAGGAGCCGGACACGGGCCGGATCTTCGTCGCAGGCAAGGACATCGGGCAGATGTCGAGCTGGAAGGTTCCGATGCTGCGCCGCAACATCGGGAGCGTCTTC
>JAHELU010000203.1 GCA_024644005.1 Acidimicrobiales bacterium | reverse complement strand
CGTCGAGGACCCGGCCGGTTTCCGGTTCCGCCACGAACTGGTGCGGGAGGTGTTCCTCGACGAGCTCCTCCCCGGCGAACGGGCCGATCTGTTCGCCCGCGCGGCCCGGGCCTTGGAGGAGCACCGTCCGGAGCGACTGGGGGAGATCGCTCGGCTCCATGTCAGCGCCGCTCAGCTCCCCGAAGCCCTGCGGGTCTCGGTCCGGGCCGCCGAGGCGGCGAGCTCCATCGGCGCCTCGGCGGAGGCCAGCGAGCACTACGGTCGGGCCCTCGACCTGTGGGACCGGGTCGGCGAGGCGGCCGAGCTGGCCGGTGTCTCCCACGTCCGCCTCCTGCGGCGAACGGCCGAGGTGGCCGACCTGGCCCGCGACTTCGACCTCGCGGTCGAGCTGGCCCGCAGAGCCACCGCCGAAGCCGCCGAGGCCGGCGACCGCTTCGAGGAGGGGGCGGCCCAGTTCGACTTGTCCGGCTACCTCTGGAATGCCAGTGTGCCCGGCATGGAGGAGGCCATCGAGCGGTCCCTGGCTCTGCTCCCCCGGCGGCCGGCAACGGTCGAGCGGGCCCGGGCCGAGCTCCGCTCCGCAATGAACCGGGCCTTCGCCGGTGACGACACCGGGGCCGATCCGGCCCTGGAGGCCGCAGCGGCCATGGCCGCCGAGCTCGGTGAGCGGGGGATCGAGGCAACCGGCCGGGCCCACATCGGCTACCAGCGGGCCAAGCTCGGCGACGAGGACGCCCTCCGAAACCTCGCCGACGGGTTGCGCCTGGCCACGTCGATCGACGACGGACGGGCCGCCACCGTGATCGCCGTCAACCTCACCGACACCCTGGTCGACCTCGGCCGATACCGGGAAGCGGCCGAGTTGTACGACGAGGGGTCCGCCATGGCCGAACGCCATGGCTTCGGTGCCACCTCGGGCATCCTCCTCGAGGGCAACGTGCTGTTGGCCCTGGAACCACTGGGACGATGGGACGAAGCCGAAGCGCTGATGAACGACGTCGGCCGCCGCCTCAGCCCCGACACCATGCACCGTTGGGCCTCGGCGTTCCTCGGATGGACCCAGATCCAGATCAACCGGGGCAACTACGACGAGGTGGTGGCCGACTACTGGAGAGGGCTGGAGATGTGGGAGACCGGCTACTACGCCGGCGATTCGCTCCCGGTCGGCAGCGGGCTGGTCGAGCTGGCGGCCGCCGGGGCCATCGATGCGATCGACGCAGACACGGTCGGAGCCTGGCTCGACGACGTCGGTCCCGGGGACTCGTCGCTCGGTGCTCGGCTCGTGGCCGTGGCGGCCCGCTACCTGATCCCCCCACCCGATGCGATCGGGCACGAGCCGATCGTCGGGACCGTCCGGGGCTGGATCGAGCGACTGCAACGGACTGCAGACGACTACAGCACCGTCCCCCCGGTGCTCCAGGCCTGGCTCGACCAGGCCCGGGCCGAGGTGGTCGAGGCCGGCGGCCAACCGGTCCCCGATGGCTGGGCCGACCTGGTGGCGGCCTGGGACGGCGTCGGCTGCCCGTTCTTCGCCGCCGAGGCCCGGTACCGACAGGCCGACGCTCTCCTCCGTGCCGGCGGTGGCCGGTCGACCGCTGATCGGGTCGTGGCCGCACGCCTCCTCGCCGATGCCCGCCGCACCGCAACCGCCCTGCGGGCCCAGCCGCTGCGCCGGAACATCGAGGACCTCGGCCGTCGGGCCCGACTCCAGCTCGACGACAGCACCGCCGAGCAGTCGCCGTCGCCCGCCGAGCCGTCACCCTTCGGACTGACCGACCGGGAGTTGCAGGTGCTTCGCCTCGTCAACGAGGGCCGGTCGAACGGTGAGATCGGAGCCGCACTGTTCATCAGCGTCAAGACCGCCAGCGTCCACGTCTCCAACATCCTGCGCAAGCTCGGAGCGGCCAACCGAATCGAGGCCGCCGCCATCGCTCGCCGGCACGAGATCCTGGAACCGTCGTGAAACGGCCTGCACTGCGCGTATCCGGTCCGACGCTGGACGCCCGTGATCCGATTCGGTTGGCCGAGTTCTATGCACGCCTGCTCGGCTGGTCGATCGTGAGGAAGGAGGGCCCTCGGCCGGGCCATCCACCCACCGATGGCTGGGCGATACTGCGCTCTCCAGCCAGCGACCTCAAGATCGAGGTCCAGTGGGAGCCGAACTACCGCCCACCGGTGTGGCCGAGCCAGCCTGGCGAGCAGCTGATGATGGCGCACCTCGATATCGGCGTGTCCGATCTCGATGTGGCCGTGGCTTGGGCGGTGGACCAGGGTGCCGTCCTGGCCAGCGACCAGCCCCAGGACGATGTCCGTGTGGTGTTGGATCCCGAGGGCCACCCGTTCTGCCTGTTTGCAGACGAGACGATGTGATGATGGTGCCACCCGAGTCGTGGCAGGGCTCCTGACAGCTCGCAACGGTGATCCGCGTCGACACCTGTGGCGAACCATTGGTGATGAGCCGTCGTCGGCGCCCCTTGGAAGACCTCACGTCCCCATCCGATCGGCGTCGAGATGCCGACGCCGCGATCCTGCGTGCTGCCCATCGAGTCGAACAGAGGAGCTGATCCATGAGTGCCAACGACAACAAGAAGGCAGTGCAGGCGGCCTACGAGGGATTCCAGAACGACGACCTGGAGCCGCTGCTGTCGATCCTTTCGGACGACTTCGTCTACGTCAACTACGAGCAGAATCCCTTCGGTGGGACGTTCCACGGTCCAGGAGCGTTCGAACACCTCGGCGAGGTGCTCGAGGGGGTCGACATGACCCGTTTCGACGTCGAGTCCCTGGTGGCCGAGGACGACGTGGTCGTGGCGGTGATGAACGTCGAGTACACGGTCAAGGCGACCGGCCGGTCGAGCCGGGAGGGCCCCACCGTGCACATCATGGACTTCCGGGATGGCATGCTGGCGAGGCTGCGGGAGCTGGCCGTCCCCGACGGCGGTGCCTGGAGCCCGTAGATCGACAGGTCAGGGGCGCCGCGGTGGTCGATGAATCGTGCCGTGGGTGCATGACCACCGCAGCCGACCACGGCGGCGTGGAATGGCCTCGTGACTCACGAGCGCTCCGATGTGCCGGCTCGTCGTGCGTCACGGGCTCGGAGGCTCCTCGGCACGGAGGCGCTTCACCCCTCCCGCCTGCAGAGTGCGTGGTGAGTGGTCGGTTTGGGTGATGGTTGGCAGGCAGACTGTGTCCGATGAGCGAGAAAGAGGCTGGTATACACGGTCACGGGTTGGAGGGCAGTTGGG
Source organism: Acidimicrobiales bacterium (assembly GCA_024644005.1). Lineage (GTDB taxonomy): Bacteria > Actinomycetota > Acidimicrobiia > Acidimicrobiales > SZUA-35 > JAHELU01. The sequence continues at coordinate 3,563 of JAHELU010000203.1, read as the reverse complement.
AGGTTTGGCTCGGTGTCCCGGCGCTTCGGGTCATCCTCGGTGTCGTAATCGTGCTGGCGGTGCTCACGCTCGCCGGTCTCGTCGTTTTGTGGCCAGACGGGAGCGGACGATCGGCCGCCATCGACGAAGCGCAACAGCTTGGCCTGGTGACCGAGCAGTTCGATGCGACGGTTGAATCGGTGATCGAGGCCGAATGCAGCTACTCGAGCCCGGACGATCCCCAGGACTGCATCAGCTTCGCTCTCATCGTCCACGAGGGTCCCGATGCCGGCGCGCTCGTGTCACTCCCCGAGTACAACCTGACGGTCCGAGCCCCGGCACCATCACTGTCTGTCGGAGATGCGATCGTCGTCGGCTACGAGCCGAGCACTGCGTTCTACTTCTACGCCGATCGCGATCGGGGAAACACCCTTGTGTGGCTCACCGCCTTCTTCGCTGCCGTGGTCGTCGCGCTCGGCCGCTGGCGGGGCGTATCGGCCCTCGCCGCCATGGCCGTCACCGTCGTTGTCCTCGTGTGGTTCGTTGCCCCGTCAGTCCTGGACGGCAACGACCCTGTTTGGGTCGCCGTCGTCGCAGGTTCGGCCATCGCCTTCGTGGGCCTCTACCTGACCCACGGGCTGTCGCCGACGACCACGGTGGCGTTGGCCGGGACGCTGGCGTCGCTGCTGTTGACATTGGGGATCTCCGCAGTGTTCTTCGATGTCGCCAACTTCAGTGGCTTGGCCACGGAGGAAGGACTGACCTTGCCGCTGGTGGCCGACATCAACCTGTCCTCCCTGCTGCTGGGCGGCGCAGTGATCGGTACGCTCGGCGCCCTCGATGACGTGACCGTCACACAGGTGGCCACCGTGGCGGAACTGCACCACCGCAACCCGAGACTCACCGTAGCCGAGCTGATCACCTCGGGAATACGGGTCGGCCGCGAACACATCGCCTCGACGGTGAACACGCTCTTGCTGGCCTACGCGGGGGCGAGCATGCCGCTGCTCCTCGTCTTCGCCGCTTCCGACCAGCCTCTCGGTGTCGTCGCCAACTCCGAGATCGTGGCTGTCGAGGTCGTCCGTACCCTCTGCGGGTCCATCGGACTCGTCGCCGCGGTCCCGATCACCACGATCATGGCTGCGGTCCTCGTGGGGACACCGACCAGCAGCGACGGGGTCGGCCACGTCGTCGAGAGCCCTTCCACGAGCGATGCCCCGAACCGCCCGCCACCCAGCTGGGACGACTTCGGACCGGTTGATGAGTTCTAGTCCGGTCCGTCGGACATCTCCACCTCGTGCCCAGGGGTGCTGATCACGTCGACACTCGTGGCCGCAGGTGCTGCAGGAAGTTGCCGGGCTGGCGCCCGACGAAGCAATCGGCCACATCGACTCCTTGTGGTTGGAGTGCAACCATCGGCAGCAACGGTCGCTTCGTGGTTACCCCAACGTGGTCGGGATCGGGGGGACCGGTCACGCGCTCGCTCCCATTGGTCGGAAATCCGGCCCCTGGGCGCATGACCACTGCGAAGAGCTGCGAGGCTTGGGGCGGATGTATCTCGCCCTCAAGGAGATGGCCCGCGCCAAGGTCCGCTTCGGCCTGCTGGTGGCCGCCATCGCGCTGCTCGTCTTCCTGATCTTGTTCCAGCAGTCGCTGCAGAACGGGCTCATCACCGGGTTCATCGGCGCCATCCGCAACCAGAACGCTCCCGTCCTGGTCTACGCAGTCGACGGCCAGCGGGTCATCCAGGGCAGCCTGATCACGCCCGACCTGGAGCGTCTCGCCGGCGCAGCCGACGGCGTGGCGGAGGTCGGGAGGATCGGTCAGGGCACCTTCACCGCCCAACCAGGGTCGGCGCCCGAGACGTCCGACACCACGATCATCGGCTACGACATCGGCCCTGATGGCCAGGGGCTGGGGGCGCCGGCCCGGTTGCTCGAGGGCCGCTACCCCCTCGGCGAGCGGGAGGCCGTGGCCGGCGCCGCCGACCGGGACAGCGGCTACGACATCGGCGAGACGGTCACGATCCTGCCCGGCGGTCTCGAGATCACGATCGTGGGCCTGGCCGAGGACGTGCAGCTCAACGTGGCCCCGACCCTGTTCGCCTCGTACGCCACCTACGAGGCAGCGGTTGCGGCGGTCAACCCCGACGCCGGCCAGGTGCTGCCGAATGTCCTGGCCATGCGACCGGCCGAGGGGGTGTCTCCCGAGCAGCTCGCGACGAACGTCAACGACCAGTCGGTCGACCTCGACGCCCTGACCCGGGCCGAGGCCGAAGCCGTGACCCCCGGCGTGTCCCAGGTCCAGCAGTCGTTCAGGCTCATCTTCCTGCTCTACGGCCTCGTCGTGCCCTGCGTGACCGGCCTCTTCTTCCTCATCGTGACGTTCCAGAAGGCCGACACCCTGACACTGTTGCGGGCCATCGGAGCCCCGGCCGGACGCCTCGTGAGCTCGCTGCTGATCCAGGTCCTGGCGATCCTGGGGGCCGGCATCACCGTCGGCACCCTGCTCTACCTCCCGCTGTCGCAGCGCCGCCTCGGCGGGCTGGCCCTCCGCTTCGAGACGGGGGCCGTCGTCTTCTGGGCCGTGCTGCTACTCGTGCTCGGACTGATCAGCTCCCTCCTCGCGGCCCGGCGGGTGCTGTCGATCGATCCCATCGAGGCCACCACCGGGGCCGGGGTGGGACGATGAAGCTGGCACTGCGAGAGATGATCCGCCGGCCCAGCCGGTTCGTCACCGCCACCCTGATTCTCACGCTCATCGCCGCCCTCCTCATGCTGCTGGGAGGCCTCCTGGACGGTCTCACCCGCGCCGCCACCGGGGCCCTGCGGGCCCAGGACGGCCAGGCCATCGTCTACGCCGACACGGCCCAGGCGTCGTTCCTGCGGAGTCGGATCGCCCCCGACACCCGGGCTCGGATCGAGGCCCTCGACGGCGTCGAGGCCGTCGGCGGCATCGGCCTCGTCCAGCTCGGGGCCAGAGTGCCGGGCAACGGTCCTCGGGACCTGGCCAACGTCGCCTTCTTCGGTTACGAGCTACCACCCGCTGGCGTCCCGGCACCTCCGGGCGCCGGTCAGGCGTACGCCGACGAGGTGCTGCAGGCCGATGGCATCGAGGTGGGCACGACGATCGAGGTCGGCCCGGCTCGTACCCCGGTCGAGATCATCGGCTTCGTCGTCGACACCAGCTTCAACGGCCAGGGTGCCGTCTGGGCCAGCCCAGCCACCTGGCGCAACGTCCTGGCGGCCAACCGGCCCGACGCCCAGCTGGCCGACGGCGTATTCCAGGCCCTGGTGGTCAAGGGCGACGCCGACATCGCCACCCGGATCGACGACGCCGTCGCCGGCACCGACAGCTACACCATCGACGCCGCGGTCAACGCCATCCCCGGTGTGTCCGAGCAGCAGAGCACGTTCAACCAGATCATCGGGGTCACGATCGTCATCGGCCTCGTCGTGATCGCCCTGTTCTTCGCCCTGATCACCGTGGAGCGGGCCGGGATGTACGGGGTGCTCAAGGCCCTCGGGGCCCGCTCCGGCACGCTGTTCGGCGGGTTGATCGTGCAGGCGGTGGTGGTCACCGCC
>JAHELU010000041.1 GCA_024644005.1 Acidimicrobiales bacterium | reverse complement strand
CGCCGGCGACGAGCAGCTCCGTGCCGAGGACCTCGCCACCCCGGACGACCCCGGCCTGTTCGGACCGGCCAGCGTGGCCTGGCGGGTCCACGGCGACTCCGCGATGCTGATCGGGGGGCTGCGGGCTCTGATGCTGCAGACACTGCACCCGCTGGCGATGGCCGGCGTCGCCGATCACTCCGACTACCGGCACGACCCGTGGGGTCGGCTCCACCGAACCGGTCGGTTCATCGGCGCCACCACCTACGGTCGGACCGGGACGGCCGAGCAGACGATCGACATGATCCGCTCGGTCCACGATCGGGTCGAAGGCACCGCCCCGGACGGTCGCCCGTACTCCGCAAACGACCCGCACCTCCTCCTGTGGGTCCACGTGACCGAGGTCGACAGCTTCCTCACCGCCTACCGTCGCTACGGGGCCGGCAAGCTGACCGATGCCGAGCAGGACCGCTACGTGGCGGAGATGGCCGAGGTCGGGTCCCGGCTGGGGGCCGACGATCCGCCGGTCAGCCGCCGCGAGCTCGCCGAGAGCCTCGAGATGTTCCGACCCGAGTGCCGGCTGGACGACCAGGCCAGGGACTGCATGCGGTTCCTGCTGCTGCCCCCGGTTCCGCTTGTCACGCTCGGCGCCTACGGGGTGATCAGCGCTGCCGCCATCGCCATGCTCCCGACGTGGGCCCAGCTCATGCTCAGGATGCCGGTGCTGCCGGGTGTCGATCCGCTGGCCATCCGTCCGGCGGCCACCGTGCTGACCAGGACGATCGGTTGGCTGATGAGCGGCGCCAGGAGCCACGATCTGGCCGAGGGGATGCTTGCCGACCGGATGCTGATCGACTGATCCCCGACCGCTCGGTCGAGTCAGGTCCCGGCTCCGCCGAGCGCCATCCGGTACGGGGTGATGTCCATGCCGAGCGGTCCGTACCGGGCCTCGACCGCCTCGACGGTCTCGCTGCACCAGTAGTCGGATCCAGGCCTGGGGAACCCGAGCACGGTCCGCTGGTCGACGGTGGCACCGGCCACGAGCCGCTCCATCAACTTGTCGCTGCGGTACATGGACCACGACCAGGCCCGATGCAGGGTGTCGATCCAGTCGCAGTCGGCCCGGCGGTAGGTCAGATTGTGGGTCAGCCGACGGGTCCCCGGTCGCAGCCGTGTTCCCCGATGCCACGTGTCGTGGCGGTAGAAGAGCACGGTTCCGACAGTGAAGCGGGTCAGCTGCTCGCGCCGATAGAGCGCCGCCCGCCACTGCGCCAGCTCCGGTCGCTCGTCGAGCAGGTAGGCCTCGGCCGATGGACGATCGTTGATCCAGTCCAGCTCGCCGATGCCCGGAGATCCGACGATGGGCCACCCATAGTCGGGGTCATCCGGACCGGTTCTGGCGACGACAGCGGTCGACCCGCCGCAGTCCTCGTGGTCGCTGAGGTACAGGATGAGCTCGACCGCCACCGGCCGATCCCATGGTGGCGGATGGACCAGCATGTGGTTCGGGTAGTCGACGTGGATGCGCTGATCCTGGTTGTCGCCACCGGCCCGGGCGCCGTCGGAGCGGCCGTACTTCGGCCACAGGTCGGACTGGGTCAACCGGAGCTCGCCCGGCGACTGCCCGAGCAGCTGGCCAACCGCCGTCAGCAGCCGGGGGTGGAGGGTGACCTCGTTGAAGGCCGGGATGTCGGCCGGGAAGACGAGGGCGCTGCCGAAGTCGACGATGCCGGCCGCAGCGGTGGTGCCCGGCGACGGGAACCGCTTCTCCGCAGCAGTCCGCAGCCGCTCGACCGTCTCGGCCGGAACGACGCCGTCGACGAGGGCGAAGCCCCGCTGCCGCCAGCGGTCGATCTGGGAGGCGGTGAGGACCGGCCCGTCTCCGGTCATCGGGCCCTCGAGCGCCCGATCGGGCTCGACGAAGCGCTCGGTGTCAGGTCGCTGCTCGTGCACGGACCCAACGCAAGCCCAAGTGGGGACCACCGTCAACCAACCGAGCGCCGTCGACCCCACCGACCGGCCCGGCCGACGGAGGGGCACCCGCCGAGTGGCTAAGGTCGGAGGCCATGGAGCTGTCGGCCTTCCAGGACCTGATGGAGCAGACCTACGGCCGGCAGGACCGCGCCAGGGGAACGCCGGCCACCGTGGCCTGGCTCTGCGAGGAGCTGGGTGAGCTGGCCCAGGCCGTCCGCAAGGGCACGACGGAGCAGCAGTTGCACGAGCTGGGCGACGTCCTGGCCTGGTTGGCGTCGCTCGCCAACCAGCTCGGTCTGTCGTTGGAGGATGCGGTGGCCCGCTACGTCACCGACCCGCCCTGACCGGCCGGCAGCGGCTCACCCCTCGGCCAGCACCAGCTCTGCGATCTCGACGGCGTTCAGCGCCGCCCCCTTCCGCAGGTTGTCGCCGACGACGAACAGCGCCAGCCCGTTCGCCACGGTCTCGTCCGCTCGGATCCGCCCCACCAGCGTGGGATCGATGCCGGCCGACTTGAGTGGCGTTGGCACGTCTTCGAGTCTGACACCGGCCGCCGTCGCCAGCAGCTCGGTGGCCCGGTCCGGGGAGATCGGTCGGGCGAACCGGGCATTGATGGACAGGGCGTGACCGGTGAACACCGGCACCCGGACGCACGTGCCGGACACGGCCAGCTCCGGGATGTCGAGGATCTTGCGGCTCTCGGAGCGAAGCTTCTGCTCCTCGTTCGTCTCCCCCCGCCCGTCGTCGACTCCGGCCCCGGCCCACGGGAGAGCGTTGTAGGCGATCGGTTCGACGAACGCTCGGGGCTGACCGAGGTCGACGGCGGTACCGGCGTGGGCCAGCGCCGCCGCCTCGCCGCCCTTTCGGATCTGATCGGCCAGCTCCTCTACGCCGGCCAGGCCCGCCCCCGAAGTGGCCTGGTAGGTGCTGACCACCAGCGATTCGAGACCGGCCTCCCGGTGGAGCGGTAGCAGCACCGGCATCGCCACCATCGTGGTGCAGTTGGGGTTGGCGATGATTCCCTTCGGTCGCTCGCCCGCTGCGGCGTCGTTGACCCCGACCACCACCAGCGGGACCTCCGGATCCATCCGCCAGGCCGATGAGTTGTCGATGACCACCGGCCCCTCGGCTGCCACCCGCGGCGCCAGCTCCGTCGAGGTGCCGCCGCCGGCCGAGAACAGCACGATGTCGAGACCGCCGTAGTCGGCGGTCGCCGCGTCCTCCACCTCGACCCCGGTTCCCCGCCAGTCGATGATCCGACCGGCCGACCGGGCCGAGGCGAACAGCCGTAGTCCGTCGACCGGGAAGCGACGCTGCTCCAGGATCTCGAGCATCTTCGTGCCGACTTGTCCCGTTGCGCCGACGATGCCGACCCTTGCTCCGCTCATTGCCGATCCTCCGTCAGGCGTCCAGTCCGAACGCGGTGTGCAGGTGCTGAACGGCCTCGTCGGTGCGGTCGGTGTGGACGACACAGCTGATGCGAATGGCCGACGTCGAGATCATCTCGATGTTGATCCCGTTGGCCGCCAAAGTCTCGAACATGGTGGCCGCCACCCCGGGGTTCGACTTCATGCCGGCCCCGGTGACCGACACCTTGCCGATCGACCGGTCGCTGACCATGGCCCTGGCCCCGAGCTCGGTCATCACACCGTCGTCGAGCACCTGCTCGGCCCGTTCGAGGTGCTCGGTCGGCACGGTGAACGAGATGTCGGTCCTGCCCTCCTCCGAGGCGTTCTGCACGATCATGTCGACGTTCACGCCGGCGTCGGCCAGTGCCCGGAACAGGATGGCCGACACGCCCGGCTTGTCCGGCACGTCGACCACGGTGAGCTTCGATTCGGACTTGTCGTGGGTGATGGCTCGGATGATGGGCTGTTCCATCGATGACTCCTGTTCGCTTTCCTCCACGACCAGCGTGCCCGGTTCCCAGGTGAACGCCGAGCGGATGTGGAGCGGCACTCGGTAGTTGTGGGCCACCTCGACCGACCGCACCGCCGGCTTGGGACAGCCCGTGGCCGTCATCTCCAGTAGCTCATCGAAGCTGATCGACGACATCTTGGTGGCCTGCGGCACGATGCGGGGGTCGGCGGTGAAGACGCCGCTCACATCGGTGTACAGCTCGCACATCTCGGCTCCCAGGACCTGGGACAGTGCCACCGCAGTCGTGTCGCTGCCACCGCGGCCGAGGAAGGTGACGTTGCGATCGGTCGACATGCCCTGGGATCCGGCCACCACCGGGACGATGCCGTCGGCCAGCGTCTGGCGGATGCGCTCGGGGCGGATCTCCAGGATCTTGGCGTTCTCGTGGTTGGTGTCGGTCATGAAGCCGGCTTGGCTGCCGGTGAACGAGTAGGCCGGAACGCCCACCTCGCCGAGGGCCATGCACATCAGTGCGATGGCCTTCCGCTCGCCGGCGGTGATCAGCATGTCCATCTCCCGGCCGGGAGGTGCGGTGGACACCCTGGCCGCCATGCGGAGGAGGTCGTCGGTCTCCTTGCCCATGGCCGACACCACCAGGGCCACCTGGTCGCCCCGGCGACGACAGAACGAGACGTGTTCGGCGACGGCCCGCATGCGGTCGAGATCGGCGACCGATGTGCCACCGTATTTCTGGACGAGCAACGTCACGCTGCCACGGTAGCGCCCGCAACGCTGCGTCCCAGTCTGTTTTCCACCCTCGGCGCCGAGGCCGGATCGGGCCTGCGGCTTGCTACCTTGATGAGCCGTGGGAACAGAACGACGAGCCCGGCAGAAAGCGAACCGGCAGCTGAAGCTGGAGCAGCAGGAGAAGGACGAGCGGCGGGATCGGATCCGCCAGTACGGCTTGATGGCCGCCGTCGTGGCCGTGGCGATCGTCGGCGGCCTGGCGCTGCTGTCGTACGCCACGAGGGACGACACCCCGGAGGTCACCGAGACCGCAGCTGGCGACGAGGGTGCCGAGGATGCGGCGGCCGAGGACAGCGAATCCAGCGACGATGCCGATGTCGAGGAGGTCGGCGGGCCGATCGAGTGCCCCGCCGAGGACGGCTCCTCCGAGCAGGTGCTGGAGTTCCCCGCTCCCCCACCCACCTGTATCGATCCGTCGGCCACCTACACGGCCACGTTCGACACGAACCTCGGCACGATCACGGCCGAGCTCGATGCGTCCAAGGCTCCCGCCACGGTCAACAACTTCGTCTATCTGGCCCGCTACCACTACTACGACGGCACGGCCTTCCATCGGATCATCGACGACTTCATGATCCAGGGCGGCGACCCCACGGGTGAGCCGCCAGGCACCGGCGGGCCCGGTTACACGATCGACGAGGAGGTCCCCGAGCCCGGGGAGTACCAGATCGGCTCGCTGGCCATGGCCAAGCGGAGCGCCCCCGGGACCACCGGCGCCCAGTTCTTCATCGTGACCGGACCGAACGGTGTGTCGCTGCCGAACCAGTACTCGCTGTTCGGTCAGGTGACCGAGGGGCTGGACGTGGTCGAGGCCATCGAGGCCCTCCCCACCGACGACCGCGACTTCCCGACCGAGGAGATCGTCGTCAACTCGATCACGATCACCGAGACCTGATCGCCCTCACTCCGGCTCCGACCGGGGGAACGGCTCGGCGACGCCCCAGGCGTAGCTGCGGATCTCGGCCGGACCGATGCCGAACCGATCGACGCTGCCGACGAGCAGGCCGGCGGCCCGCAGGGCATCCGGCACGTCGCGCTCGAAGTCGTGGCGGAGCCCGAGCCGCCACAGCCGCCGGCCGAGCCGATGGACCAGCCGCCGCCAACCGAGCGCGGCGGTCGGCTCGAGGAACACGAGCGACGAGCCGGGGCCGAGCTGTCCGGCCAGCGCCGCCAGCTCCTCGTCGTCCCACCGCCACAGCGCCAGATCGCTGACCACGCACGCCGTCCCGTCGGTGACGACAGGCTGCAGCCCGCGGGGGGAGCCGGCGGTGATGGTGACCACAGTCCCGCCGCCGGACCCGGTCGCGCCGCGGCACCTGGCCTCCACCTCCGCCCGGGTCCGCCTGCGGGCGGCCCCGATGTCGGCCGGTGCCTCGAAGCTGCCGTCGATCGCCCGGGAACCGTCCATCGCTCCAGCACCGTACCGGATCACCGCTTGCCACTGGGACCGGGCGGAGCGCTACCTTGGTTCTGAAGCCGGACGCACCGATCGGACACGACAGGTTCAGCTGATGGGAATCGCACCAACCGAGCCGCCGATGCTGCCGCCCCCGAGTCGCTGGAAGTTCCCCCATTGGACCGAGCTGCCAGCCGGCGAGGATCTCGTGGCCACGGGGGCCGACCTCGAGCCGGGGACCCTGCTCGCGGCCTACGCTGCGGGCTGCTTCCCCATGCCGGTCCATCGCAAGCGCATCGGCTGGTTCAGCCCGGACCCCCGGGGGATCCTGCGGCCGGAACGACTCCGGGTCAGCCGCTCCCTGCGGCAGTCGACGAAGCGGTTCGAGGTCTCGGTGAACGGTGCCTTCGACGAGGTGCTGGCGGGCTGTGCCGACCCGTCCCGGCCGATGGGGTGGATCGACCACCGCATCGCCAGGGCCTACACGCGGCTGCACAGGATGGGGTGGGTCCATTCCGTGGAGGTCTGGGACGAGGACGGGCTGGCCGGCGGGCTGTACGGTGTCGCCATCGGCCGGCTGTTCGCCGGCGAATCGATGTTCCACCGTCGCCGGGACGCATCGAAGGTGGCGCTGGTCCACCTCGTCGAGCTGTTGGGCACCGAGCCACCGACCCTGATCGACATCCAGTGGCTCACCCCCCACCTCGCCTCCCTCGGAGCCGAGGAGTGCTCCCGCTCCCGGTATCTCGAGCTGCTGGCCATGGCCCTGGCAGACGAGCCGGCGCCTGTGGCCGCCCGGCCCGGAATGCGACCTAGACTGGCTTGATTCGCCCGCCGAGAGACCGATGGGACTGACGAACGTCACCATGGTTCCCCTGCAGCTCCCGATACGCGTCCTGACCGCCCGCGGCCGGTGCCTCGGCCGTTCGCGCCCGAAGGCCCGCCGGTGAACGGCGAGGCCGCACGTCCTGCGCTGGTGGCCGGCCTGCTCGGCCTCTTGGCCGGCATCATCGGCCTGGTGATCGACCAGTCGCTGGCCGGGCTGGTGGCGGGAGCCCTGGCCTTGGCGGCAGGTGCGGCCGGCTGGCGCATCGCTCAGCGCCTCGCCGAACAGGGCGCCGTTCAACGACTGGTCGAGGAGGAGCTGCGCAGCGTCCGAGCCGAGGCGAGGGCCACCGAAGCCGAGCTCCGGGCCGAGCTGGAGGCCTCGCTGGCCGGTATCGACCACACCGACGACGCCGAGGACGACTACTACGACGAGGGGCTGGATCCGCTGAGCGATCCCGAGACCGGACTGTTCAGCCAGAGCTTCTTCACCGTTGCGCTGGACTCCCGGGTGGCCGCCGCCCGGCGACACCTGCGGCCGGTCGCCGTCGTCCTGCTCGAGGTGGTCGAGGGACTGCCGGCCGAGACCCCCAAGGTCACGGAGGCCACCACGGTGGCCCAGGCCATCGCAGCGACGCTCCGGGAGGCCGACACCGCCAGCCGGCTGCGGACCGGCGAGTTCGCCCTGCTGCTCGAGGACACACCGGAGAACGGCGCGATCTGGACCGTCGAGCGGATCAGGCGCCATCTGGCCGAGCACCGGCCGAACCTCACGCTGTGGGCCGGGATCGCCTGCTATCCGGCTCACGCCTTCACCCCGGCGGAGATGTTGACCGCAGCCGGCAACGCGCTGGGCTCGGCCCGGGAGTGGCGTCAGGATCGCATCGAGGTGGCGCTGGCGGCATCGGACTGAGCGGCCGAGCAGCTGAGCGACCGCCCTCAGCCGGTGGCCACCCGCTTCTGCAGCGACGAGAACGCCATCGAGAACGTCACCAGCCCGATGCCGCCGACCGAGGCCAGGGCCCTGACCAGGTCGTCTGGCACCCAGCCGTCCGACACGAGCGATCGCAGGCCGGCCAGCAGGTAGGTCACCGGGTTCCAGGTGGCGAGCGCCCGCAGCCAACTGGTGAGGGCCTCCATCGGCAGGAACGAGGTGGTCAGGAAGGCGAACGGGAAGAAGATCAGGAAGGCCGAGTTGACCGCGGCCGGGTTCCCGGTCCGCAGCGCCACCGTGTAGGGGAAGCCGGTGAAGGCCAGCCCCCAGGCCGATGACAGCAGCAGGAATGCCAGCACGCCGATCGCGCCGCTGTCGAAGCGGACCCCCACGACGAAGCCGAGGACGACCACCAGGCTCGACAGGCACAATACGAGCACGAAGTCGGCCACCATCATGCCCAACAGCAAGGCGGAGCGGCGGACCGGCGTGACCAGCAGCTTGTCGAGATAGCCGCTCTGGATGTCGGTCACGAGCAGGTTGGCCCGGGAGACGCCGGTGACGGCGAAGACGATGGCCACCGGCAGCTGGAAGGCCTTGAAGTCGAGCTCGCCGGGTGCGGACTCGGCCAGGTCCTGGAGGGCGCCGATGTTGACCGCATAGAAGAAGACGGGAATCGTCAGGGCGGGGATGATCGCCTCCGGTTCGCGGAGGAGTGATCGGAGGGCTCGACGAGCCACGGTAGCGAGGTCCCCTGCGAAACCGCTCGGCTTGGCCAGGCTCATTGCTCGTCTCCCGGGTCGATGCGGTGGCCGGTGGCGGCCAGGAACACGTCGTCGAGGCTCGGGGTTCTCAGGGTGAGGCTGGCGACTCCCACCCCTCGCTGGTCGAGCGCCACCACGAGATCGCTGACCAGGGCCGCACCGTTGGCGCTCGAGACGCTCAGCTCATGCCCGTGCTGGGACACCGCCGTCACGCCGGGCAGTCGCTCGAGCTCGGTGGGGGCGATCTCGGCCCCGTCCTCCAGCTCGACGACGACCAGGTCACTGCCGACCTGGCGCTTCAGCTCGTCAGGCGTGCCCTCGGCCACCAGCATGCCGGCATCGATGATGCCCACCCGATCGGCCAGGACGTCCGCTTCCTCCAGGTACTGGGTGGTCAGGAAGATGGTCACGTCGAGGTCCCGGTTGAGCCGGTTGACCTCCTCCCACACCTTCGTCCTGCTGACCGGGTCGAGACCGGTGGTGGGCTCGTCGAGGAAGAGCACCTCCGGCTCGTGGAGCAGGGCGCTGGCCAGGTCGACCCGCCGCTTCATCCCACCGCTGTAGGTGCCGACCCGACGGTCGATGGCGTCACCGATGTCGACGAAGCCGAGCACGGTGTCGATCCGCTTCTTCAGCACGTCACCCTTCATGCCGTAGAGCCGACCCTGCAACTCGAGGATCTCCCGACCGGTCTGCTTCTCGTCGAGCGCCGCCTCCTGGAGGGCGACACCGATGCGCAGCCGAACGGCGGCGGCGTCGGCCACCACGTCGAGTCCGGCCACCGTTGCCGATCCCGAGGTCGGGCCGAGCAGTGTGCACAGCATGCGCACGGTCGTCGACTTGCCGGCACCGTTCGGGCCCAGGAAGCCGTAGATCTCGCCTGCCTCGACCTCGAGATCGACGCCGGCGACGGCCTCTTCCGAGCCGAAGCTGCGTCGTAGGTCTCTGGTCACGATGGCACTCACCGGGGAGAGAGTACTGACACTGGGCAAGCAGTCCGCAACCCGGGTGGCCGGCGACCGATCACCGGTTGCTGCGGCCGATACGATCGAATCCGAACCATGACCGCTCCAGCCGACCGCAATCCCGCGCTCGAGGTGTACCGGCCGCTCGTCGAGAAGGCCGTTGCCGCGCTCGGCGCCCTGGTCACCCATCAGGTGGCCTACCTGGCGGCGTCGCTCGCCGGCTCGGAGACGTCGTCGGCCTCGGATCACGGTCATCTGCCCCTGCAGTGGGCCGTCGTTGCCCCCCTCGCCGTCGCCGCCATGGCCGGTTTCGTCCTCTGGCAGCTCAGGGTCCTCGGGTTCCGGTCGCACGTCTCGACCGGGCGGCTGGCCGGCTGGGTCGTGGCCTTCTTCGCCATCCAGGAGTCGATCGAGGGCGCCGTCGGCGGCCACTCGCTGATCGAGGTGGCCACCTATCCCGCAGTCGTCACCGGCCTCCTGATCGGCCCGATCGTGGCCTGGGCGATGGGGCGGGTGCTGACCGGTGTGACCCGGCTGGCGGAACTGCTGCTCGGCCGGTCGACCGAGCCGACGCAGGTCGCCTCGCTGCCGCTGGTACCCCGCTCGGTGATGGCCCGCTCGGCAGGCGCCCTGGCGTCGTCACGGCCTCGGGCTCCTCCTTTCGTCGCCTCGTAGCAGACCCAGATCTTCACGAAGCACGATCCTCGGCCGATGCGCTCGAGGCGACGAAAGGACGAGACATGGACGTACGACTGCGGCCGGCCACGGCCGCCCTCTTCGCCGTGGTCCTGCTGGCTGCGGCCTGCGGCGATGAGGCCACCGAGGCGGGAGCCGAGCAAGCCTCGCCGGATGCCATGGCGAACATGGCTTCGGGTGGGCACGATCACGGCGATGTGCTCGAGGCACCGGAGGACATGGCGGTGCCCCGGATATCGGTGACGGCGGAACCGGACGCGGTGTCCGGTCACAACCTGTTCATCGACGTGGAGGACTTCATCATCGCCCCGGAGCGCGCCAGTACCGAGGCGGTCGACGGGGAGGGACACCTCCATCTCTACGTCGACGGCGAACGGATCCTCCGCTTCTACAACACGGCCCTCCAGCTCGACGGGTTGGAGCCCGGGGAGCACCAGATCATGGTCGAGGTGAGCGCCAACAACCACGCCGCCTATGCTGTCGACGGGAAGCCGATCACCGCGCTGACGACGGTGACCGTCGATGAGGCCGGCGGCGGTCATGGGCACGGCGGGGAGACGAAGCTCTTCGAGTCGGCCGACGCCCCTGCGATCGAGCTGTCGATCACCGAGGACCCCAAGAGCGGCTGGAACCTCTTCGCCGACGTGACGGGCCTCACGTTCGCCCCGGAGAAGATCGGGACCGAGGCCGTCGACGGCGAGGGCCATCTCCATCTGCTGGTCGACGGTGAGAAGGTGACCCGGCTGTACGGTCCCTGGTGGCACATCGAGTCGCTGGGCGCCGGCATGCACGAGATCGCGGTCGAGGTCAGCGCCAACGATCACAGCACCTATGCGTCGAACGGCGAACCGGTGGTCGCCACCGTCATGCTCGAGGTCAGCGAGGCCATGGCCGCTGCGTCGATGGGTGATGCGCACGACGGCCACGACGACCACGGCGGGATGGGCGAGGCGCTCGACATGGCGGCGGCCGATGCCGACGTCGTCGTCGACGCGTCGCTGGCCGACGGGGACCTGACGGTCGAGAACCGGCGCGTCGAGGTGGAGCTGGGCTCGACGGTCGGCATCACGTTCGAGTCCGACGTCGAGGAGCGGGTCCACGTCCACGGCTACGACCTGTTCGGCTCCGTCGGCCCCGATGCGCCCGTCGACTTGGCCTTCCTGGCCGACAGCCCGGGCACGTTCGAGGTCGAGTTGGAGGACTCTGGCCGCTTCCTGTTCGAGATCCAGGTCCGCTGAGCGGCGCCGAGGTGCTTGCCCACGGAATCGGGGAACGGGGCGATCTGCCCCTTCCCCTCTACCTGTTCACCTGGGCGATGGTGCTCGCCCTGGTGTTCTCGTTCGTCGCGCTCGGGGTGCTGTGGACCGAACCGAGGCTGGCCAGAGAGGGACGGGGGCATCGGGTCGTCGACTATCGGTCCGTCGCGGTGGCCCATTGGTTGGGCCGCGCATTGGCCTTCGCGCTGTACCTGATCTGCCTCTACGCCGCCTTCTTCGGGATCGACGCCAGGGACCGCAACATCCTGCCGGTCACGTTCTACGTGGTGATCTGGGTCGGCGGCCAGCTGATCGGCGGGCTCGTCGGCGATGTGTGGGGGGCCATCAACCCGATCGCCACCCTGGCCAGGGGAGCCGAGGCGGTCGGGAGGGCCGTGGGCCGGGTGCCGGGGGGAGGGCCGACCACCTGGGGTCACTGGCCGGCCACGATCGGGGTGTTCATCTTCCTGTTCTACGAGCTGTCCCACCCCAGCGGGGCCGATCCCCGGACGCTGGGATGGCTGTTGCTGGTCCACGCCGGTATCACGATCGTCTCAGGCTTCCTGTGGGGGGCCGATTGGGTGATCGAGCACGAGCCGTTCACCGTCTTCTTCGCCAAGATCGGCGCCATGGGCCCCCTGTTCCTTCGCCGCCGGGTGCGTACCGGTTCGGCCGAGGTCCGCCGTCGGTGGCCGATATCGGGGCTGGCCACGATGGACGTCAGACCGGGCACGGTGATGCTGATCCTGGTGGCCATCGGCGGGACGTCCTTCGACGGCTTCAGCGAGAGCGAGCTCGGTCGGGAGATCTTCGGCGACTACTTCGGGTGGAGCCTGGCATGGGCCGAGCTCGGGCTGCTGGTGGTGTCGATCACCCTGATCGCCTCCCTGTACTTCATCGGCATCTGGTGGACGACCAGGGTGGCCGACATCGAGTTCGGCGCGGCGTGGCGGGAGTTCGCGCCGTCCCTGGTGCCTATCGCCTTCGGCTATGCGGCTGCCCACTACTTCCAGCTGTTCGCAGACGAGAGCCAGTCGTTCGTGTTCCGGCTGTCCGATCCGCTCGGTCGGGGGTGGGATCTCTTCGGTGGGGCCGACGGCTTGATCTGGCGCATCGATCCAACGATCGTGGCCTGGGTCCAGATCGGAGCGATCCTGCTCGGCCATGTCGGGGCCGTGACCGTGGCCCACGATCGGGCCGTCGAGATCTTCCCCGTCGGCAAGTCGCTGCAGAGCCAGTTCGCCATGCTGTTCGTGATGGTGGCCTACAGCGCGCTCGGACTGTGGCTCCTGCTGACCGCCTGAGGCGGCCGAGCGAATTCCGCCCGAGGCCACATCGGCCTGGACCTCGTGAGGTCCGAAGAGCGGATTCCGGATCGTATCGAGTAAAACTGGACGGGTGCTGATCGTTCTCTCCCCGGCAAAGTCCCTCGACTACGAGTCGCCGCTGGCCACCGAGAAATCGTCGGAGCCGACGATGCTCGACCGCTCGGCCGAGCTGGTGGAGATCATGGCCGGTCGCTCCCCTCGATCCATCTCGAAGCTCATGGACATCTCGCCGCAACTCGGCGAGCTGAACTTCGAGCGGTTCCAGAACTGGGAGACACCGTTCACCCCAGAAACGGCCCGCCCCGCCATCCTGGCCTTCAAGGGCGACGTCTACATGGGCTTCGACGCCGCTTCGCTGGGCCAGCGGGACTTCACCCATGCCCAGAAGACGCTCCGCATCCTGTCCGGCTTGTACGGCGTGCTCCGCCCGCTCGATCTGATGATGCCGTACCGCCTGGAGATGGGCACCAAGCTCAAGACGGGCCGAGGCCGGGACCTGTACGAGTTCTGGGACGACCGGATCACCGAGGAGCTCAACCGCTCGCTGGCCGACAGCCCCGGCGGCAAGTTCCTGGTCAACCTGGCCTCGAAGGAGTACTTCAAGGCCGTGAAGCCGGAGCTGCTCGACGGCCCGGTTGTCACCCCGGCCTTCCTCGACGCCAAGGGGGCCGGCGACTACCGGACGATCGGCTTCTTCGCCAAGCGGGCCAGGGGGGCGATGGCGGCCTGGGCGATCAAGCACCGGGCCCGGTCGATGGTCGATCTCGAGGGGTTCGATGGGCTCGGCTATGCCTTCAGCCCCGATCGGTCGACCGAGGGGCGGCCGGTCTTCCTCAGACGCAACCCGGCCTAGAGTCCTGTACGTGGAGTTGGACCGGGGCCTGACCCTGCTGATCGGGGGCGCCAGGAGCGGCAAGAGCGGCCTGGCGGTCCGGCTCGGCCTCGGTTGGACCGGCACGGTGACGTTCGCCGCCACCGCTGAGCGACTCGACGGTGACATGACGGCCAGGATCGAGCGCCACCGGCTCGACCGCCCATCGTCGTGGTCCACCGTCGAGGCCCCCCGGTTCGGGGCCGATCACGTCGGTGCCATCGCCGACGAGTCGTTGCTGATACTCGACTGCCTCACGGTGCTGGTCTCCAACCTGTTGCTGGCCGAGCTACCGGTGGCCGACCACGTGACGGCGCTGGCCGCTGCGCTGGCCGGGCGGGCCGGTCCGACGATCGTGGTCAGCAACGAGGTCGGCATGGGCGTGCACCCCCAGACCGGCCTCGGCCGCCGGTACCGCGACGAGCTCGGCGTCGCCAACCGGATCGTGGCCGACCGGGCCGCCACGGCGCTGTTGATCGTGGCCGGGCGGGCCCTGCCCCTCCAGGCCATCTCGTGGTGAGCAGCGGCCGGTCCATGGCCGAGGTGGTCGGCGAGCTGAGCGAACCGTGCAGCGACAGCGGCGCGGCCGTGGCGGCCCGAGTGGCCGACATCCTGCGCCCGGCCGGGGCCCTGGCCAGGCTCGACGAAGTGGCGATCTGGCTGGCCGGCTGGCAGGGGTCCGCCTCGCCGACCATCGACCGACCGGCGGCGCTGCTGTTCGCCGGCGATCACGGGGTGGCGGCCGACGGCGTGAGTGCCTATCCGCAGGAGGTGACGGCGGCCATGATGGCGGCGTTCGACCGGGGGAGAGCCTCGGTCTCGGTGATGGCTGGCGTCGCGGGGGCAACGGTGGCGGCGATCGACGTGGGTGTCGGTCGACCCACCGGCAACATCACGACGGAGCCGGCGATGGCGCAGGATCGATTCGATGCTGCCTACCGCTCCGGGCGGGCCGCCGTGGCCGGACTCGAGACCGACCTCCTGATCGTCGGCGAGATGGGCATCGGCAACACCACTGCGGCCGCCGCGGTCTCCAGTGCACTGCTCGGGCGCCCGGCCCCGGAGATGGTGGGGGCCGGCACCGGGATCGACGACCAGACCCGTCTCCGCAAGATCGATGCCGTCGAGCGGGCGGTGGCCAGGGCGAACGGGGCTGGGGCCGACCGGAGCCAGCCCTTCGAGGTCCTCCGTCAACTCGGCGGGACGGAGCTCGTGGCCATGGTCGGGGCCATGGCCGAGGCGAGGCGCCGATCGCTGCCGGTCCTGCTCGACGGGTACGTGACCGCTGCGTCGGCGCTGACCCTGCACGTCGCCGATCACCACCTCACCGAGCACCTGTGGGCGGGGCACGTCTCGGCGGAGCCCGGCCATCGGCTCGTGCTCGATGCCCTCGGCCTCCGACCGCTGATCGATCTCGATTTCCGCCTCGGTGAGGGGTCGGGGGCGATGGCTGCGCTGCCGTTGCTGCAGATGGCCTGTCGGCTGGTCACGGACGTGCCGACCTTCGCCGAGTGGTTCGGATCGACGTGAACGGCCTGCGAACCGCGATCGGGTTCCTGACCAGGGTTCCGATCACCACGCCCGACGAGGTCGTCCTGGCCAGGGCGGCCCCATGGTTCCCGTTCGTCGGCCTGCTGATCGGCTTGGCCCAGGGCCTGATCCTGCTCGGCCTCCGGACGGTCATCCCACCACTGCCGGCGGCCGTGCTCACCGTTGCAGCGGCAACGATGATCACCGGCGCGTTCCACCATGATGGCCTGGCCGACATGGCGGACGCCTTCGGCGGTGGCTGGGACGTCGAGCAGCGCATGGCGATCCTGAAGGACTCGCGACTCGGAACGTACGGCACGACGGCGTTGGTGCTGGCCCTGGCCACCGAGATATCCGCACTCGCGGTGCTCGATCCCGAAGCCGGGTTGCGAGCGGTCGTTGCCGCCCACTGCCTCAGCCGGGCCATCGCAGTGATCGTCATGGTCCGAGCCCCGCTGGCCGGTGACGGCCTCGGCGCAGCCTATGCCGCCGACCTCCGACCGGGACCCGCTGCCCTCGCTGCCTGCTTCGGCCTGGTCGTCACGGCGGTGGCCTTCGCCGGCGGGTGGCTGGCCATTCCCGCAGTGGTGGCTGCGATCGTGGCCGCCGCAGCGGTGGTGGGACTCGCCAGAGCCAAGATCGGTGGGGTGACCGGCGACGTGCTCGGGGCGGTCCAGCAGGTGTCGGCCCTGGCGGTCCTCATGGTGGCCACCGCCGCCGTGTGACCTTCGGCCCTGGTTCGGGGCCGGCCACTTCCACGACGATGACAGCGGAGGGGACGGTGACCTGGTTTGCCCTCCCCTTGCGATGTCTATCGGAAGGAGCAGACGATGGTGAGAAGCGTGCTCGTCGCAGTCGACGACTCGGAAGCTGCCATCGTGGCCGCTCGGTGGACCGCCGACCTGGTGACCGCTGAGCGGGCCAAGGGCAACGATCCCGAGGCGATCATCATGACGGCTTGGTCGCGACCGAGCGTCGACGCCCAGGGCATCTTCGACGACGAACCGTTGCGGAACGCAGCGACGAAGGTCCTTGATGACATCGCCGCCGAGGTGGAGGGCGTTGCAACATTCGACCGTGCGCTCCACAAGGGCCACGCCGCCCCCGCCATCATCGACGAGGCGGAGGCTCGTGACGTCGAGCTGATCGTCGTCGGGTCGAGGGGCCGCAGCCCGATCGCCCAGGTGTTGCTCGGCAGCGTGAGCCGCAATGTGGCCGCCCGTTCGAATCGACCGGTAGCGGTGATCCCGAAGACGACCGGGGCCGCCGACGGACCGACCGTCGTCGGCTATGACGATTCGCCTGCCGCCAGGGCGGCGGTGCGATGGGCGCTCGACAACTGCGACGGTGAGATCAAGGTGGTGTCGGCGTGGTTCCTGCCGACGAGCGCGATCTACGACCCGGCGGCGGTGGAGGCCCGGACGTTCGAGGACAACGCCAGGCGACAACTCGAGTCGGGCCTGAAGGAGATCTGCGGTGGCACGATCGATTCCCGCATCACCGCCATCGTGCAGCGGGATGATCCGCGGTTGGCGGTCCTCGATCCATCGCTGGAGGGAGCGAGGGTCGTGCTCGGAGCACGCGGCCACAGCGGTGTGATGGGTTTGCTGCTCGGATCGACGGTGACCTACGTCGCCGCCCACTCCCCGGTCCCGGTCATCATCGTGCCTCCTCCCGAGCCGCCGGCGGTTGGCATATGAAGGCCAGGCCGGCACGCTCGGAGGATGACTGACGATGAGCGCGGCGTTGACCAGGTCGAACCGACGGAGCTGTGGCAGGCCGTGCTCCGCACTGCAGTGGACCCGATCATCGTGATCGACCAGGACGGCGTCGTGCTCACGGCCAACGAGGCCACCGAGCGGCTCTTCGGCTACACCACCGATGATCTCATCGGCCGAAACGTGAGCGCCCTCATGCCCGAGCCGTACCGCAGCGCACACGACGGCTATCTGGATCGGTACCTCACGACGGGTGAGGCCAGGATCATCGGGATCGGCCGCGAGGTGGAAGCCAGGCGGGCCGACGGCACCGTCTTCCCCATCGCCCTGGCCGTCAGCGAGATCGCCTGGAACGGCCGCTCCTGGTTCACCGGGATCATCCACGATCTCTCCGAGCGGCAGATGGTCGAAGCCCAGCTGGTGGCCGCCAAGGAGGGACTGGAGGAGCGGGTCCGGCAGCGGACCGCAGAGCTCGAGGCCTCGATGACCGAGCTGGCGAGATCGAACCGCGATCTCGAGCAGTTCGCCTACATCGCTTCGCACGACCTCCAGGCCCCGCTCCGCAATGTCAGACAGGGTCTCGAGCTGATCGACGAGCACCTCCAGGAGACGTTCGGCCACGGGTTCGACCCCGAGACCACCGAGTTGCGTGATCTCACGGTGGCGGCCGTGGAGCGGATGGAGCAGATGATAGACGGCCTGCTCTCCTACTCCAGGCTCGACAGGAGCCAGCGACCGGCCGAGGGCACCGTCGATCTGCGAGAACTGGCCGATCAAGTCGTGAGGCAGATGTCGCTCGACTTCACGGAAGTCGATGCTCGAGTCGAGCTCTCGGAACTGCCGACGGTGCCCGGCGACGAGCTCCAGATACGGCAGCTCCTGCAGAACCTGCTGGAGAACGCCTACAAGTACCACGATCACGATCAGCCGTTGGAGATAAGCCTCCAGGCCACAGAGACCGACGACGGCATGTGGCTCATCTCGATCGGCGACAACGGGATCGGCATCGACCCGGACCAGCGCGAACGGGTCTTCGAGCTGTTCCGTCGGGCCCACCCGGGCTACGACGGCGTCGGGCTCGGCCTCGCCATCTGCAAGCGCATCGTCGAGCGCCACGGCGGCGACATCTGGGTCGAGACCGGCCAGAACGGCGGCAGCGTCTTCTCGTTCACGATCCCCCGGAGCGACGATGGCTGACGGCCCCGCCACCGCTCGCTTGGTGCAACCCATCGGCATCCTGCTGGTCGACGACAATCCGCTCGACGCAAGGGCCACCTTCAGGGCGGCCGAGCGGCTGCAGCTGGGCGGCTCCATCAGCCTGGTCTCCGACGGCGAGGCCGCACTGGCTCATCTGCGGACGGGTCTGGCCGCGAAGAACCCGACCGACCTCGTGCTGCTCGACCTCAACCTGCCAGGCAAGGACGGCCGCGACGTGCTGTACGAGATCCGGGCCGATCCGGATCTCGGCCCGACACCGGTGGTGGTGCTGACGAGCTCATATGACGAGGCCGACGTCCTCGGCGCCTACCGGTTGGGGGCCAACGCCTACATACCGAAGCCGAGCACTCTGGACGACTGGGTCCGCGTGGTGTCCATCATCAACGACTTCTGGCTCTCGGTCGCCCTCCTCCCGAGTCGATGACGACCGAAAGCGGATTGCGGGTCCTCCTCATCGAGGACAACGAGCTCGATGCCAGAGCGATGACGAGCAGCCTCGCTGCCAACCGCGACGTTGCCTTCGACATCACCCGAGTCGCCGACCTGGAGTCGGCGATCGAAGCCCTCGACACCTCGACGTTCGACTGCATCCTGCTCGACCTGTCGCTTCCCGATTCGATCGGGCTGATGTCGGTGGAGCTGTTGGGTGATCGGGTCCCGGATTGCCCAATCGTGGTGCTGACCGGGCTGGACGATCCAGCCACGGCGCTGGAGGCGGTGGAGCGGGGGGCTCAGGACTATCTCGCCAAGCAGACCGCCGACTCGGACGCGGTGATCCGGTCCATCCGCTATGCGGTTGCCCGCCACCACAGCGACATGGCGCTCCGGTCGGCGACCGAACAGCTGAACCTGCTCCGCGATCGGGAACGCATCGCGCGCGATCTCCACGACACCGTCATCCAGCAGCTCTTCGCCACGGGCATCGGTTTGCAGTCGGTCGCCGCTGCAGTCACCGACGGTGCGGCCAGGTCGAAGGTCGAGATGGCGATCGAGGGCATCGACGTCGCCATTCGCGAGCTCCGGGAAGCCATCTTCGGCCTTCATGCCGTGCCGCAGCACCTGGCCCTGGCCAGGGCGATCACCGAACTGGCGGAAGAGAGCGTCGGCACGCTCGGCCACCGACCGATCGTCGACGTGGCGAACGTGCCGGATACGCTGCCGATCTCGATCCGCCGCGAGGCGATTCAGATCGTTCGGGAGGGGCTGGCCAACGTGGCGAAGCACGCCGATGCGACCGCCACGACGGTGGAGGTGGACGTGGAGCAGGGCGACCTGCTCGTCGTGGTGATCGACAACGGGCGAGGTCTACCCGGTGACGCCAGGCCCCGATCGGCCGATGGGCTGACAGGGCGGGGCCTGACCAACATGGAGGAGCGGGCCGGGAGCCTGAACGGACGTTTCCGGGTCGGCCCCGGTCCCGGCGGCGGCACCAGGATCGAGTGGCGGGTCCCGCTGACCGCCGGCGACTGAGCCCTGGTCAGGACCCGCTGATCCGGCGCCGATGCCAAGCGGTGATCCTGGTCAGGAAGAACTCCACCGTCTCGGAGTTCAGGGCGGCCTCGTCGATCTTGGCCGATGGCGCGTCCGCCCCGTCCCGTACGCCTGCCATCACCCGGCTGCAGGCGTCCTCGATCGACCCGGCGACCGACTGCTTGGTGTCGATCTTGACGGCCTCGGGCCAGCGATCGAAGTGGGCGGCGAGATGATCGGCGATCTCGGGGGTGGCGTCCGATGGATTGTGGAGCGACGCCATCCGTCTGGCGATCCGCTCCTTGGCCACCGCCAGTGGTGCCGAGCAGTGGATCTCGGAGATCGTGGCCGACAGCCGGCCCGCCAGGTCGCGAGCCCATTGGCGACGAGCATCGCTGGACCAGGAGCCGTCGAGCACGACGCTCTCGCCCCTGGCCAGCAGGAGCTCGGCCTCCCGAAGCATCTCCCGGTAGACCCGGTCGGTGAACTCCGGCGAGTAGATGCCGGTGCCGGCGTCGACGAAGGCGTGCTCGTCGTAGGCCATCCCTGCCAGGTCCTTGCGGATCTCGTCCGACCGGAGCAGGGTGCAACCGAGGGCGTCAGCCAGCCCACCGGCCACGGTGCTCTTGCCGACGCCGGCCCCACCGCCGACCAGGATCAGCCTCACCTGGCCGACGTGCAGCTGCTCGAGGGCCAGCCTGTGATAAGCGGTGACCTCGTCGGCCGCCTCGGCCAGGCCCTGACCGAATCGGATGGCGGCGATCTTGGCCCTGACGTGAGCCCGGTAGGCCACGTAGTGGTGGGCCAGGGCCGCCGGATGCCGCTCGTTGGAGAACTCGTCGTAGTACTTGACCAGCCACATCGCAGCGGCGGGGCTGGCCAGCCGGTGGAGATCCATGGCCAGGAAGGCCACGTCGTTCAGGACGTCGGTGATCCGGAAGTCGTCGCTGAATGCCAGGCAGTCGATGAGGCGCGGCCCGTCATCGAGGCAGAACACGTGCTCGGCACGGAGGTCACCGTGACCGTCCCTGATCCAGCCCTGGTCGATCCGCTCCTCGAAGAGCGTCGCCCGGCCGGCCAGGAACCCGTCGACCAGTTGACGGACCAGGCGATACTCCTCGGCCGGGACGAGCGGCCCAGCCAGCGGCTCCAGCGCGTCGAAGTTGTCATTCCAGTTCGCGGCGAGGGCTTCGATCGTGGCGCTCTCTGCCTCGGCGCGGGCGACCGGGGGCTCTGCGGCGTGGATGGTGGCGATCAGCCGGGCGGCCTCGCGGACGTGGTCGAGGAAGTCGGGGGCGTCGGCGAGTCGATCGAGCTGCCGGTCGGCCGGCAACCGCCTCATGACGATCATGCGTTCCGCGATCTCGCCGTTCTCGACCACGTCTGCCAGGCCGAGGTAGACGTCGGGCGACATGACCTTGTTCAGCTCGAACTCCTGCGTCGTCGCAGCCAGGCGATCGGCTCGTCGACTGAAGTCGACGAAGCTGGTGGTGACCGGCTTGAGCAGCTTGTAGGCCCGGTCCGGCGTCAGGAAGACCCGGGACAGGTGGGTCTCGATCACCGCCTGGGACTGATCCGCCTCGACGTCGTCATCTGGCGCCGGTCCACGGTCGGCTGGATCAAGGGAATAGGCCATGGTGTGAGCGTATTGCCAAGACCGACCAGTGGTAGGGTCAAAGGCCCCGGGCCGACCAGGACGCCCGCTGCTCGGCAGGACGTTCGCCCCTAGCTGTCGGCGTCGGGCCGGCCCACTATGCCAGAGTGGGTCGTTCGACCAGATCAGTCAGACGAACGAACAGGGAGCTACCGATGTTCAATCGAATCCTCGTTCCCCTCGACGGCAGCGTTCCGGCCACGGTGGCACTGCGGGTCGGCGAACAGCTCGCCGACCGATGGCGGGCCGACCTGCACGTCCTCACGCTGGTTCGCAAGGGCGAGATCGAGACCGGGGTCAACAGCATCATCGAGCGACAGGTGGCGCAGGTGAGTCAGCGCCCTGAGGTCACGGTGCGGCCGCTGTCGTACAGCGTGGCCGACGACATCGCCAGCGAGTTCGATGCGGTCGACGACACCCTCGTGGTCATGAGCACGTGGGCCCGCGGCCGTACCGCCGGCATGATCGGCAACGTCGCCGAGGACGTGCTGCGGTTGCTCCGTCAGCCGATCGTCGTGATCGGACCGCAGGCCGACGTCGGCAGCGACTGGCCCAAGGGGCCGATGTTCATCGCAACCGACGACTCCCACTTCGGTGCGACCATTGTGCCGGTGGCGGCCAGGATGGCCGAGCAACTGGCTGTCGACACCTCCCTGATCACGGTGATCGACTCCTCCGCTGTCCCGGCCGGGATCGATCGGGCGGCCGAGACCAACGTGTTGGCTGGACTGGCCGGTACGGTCGAGTCGATCACCGGCAGGGAAGTCGACTACGACGTGCTCCACGGTGACGATCCGGCCAAGGAGATCGTGGACCACGCGCGGCGCTACGGTGGCTCGATGATCGCGCTGTCGACACATGGCCGATCGGGCATGGCCCGCATCGCCGTCGGCAGCGTGGCCATGGATGTGGTGCACAATGCCCACTGCCCGGTGCTGCTCAGCCGGCCACCGGTCGATCCGCACTGAGAGGCTCACGATGGCAGCGAAGGACAGGACCGGGTCGGTGATCGTCGGGGTCGACGGCTCACCGGGCTCGAAGCGAGCGCTCGACTGGGCCGTCGACAAGTCGGACGTGCTCGGACCGGTCCATCCGATCAGCGCCTACCATGTCGACGCGCTCGGCGATGGGATCGGCACCCCCGGCCTCTACCAGGACCTCACGGACATCATGCGGGAGGACGCCGAGGATCGGATGGCCGAGATGCTGGCGGCCCACCCGGAGCTGAAAGACCGGAGCGAGGTGGTCCGGGGGTACCCCGGACCGGCCCTGGTCAAGGCGGCCACCGAACAGCGACTGCTGGTGGTCGGCAGCCGTGGCCGCAGCGCGCTGGCCGAGACGCTGCTCGGTTCGGTTGCGTCATACTGCGTGAAGCACTCCACCGTGCCGGTGGCCGTCATCCCAGAGGGCACACCGGTCGACCGGCCGCTGGAGCACCTGTTGGTCGGTGTCGACGGCTCGGAGAACGCCGAGGCCGCCATCCGGTGGGCGGCTCGGCACGTGAGCCCGGGCGGCCGAATCACAGCCCTGGGCTGCTGGCTCAATGCGCCCTATGCGCTCGAGCTGGTTCCCCCCGCCCCGCAGGCGGACGAGGCGACGCGCACGATGGTCCAGGCCACGATCGACCGGGCCCTCGCCGACGCCGATGACGGGCCGGAGGATGGTGTGACCATCGATGTGCGATCCGTGATGGGAGATCCCAGGATCGAGCTTCGGCGATCGGGAGGCGTCGCAGACCTCGTCGTCATCGGTTCTCGGGGCCACCGGGGAGCGGCCTACCTGCTGCTCGGTTCGGTGGCCACGTCGTTGGCTCACCACCCGACGGTCGCCACGGTGGTGGTTCCGTACAACTAGGCCCTGTCATCGGGCGCCGCCGTCGGCTCAGGTGATCCGGCGGCCGGTGACCTCGGTCGGCTCGATGCGGATGTAGTGGTTCTTCTTTCCGCCAGCCCACGGATCCACGGCCAGATCGTCTGCGTCCAGCAGTTCCTCCAGCCGTTGGATCTCGCTAGCTCGTCCGTGGATGACCACGCTCCACCCGGTGCGGGCTTCGTCGTCGAGACGATCGACCTCGAATGCCACTGCCGTTCCCAGGGTGGCCGCGGCCAACTTGAAGCCGGGCGCAGTCTTGACCACCACCGTGCTGCCGTCGAGCCGGTAGTTGACGGGAAAGATGTCCGGTCGGTTGGCCACCGAGACGGCCAGTCTGCCGACACGCTCGTCTGCGAGGAGCGTCCAGCACTGGTCCTCGCTCAGCTCTTCCAACCCACTGTCGGTCATGGCGTCACTCCTCGTCGATCGTGATGGTAACCGGTGCCGCCTGGCTCAACTCGGTTGCGATCTGACCAGCCCACTCCTCGATGGCGTCCCACTCGCGGTAGTCGCCTTCGGGGACACCGATCCACTCGGCCAGGAAGCGGTCGGTTCGCTCCAACCGGTCGATCTCCAGCCGCCCGCCGAACAGGCGGTGCTGTACAGCCCCGGTGGTTTCCATCAGGTCGGTCAGGACGTCCTCCATGATGGGTTCCTCCGGATGACCGGGTCCGAGCGGGCCGCTGCTGAACAGCCAGGTCGGTCGCTGGCGGATCTCGGTGTCGAATGCCCGGACGAACGTGGCTGCGCTCGGTAGCCACGTGCCGAGGTAGAGGGCACTGCCGATGACGAAGCCACCGTAGATCGACAGATCGTGCAGCTGCTCCGGTTGCGCGACGTCGACATCGAGGCCACCGGCTCGAAGCCTCGTGGCGATGGCCCGACCGATCTCGGCTGTGCCCCCGTGCTTGCTGGCCGGTACCACCAGAACACGGATCCGCACCGCTTCATCCATCGCGTCTCCTCTGGGTTCGCCGGCTGACACCGGCCTCGTCCTCAGCCAAGTCCGTGACCGGTCGGCGTCGTAGGGCCGAAGGTCATGAAGGGTCGGTGATCAGCGCAGGGGGCGGCGCCACGTGCGCTCGGCCCACCATCGGCCGCTGAAGCGCCACCGAGTGGATGACCCATCGTCCGGCTCGGCGGCGATCACCGGCCTGGGCCAGGCCATGGTCACCGCGGCCGCGATGGCAGCCGCCTCTTCGTCGGTGGGTACGGGGGTGATCTCGGTTCTCACAGCGGTACGTTGCCATGCTTGCGGCGGGGGAGCTCCTCCTGCTTCGACGCCAGCATGTCGAGCCCGGCGATCATCTTCTGCCGGGTCTCGGCCGGATCGATGACGTCGTCGATGTAGCCCCGCTCGGCGGCGATCCACGGGTTGGCGAACTGCTCCTTGTAGTCCTCCACCAGCTCGGCCCGGCGGGTCTCGGGGTCGGCAGCCGACTGGATCTCCCGGCGATGCACGATGTCTGTGGCCCCCTCGGGCCCCATGACCGCGATCTCGGCCGAGGGCCACGCCAGCGACAGGTCGCAGCCGACGCCCTTCGAGTCCATGACCACGTAGGCCCCGCCGTAGGCCTTTCTGGTGATGACCTGGATCCTCGGTACCGTGGCCTCGCAGTAGGCGTACAACAGCTTGGCTCCGTGGCGGATGATGCCCCCGTACTCCTGATCGACGCCCGGCAGGAAACCGGGAACATCGACGAAGGTGAGGATCGGGATGTTGAAGGCGTCGCAGGTCCGGACGAACCGAGCTCCCTTCGATGCGCTCTCGATGTCGAGCACCCCGGCCAGCACCAGCGGCTGGTTGGCCACGATCCCGACGGTCCGGCCGTCCATCCTGGCGAAGCCACAGACGATCGACTTGGCCCAGTTGGCGTGGTACTCCAGGAAGTCGCCGTCGTCGACCACCTCGGTGACGACGGCCTTCATGTCGTAGGGCATGTTCGGGCTGGCCGGCATGAGCTCGGCGAGCGAGGGGCACAGCCGCTGTGGATCGTCGCCGGTGGCCACCCGGGGCACGTCCTCCATGTTGTTGGCCGGGAGGAACGACAGGAGGTAGCGCACGTCGTCCATCACCGACTTCTCGTCGGCCGCCACGAACGTGGCCACCCCCGAGCGGGACGAGTGGCTGCCGGCCCCGCCGAGCTCCTCGAGCGTGACCTCTTCGCCGGTCACCGTCTTGACCACATCGGGCCCTGTGATGAACATGTGCGACGTTTCGCGGACCATGAAGATGAAGTCCGTCATCGCCGGGCTGTACACCGCACCCCCGGCGCACGGTCCCAAGATGACGCTGATCTGGGGGATGATCCCCGAGGCCTGGACGTTCCGCCAGAAGATGCCGCCGTAGCCGTCTAGGCTGACCACGCCCTCGGGGATCCTGGCTCCGGCGCCGTCGTTGAGGCCGATGTAGGGGGCGCCCACCGAGAGGGCGAGGTCCATGAGCTTGTGCAGCTTCTCGGCCGAGACCTCGCCCATCGAGCCACCGTTGATGGTGAAGTCCTGGCTCGATACGAACACCTTTCGGCCGTCGATCGAGCCCCAGCCGGTGACGACGCCATCGGTGTACGGTCTCGACTCGGCCTCGGGGTGGCGGGACCGAGCCAGCATGTCGATCTCGTTGAACGAGCCCTCGTCGAGCAGGTACTCGAGCCGCTCCCGAGCCAACATCTTGCCCTTGTCGTGCTGGCGCTGGACCGCACGCTCGGGGCCGGCGTTGAGTGCTTCCTGCTTGCGGTGATGGAGGTCGGCGATGCGCTCGCTCAGGGGATGATCAGCCACCACCGAAGCGTACCGGCTCCGCCCTCCATGGCGGAGTGCCAACCAGCCAACGGAGCTGCCCGCGCCCGGGCCTATGGAGTTGTCAAGTAACGGGATGCGGCGATGGTCGGTCGTCGGGTCGGCGGATCGGAGGTCGAGTGGTGCAGCCCATCCGGTCTGGTGATCACCAGTGCTCGATTCGGTCTGAGTCGAACGGTCCAGCGCCCCTCGTGCACCGCATGATGATGGTGACTGCAGAGCGGGACGAGGTTGGCGAGATCGGTGGCTCCACCGCTCCCCCACGGTCGTATGTGGTGGAGCTGGCAATGGGACAGCACCCGGTCGCAGCCACGCCACCCGCAGCTCGAGTAGACAGCCCGAATGGCGGCCCACTGGGCGTCCGTCGCGGTCCGATGGCGACGCCCGACGTCGATCGGGACGCCCCGACGGTCGGTGGTGACCCGACGCAGCACGGCCTCGCAGCACAAGCGGGCGACCGCCGCATCGCTCAGTTCATGGCCGTCGCCGGTCTGTCGGATCGATCGATCGTGGGTACCGGTTCGCAGGGTCCGTTCGTCGACCACGACCGTGACGTGGGGCAGATGAGCTCGGCGGATCCCGGAGCACGTCACGAGCTC